>CAYLND010000262.1:0-4140 GCA_964384905.1 uncultured Acidobacteriota bacterium
CCCTCCTTGTTCTGCCAGACGGCGTTCTTCGAGATCGGGAACAGGCAGCTCTCGGAGCCGCGCATTTGTATGCAGTGCTGCACCTCGCCCGTGCGCATGTTCGCGATGCCCAGCCAGAAGCGGATCTGGTTGATCTCCTCCGTTGGCAGCGCCCTGGCCTTGGCGGTCTCGAGCGCACCCAGAAGCACCTGGATCGCCTTGTCGTTCTGTCCGTCGCGCATCAGAAAGTCGGCGAGCAGCTGCTTCGCCTCGAGGGTCTCGACGGAGTCCGGCGACGCCGCCTCGGCCTTCTTCAGTCTCGCCGTCGCCCAAGTCAGCTTGGCCGCCTGAGGGTAGCCCTCGGGGTCCTTGTTCCAGCAGTCGCAGTACTGCGCAAGCGAGCCAATGCGTGGCTGGACCCATTCGTAGAAGCGGGCCTGGGCCCAGGCGCCGAAACCGCCCAGCCCGGTCACCATCAGCAGGATGGGCGCCCCGACGAAAACCGGGGAGAGGATGCGGGGAGGGAGTGTGAGAAGCCACAGCCCCAGGACCGCCATGACGCCCTGCATCACGACGATCGCGTGGATGATGCTGGGCCGCGCGATCTCCTCGTCGGGCGCCAGCACGGCGCCCAGGGCGTGATAGTTCAAGAGGATCGCGGAGACGATCAACAGCAGTCCGGCCAACCGGAGCAGCAGCGGCCTTCGTGTCATCGTTCAAGTTCTCCTGGGCTCAGGACTGCGGCGCGTATAAGGACCTACAGCAAGGGCGGTGCCAGGCTGGCCGGCCGCAGCCGCGGCCGACCGCGTACGGACGCAACCGCCTGAATTTGAAAGCGCTCTCGCCTCGTGACACAGGTCGGGTCCGCTCCAACCCACCGGGGCAGGACGTAGGGATTATGAGGCCGTGATGATTCTCAATGAGCCGACGCCCTCTCGAGGGGATGCGGGCGCGGGGGGTACGGGACCGGCGTGCCGGTCCCCTGGACCAGCAGGACCCGGGACCCCGCCGGGACCCGCCCGAACGACTCGTGGATCGCGCCGGGCCAGTAGACTTCGACCTGGCCCTCTTTGGCGTCGCCCAGGCCGAAGACGAGCTCCGGAGGCTGGCAGCTCAGATACCCCGACCCGCACTGGAGGACCTGGGAGCAGGGGCCGGCGCTGCCGCCGCGGACCACGACCTCGGCGCCGATCGCCTGCCACTGACTCTTCGTGGCGCGCAGCCTCAGCTTGAGAAACCCGGCCCCGGGCACCGCGGCGTCGTTCCGGTACATCCGGTGCCTTTCCCCCTCCATCTCGTGGACGAAGAGGTCGACGTCGCCGTCGTCGTCGAAATCGGCGGCCAGCAGGGCGCGTCCGTCCAGCTGAGAATCAGCGCCACTGACGTCCGAGAGGTCGACGAAGCCCGCCCCGGCGTTGATCCACAGATGATCGCGCTGGTGGCCGCCCTCGGACATGCCGTCGATGAAGCCCATGCGCTCCATCCCGCGGGCGTAGGTGGCATCGGTGACGGCGACGCGGGCGCCCAGCGACGGTTCCTGCTCCGCCTCCTCCATCGAGGAGGCGACGACGTGGCGCCAGTAGAAGCTCAACGCGTCGCCGCTCTGCCGGCCCGTGATGTAGCCGTTGGTGCAGAAGATGTCGAGGCGGCCGTCCAGATCGAGATCGAACGGCAGGGCGCCCCAGGCCCAGGCGCAATCCACCCCGCCACGCTCGGCGGGGGACGCTTCGAACTTTCCATCCCGGTAGAGATAGATGCTGTTGCCCGCCGCCATCTTGCGGAGCGCGTCGACGGACGGGGAGCGCACGCTGAGCCGGTCCAGGATGCGCGAACCCTCGACCGACGATATGTTCGACACATAGAGATCGAGGCGGCCGTCGTTGTCGAGATCGCCCCAGGCGGCGCTCATTCCGAAGCCGCGATCGAGCACGCCGGCCGACTCGGCGACGTCGGTGAACCTGCCGTTCCCTTCGTTCCGCCAGAGCGCGTTCAGGCCGAAATCGTTCGCCACGTAGAGATCGGGATGTCCGTCACGGTCGTAGTCGGCGGCGGCCGCCGCGTATCCCCAGCGGGTGTCGGCCAGCCCCGCGCGCTGGCCGACCTCCTCGAACTTCCGGCCCCCGAGGTTGTGGAACAGGAGATCCGGCGTGCCGTTGCGGGCGTTGATCCAGGCGTTGGGCATCACGACCCGCTCCGGGGCGTAGTTGGCGACGAAGAGATCCAGGAAGCCGTCCCCGTCGTAATCGAACGCGACCAGCGCGTAGGCGTTCGTCACGGCGTCGAAGCCGACCTCGTGGCTCGCCTCACGGTAGCGCCAGGCGTCGCCCGTCCCCTCGCGAATGTAGAAGCGCAGCGGTCCTCCATCGAGGGTGCCGTTCCGCTTCGGGTGGCTGTCGTTGGCGACGGCGAGGTCGAGGTCGCCGTCGTTGTCGAAATCGAAGAAGACGGCTCCGGTCCCGCCGCCGGGAACGGCCAGGCCGCGCGCCTCGGCCTCGTCCGCGTAGCCGCCGTCGGGCCGGGCGACATAGAGAAAGTTCCGCGGGCGGCTCGGCAGGAAGATGTCCCACAGCCCGTCGCCGTTCACGTCGGCGCTGGCGGCGCCGTTCCAGAAAATCGTGTCGTTCGGCGCCTGAGGCCAGCGGACGCCCTGGTGCGACAGACCGGAGGACGCCGTCACCTCGGTGAAGATCGGCGCCGGGCGGGAGCGCTCCTCGATCGACGCGATCTCGAGACCCTCCAGCGTCCAGGCCCCGCCTCGCTTGGCGACGAGGGCGGTGCCGCGACCGCGGAGCGAGCGCGGCTCGCCCTTTCCGCCCGTGCCGAGCGAGGCGAAATCGAGAACCGCCCGGCCCCACAGTGGACTGCCTTGCTGGAACTCGACCGAGACGACGTCCCAGCGCACCTCGTCGATCCGCTTCCAGTCCCTGACCCGCTCCTGGAACGAGTCGACGAAGCCAGCCGGGCCCAGGACCTGTCTCGCCTCAGCCGCATCGCGCGTGAGGGTGGCCCCGAGACCGAGATCGACGGTCTCGCCGGCCGGCGCGCGCAGCGATTGCCCCGCGAACCGTGGAGAGAGCCAGGCGATCGCCGCGTCCCGGTCGCGGGCTCGCAGGCGATCCCCGAAGGTGAGGAGGCTGAGCGTCAGCTCGTCGGTGTAGTCCTCTCGGACATGCATCGGAACGATCGGGTGGGGCGGCGCGGCGGTCGGGAAACCCCGCGGCAGGGTGTCCGGCCCCTCCCGGTTGAGAGTGCGCGCGAAGCGCCACCCCCCCAGGACGGCCAGGACGAGGACACAAATGCCTCCCCCGGCGAACGTGTACCTGCGTGCGTCCATCCCCCCGCCCAGCGATGGGCGCATTATACATGGGGCTGCCGGGCTTTTTGTCCTAGCGGCGCGGCGCGTAATTCCCGTCGAACCAGACCGACCACGTCGCGCCGCCGTCGGCGGACTCCTCGATGTGCTGGCGCACGTGCCCGCCGGAGAGCGGCGTGAAGCTCATGCGTGAGAGGACCTTCCGGCCGCTCCGGTCGACGTGCTCACCGTGGAAGCGCATCGCGCCGTCGCGGAACTCCCCTTCGTAGGTGATGACCTCGCCGCCGCTGTCGACCCAGACCTGTCGCCAGGTGCGGGTGGCGGGGTCGAGGTAGTTCACGCTCTTGCCCGAGGCGCCCGAGGCGCTGCTCCAGTTCTCGAGGAGGAGGCACCCGTCCAGGAGCGACTGGATGCTGTTGGTTCCGGCGGTCCGGCCCTGGGGCGTCGTGACGTTCCAGTCACCCACCCAGAAATCGAATCGCCGGTTCGCTCCGTCGTACCGGCAAGGATGGGCGTCGCGCTCGACCGTGTCGGCGATCGCCGCGAATCGAGGGTCGGTCTTCAAGGGAGCGAGATCGGCGTCGGTCTGCGCCGTGCCGAACAGGAGTGTCGTGACGATCCATGCCGGGAGCCGTCTCTTCATGGCGCTCTCCTTGCGAACGGGATCTCGCAATCGTGGTGTCTGCTTTCCCGGCAGGAGCCCGCATGCTAGCAGGCGGGCGACGTGTTCCATCATGCCGGGGACATCGGCCGCTGCCGGGGCGCCGCAATCGGGCAGCGTCCGCCGGCCGGAGCCTAGCCCGGATTTCTCACCATAGACGTTGAAAGGGCTGTTCCCTTTCAGGCAT
>CAYLND010000263.1:0-4136 GCA_964384905.1 uncultured Acidobacteriota bacterium
CCGTTCGCCTCGTCCCCGGCGTAGACGCCGCGCGCGGCGTCGGCGGGCTCGGGCATGCGGTCGCGGCGGCTCTCCAGCGCCTCCTTCTCGGCCGTCTCGACCTCCTCGGTCACGCGCGCCTCCGCCTCGGCCAGGATCGCGGCGTTGGACTCCCGGCGCGTGGCGGCGCCGCGGCGCCGGCCGTCGAGAGCGGGACCCGCGTCGATAAGATAGGCCTCATACGTGCCGATGGGATCGCGCCGGCCCCAATAACGGAATTGTTCCGGGGTAAACAGGACGCGGGCCTCGGCCTCGTCGTGGGTGGCATGGCCGCCCATCCGGAAGGTGCGCGCGTTCAGGAGGAGCGGACCTTCTCCCGCGCGGCAGCGATCGATGAGAAGCCGGGTCGCCGCGTACACGTCCAGGACGTTGTTGCCCTCGCAGGACAGCCCGTCCACGCCGTAGCCGGGGCGCAGCGCCTCCATCTCTCCCCGGCTGTGCTTCTCGACCGCGGTCCCCAGAGCCACCTGGTTGTTCTGCACCACGAAGACGATCGGCACCTTGAGCACGGCGGCGAAGTTCAGCCCCTCGTGGAAGGCCCCGGTCCGGCTGGCGCCGTCGCCGATCCAGGTCAGGCCCGCCCGTCTCTCGTGGCGCTGCAGCAGGGCGAGACCGATCCCGGTGAACACCGGAACGAGGCACCCCATCATGCTCGTCGAGGGGATCACGCCGAGGGCGGGGTCGCCGGTATGCAGGTCCCGACCGCGCGAGATCTGGTCGGCCGTGCCCAGATACGCCCTGAGCATGTCCGCGACCGGCATGCCCATCTCGCAGCAGGCGCCGGCATTCCGGATCATCGGCCCGGCGACGTCGCCCTTGACGAGCGCCTGGACGGCGCCGACCGTGACCGCCTCCTCGCCCGTGCCGAGCCACGCCTTGGAGATGACGCCCTGACGCACCCAGCGCTTGAGGACGATGTCGTACAGGCGGAACCGGACGAGCCCCTCGTACAGGCGGATCAGGGCGGCGGCGTCGAGACGCTCCACGATCGCCCGGCGCCGGGGGTCGCGGCGCACGATCTCGACGTACTCCGCCATGACGTCCGCCTCGGCGGCGAAGCCGGCGTACTCGGGCGGATCGTAAGCGGGGTGGCGCTTCATCTGTGCATCAGCGCTTTCATCTCGCGCACGGCCCGCTCCATCCCGACGAGCGCGGCGCGCGCCACGATCGAGTGCCCGATGTTCAGCTCCTCGATCTCCGGGATCTGGACGATGCTCCGGACGTTGCGGTACGTGAGGCCGTGCCCGGCGATCACACGGAGACCCAGCTTGGCGGCGGCGCGCGCCGCCTGGGCCACTTTGTCCGCCTCGGCGGCCGCCTGGGCGGGCCGGGACGCCTCGGAGTATTTGGCGGTGTTGATTTCGATCACCCCGATCTCGAGCTTGGCGGTCGCCTTGATCTGGTCGTAGTCCGGGTCGACGAACACCGAGACGACGGCGCCCGCCGCCTTCAGATCCTGGGCCGTCTTGCGCACGAGGTTCTGGTTCAGCAGGACGTCCAGGCCTCCTTCCGTCGTGATCTCCTCGCGGCGCTCCGGCACGAGCGTGACCGTGTCGGGCTTGTAGGTCGAGGCGATGGTCACCATCTGCGGGGTCGCCGCCGCCTCGAGATTGAGCCGGGTCGCGATCGAGCGGCGCAGCAGATCCACGTCACGATCCTGGATGTGCCGGCGGTCGCCGCGCAGATGGACCGTGATCTGGTCCGCCCCCGCCAGCTCCGCCAGGAGCGCCGCCGCGACCGGCTCGGGCTCGCGCGACCGGCGCGCTTCGCGGATCGTGGCGACGTGGTCGACATTGACACCGAGTCGTACCGGCTCCATCGGCTCTCCTCAGGAATGCGGTTCAGGAAGGGTCCCGGCCAATCTCCCTCTGGATGATCCACTTCAAGCGGGCGGCCGCCTCTTCGACGACCTGCAGCGATTCGCCCTCGACCATGATGCGGGCCTTCGGCTCGGTGCCGGAGTAGCGCACCAGCAGGCGTCCGCTGCCGCCGAGACGTCGCTCCTCGTCGCGGATGGCCGGGCCGATGCGCGGGTGCTTCTCGAGCGGCGGTCGCTCGCGCACCTGCACGTTGACCAGGACCTGGGGACAGGGTCGGATGTCGGCGGCCCAGGCAGCCAGATCGAAGGCGCTGCGGCGCAACAGATCGAGGAACAGGAGACCGGTCAGGAGGCCGTCTCCCGTCGACGTCTTCTCCAGGAAGATGATGTGCCCGGACTGCTCGCCTCCGAGCACGTGTCCGCCGCGTATCATCTCCTCCAGGACGTATTTGTCGCCGACCGGCGCGCGCGACAGCCGGATCCCCTCCTGTTTCAACGCCTTCTCCAGCCACAGATTGGACATCACCGTGCCGACCACCGCGTGGCCGCGCAGGCGCCCCGCGGCCATCAGGTCCCTCGCCGCGAGATACAGCACGTAATCACCGTCCAGAGCGCGGCCGCTCGAATCCACGAACAGGCAGCGGTCCGCGTCCCCGTCGAACGCCAGCCCGAGGCGCGCGTTCAGCCGCAGCACCTCCTGCGCCAGGGCCTGCGGGTGCAGGGCGCCGCAGTCCTCGTTGATGTTGCGGCCGTCGGGGCGGGCGTTGATGGTGGCGACCGTGGCGCCCAGACCGCGGTAGAGCTCGGGTCCCAGGAGGCTGGCGGCGCCATTGGCGCAATCGAGAACGATGTGCCAACCGGCCAGCGTCGCGCCGGGCTCGATCGCACCCCGCAGCCAGCCGAGATAGCGCGCGGCGAGATCCGCCGGAGCGACCGGCGCGTGGCCGGTCGCGGCCGCGACGGGGGCCACGCGGCCGCCGGCCGGGTCCCGTCCGTCGAGGACCTCCCGCTCGATCGCAAGCTCTGTCTCGTCGGACAGCTTCTCGCCGGTACGCGAGAAGACCTTGATGCCGTTGTCGCGATACGGATTGTGCGACGCCGAGACGACCAGACCGGCGTCGTAGCCGACCAGCCGCGTGACGCAGGCCACGGCGGGTGTCGTGAGGACGCCGCCCAGGAACACCGCGCACGCCCATTGGCCGGGGCCAGGCGCATTTGCCCGTCGCAATTGTCATTGTGAGTGACGAGCGCGAGCGCGTCGGCGCAGGTCGGCAATGTTGCCGGATTGCAACCCAGCGGAATCGCCGCCCCCGGGCAGCCCGTGAAGACCGGTTTGGTCGTGTCCTTCACTGTGATCGTCTGCTGGCATTGCGTTGAATCTCCGCAACTGTCAGTAATCGTGTAGGTGCGGGTAATTACGACGTTGTTGGCGCACGCCGGGGGGGAACCGGGCACGGAGGAGTCGCTGGAGCTCACCGTGTACGGCGAGCAGCCGCCGCTAATTGTGCCGTTGCCCGGGTCAGTGAAATTCGCCGTCGTGAGCGGCGTAGGAACCTGCGACGCACACTGCACATTGGCTGCTGAGGGACACGTGGCGACTAGGTTCGTCGTCACTGCGTCGCCCCAAGCGGTTGCAACGCGGAACCCATCGACGCGGAGGGTTGGGGAGCTAGCGGCGGCATTCTGGCGCAGTCCAATTCCTTGTATCTGTGCGGCGTCGGTGTTCGCGGGGGCCAAGGGGCCAACTGTAGCCGCTGGCTCCGCGGAACCGGGCGTGGGATTAACGAACAAGCTGACGCTGTCGTTCGCCGTTCCGGAGTTGAAGGTGTACTTGACGACGACCAAGTGGGTGGTGTTGAGGGCATAGCTGAAGCCCGTGTAGGTTGGTGTTTCACCGGTAGATTGCTTTGTCAAGCCGAAAGCGATGTTGCCAGAACCTGTGTCGTACTTTATGTAAAGTCTCCCGTCGAAAAAGTTACCGGATTCCCAGAGGAAAAAGAAATAATCACCAGTTGTTGACGCCGCGCTGACCTGCACAAGAAATGCTGCATAAACGCTACCGGAGTTTTGTGATGTGAAGACGCTTCTGGCGTCCTCCCCGCTGGTAGTCATGGACACCGCGTTCCCGACGCCCTGGCCGCCCATATAAGTCGGGTAACTTAAGCTCGGAGAACTTATGGTCATCGGATTCACACCGAACCCGGACTGTACGACCCATGCGCCATTGTTCGTAAGGTACGTTCCAACTGTGTAATTGAAATCCTCTATGAGGAGCGGA
>CAYLND010000264.1:0-4087 GCA_964384905.1 uncultured Acidobacteriota bacterium
GGCGGCGCGCCGGGGACGGCGCTACGGGCCGCGCCGCGGGCCGCGCCGGTCATGAGCAGGCTGCCGAGCGCCAGGATGGCCATGGACGGAGTCCTCCGCATCTGTTCCACCTCCTGAAATGAGAACCAAGGGGCACCAGCCGCGCCGATCCTACGCGCCGAGCACAAAAATGCAATCGCTTGCGATCCGGGCCGCGGGGCCTATGTTCTTCGTGTGACGCGGTGGCGTGGTGCGAGACGTGGCGTCCGGCCGCGCGATGCCCGCCCGGAGGATTTGTGAAACAAACGCTACGAGGTGTGCTGGCCTTCGCCGCGGTACTGGGGCTGGTCGCGAGCGCCCCACGGCCCGCGGCCGCCATGGGTCCCATGGCCGGGACCGTGCGCGTCGCCGAGATGGGCCGCCTGGTCTCGCCGGAGAGCTGCCTGGCGTGCGGGCGCGCGGCCGACCCGGCGGCCTGCCACCGCACGGCGCTGTCCCTGGCGATCAGTCACGACTGGGAGAAGGCGATCGCCATCGAAGAGAACGTGCACAAGGCGCGGCCCACCGACGCCGAGATCGCCGCCGTCCTGGCGCGCATGTACCAGGAAGGCGCGCACAACACGCCACGCGCGGTCGAGCTGTACCACGAGGCGCTGGGGCTGTCGCCGGGCTATCCGCCGGCGCTCCTCGGTCTCGGGGTCATGATGGTGGAGGTGGGCGACATGGGGGTGGCCGCGCTCTACTTCCGGCGCGGCACGCGCGAGCGTCCGGACGAGCCGCAGTTCAAGGCGCGTCTGGCCGAGGTGCTGGTGAAATCGGGTCGTGACGAAGAGGCACGTCCGATCCTGAACGAGATCATCGCCCGGTGGCCCGGCAGCAAAGAAGCGGATGCGGCCAGGAGGATGATGCCGAACACCGCGCTCGCGCGGCCCTGAGCGAGCCGAACCCCGGGGAGGGCGGGGGGAGGGAGTTACTTCGGATGTCCGCGGAGACCCGTTTGCTGGCGGGCTCGAACGCGGCGTGCATCCTGGTGATCGACGACGAGCCGATGATGAGGGACCTGTTGAGGCAGGCCCTCACCGCGCAGGGGTATGTCGTCGATCTGGCCGAGGATGGGACGCAGGCCCTCGACAAGGTCCGGGGGGCGCGGTTCGACGTCGTCATCGCCGACCTGAAGATGCCCGGGATCGACGGTCTCGAGACCGTCCGGCGCATCCAGTCGATCCATCGCGATATCCAGTTCATCGTCATCACGGCGCACGGCACGTACGAGAGCGCCATCGAGAGCCTGCGCGCCGGGGCGTTCGATTTCCTGCAGAAGCCGATCGTCCTCAAGGATCTCCTGTTCTCGGTCGGCAAGGCCCTCGAGCGGCGCCACCTCCTCGAGCGCCTCGCCCTGTTCGAGCTGAGCCGCACGATCTTCTCGACCCTCGATTCGGACGAGCTGTACGGCCGCATCGTGAAGGCGGCGATCGACATCCTGGAGGCCGACGACGCCTCGCTCATGCTCCTGGACGAGAACCGCGAGCTGCAGATCGCCATCTCGACGTCGCTGCAGCAGGAGATCCTGACGGAGACCCACCTGGCGATCGGCGAGCGCGTCGCCGGACGCGTGGCGCAGCAGCAGGAGCCGGTCGTCATCAACGACGACGTCACCGAGGACACGCGGTTCGCCGGCGTGCGCGCGCTGCGGTCGATCAAGGCGGCCATCGTCTGCCCGCTGACCATGCGCGGCGAGCTGATCGGGGTGCTCAACGTGAACCGGGTGCGGCTGCCGGGACGCTACGGCGAGCGCGACCGGCAGAGCGCCATGATCCTGTCGTCCCTGGTGGCGCTGGCGCTCGGGAACACCCGCCTGCACAACGAGCTGCACGCGCGGCTGCGGCAGATCGGCGACACCCAGGAGGAGGTCATCCAGAACGAGAAGATGGTGGCGCTCGGGAGCCTCCTGTCCGGCGTCGCGCACGAGCTGAACAACCCGCTGTGCGCCGTCATCGGCTACGCGCAGCTCCTGAACCAGATCGACCTCGACACGAAGATGCGCAAAGGGGTCGAGGTGATCTCGCGCGAGGCCGACCGCGCCGCCCGGATCGTGTCGGACCTCCTGCGCTTCTCGCGCCGCGAGCGGCCCGAGAAGCGGCCGCTCGGCCTGAGCGGCGTCCTGATCAAGACGCTGGAGCGCAAGGCCTACGATCTGAAATCGTCGCGCATCGAGGTGGTGACGCGTCTCGACCCGCGGCTGCCGCTGGTCCTGGGCGATTTCCACCAGCTCCAGCTCGTCTTCACCAACCTGATCACCAACGCCCAGCAGGCGATGTTCGATCACCGGGGTCAAGGCACCCTGACCATCGGCGGCGAGCACCGGAACGGGCGGGTGGTGCTGACCTTCGCCGACGACGGCCCGGGCGTCGCCACCGAGAACGCGCGGCGCGTCTTCGATCCGTTCTTCACCACCAAGGCGGTCGGCAAGGGGCGCGGGCTGGGTCTGTCGGTCTGCTTCGCCATCGTGCGGGACCACGGCGGGGTGATCCGCGTGTCGGGCGGGCCGGGGAGCGGCGCCGTGTTCACCGTGGAGCTGCCGGTCGCGCCGGCCGAACATCAGACGGCCGCGAGCGAGGAGCGGAAAGCGGCGGAGCGCGTCAGCGACCAGCCCCCGGCCGCCGAGCCGGCGCTCCGGCCGATCGGACCGCGCATCCTGATCGCCGAGACCGAGCCGCACGTGCAGGACCTGCTGGTCGAGCTTCTGGGAAGCCTGGGCTACCGGGCCGACACCGCCGAGACCGGCGAGTCGGCCCTGGCCAAGCTGAAGAGCGAGGAGTACGAGGCGCTGATCGCCGATTTCGAGATGCCGCGCCTCGACGGACGCAGTCTTCTCGACACGCTGCGCTCCCTGCGGCCGAAGCTGGCGCGCCGGGTCATCTTCCTCGCCAGCGACGCAGCGCGGCCGCAGCTCCTGGAGTTCGCCTCGACCACCGGAAATCTCCTGATGGGCAAGCCGTTCCAGCTCGAGGCGATGCGCGACGCGCTGCGCCGGCTGTTCCCCGACCGCCGTCCCGGCGCCGGGGCGCACGCGTCGCACGAGCCCATGCACTGAGGAGAGAGCCGGGACGGTCTCACGCCCCCGGCGCCCCGAACCCGCCGCCGCCCGGCGTCTCGACGACCAGCCGATCCCCCGGATTCATCTCGCAGCTCGCGATCGGCTCGAGATCCAGAACCTCGCCGGAGGCGCGCAGCACGCGCTGGCGTCCCGCCTGCCCCGGCTCGCCGCCGTCGAGACCATAGGGGCGCACCGTCCGGTGCTGCGCCAGGACCGACAGCGACACCGGCGCCAGGAAGAGAAGCTCGCGCACCGCGCCGTCTCCGCCGCGATGCCGCCCGGCGCCGCCCGATCCCCGGCGGATGGCGAAGCGCTCCACGCGCACCGGATAGCGGTGCTCGAGAACCTCGGGGTCGGTGATCCGCGTGTTGGTCATGTGGCTGTGCACCGCGCTCGCCCCGTCGAAGCCGGGGCCGGCGCCGCAGCCGCCGCAGAGGGTCTCGTAGTAGCCGAAGCGGTCGTTCCCGAACAGGACGTTGTTCATCGTTCCCTGGCTGCAGGCCGCGAGCCGCAGCGCCTTGAGCAGGGTGTCGACCAGCCGCTGGCTGGTCTCGATGTTGCCGCCGACGATCGCCGGGGCGCGCGCCGGGTCGAGATCGAAATCGGGGTCGAGGATGCCGCGCGGGATGTCGAGCGTCACCGCGCGCAGCAGCCCTTCGTTCAGGGGAAGCGGCTGGCGCAGGAGCAGCCGCAGGACGTACATGACGACGCTGCGCACGACGGCGGGCGTGGCGTTCAGATTGCCGGGGTGGACGCCGCTCGAGCCGGCGAAATCGATGCGGGCGCGGCCGCCCTCGACCGTGACGGCCACGGAAAGCGGCGAGCCGTCGTCGAGACGCTCGGTCGCCTCGCGGACGCCCGGCGGGAGGCCCGCGAGAGCCTCACGGATGCGCGTCTCGGCCAGCGTCTCGAGGTCCTCCATGTAGCGGGCGATCGTCTCCGCGCCATGCTCGGCGGCGAGAGCGCGCAGCGCCCCGGCGCCGGCGTGATTGGCCGCGACCGCGGCGCCCA
>CAYLND010000265.1:0-4086 GCA_964384905.1 uncultured Acidobacteriota bacterium
ATGGTGTGGAACCCGTACGTGTTCATGTAATACGGGAAGCGGCTGGAGCAGCCGATCCCCGACACGAACACCACGTTCTCGCGCGGGACGCCCAGGCTCGGCATCATCTTCTGCACCTGGGCCAGGATGGCGTAGTCCCCGCAACCCGGGCACCAGCGGACCGTCTGGTCCGTGGCGAAGTCGGCCCGGGTCAGCTTGGGCTCTTTGACATCGACACCGGAGGGCATGGACTCTAACCTCGGAGGAGCTCTTCGATCGACTTGACGATCTCGGAGACCTTGAACGGTTTTCCCTGGACCTTGTTGAGGCCGACCGCGTCCACCAGGTAACGGGCGCGGATCAGCGTGCGAAGCTGCCCCAGATTGAGCTCGGGCACCAGGATCTTGTCGAACGTGCGGAGAATCTCGCCCAGGTTGCGCGGGAACGGGTTGAGATGGCGCAGGTGGATCGACGACACCGGCAGTCCCTTGGCCTGCAATTCCTGCACTGCGGAGGTGATCGCTCCGTAGGTGCTGCCCCAGCCGACCACCAGAACCTTCCCGGCGGGCTTCCCGAGGACCTCGAGGGGCGGGATGTCGTCGGCGATCCGGGCGATCTTCTCGGCGCGCAGGCGGACCATCTTCTCGTGGTTCTGCGGGTCGTAGCTGACGTTGCCGGTCACGTCCTCCTTCTCGAGCCCGCCGATCCGGTGCTCGAGACCGGGCGTCCCCGGAATGGCCCAGGGGCGCGCCAGCGTCTTCGGGTCGCGCAGGTAGGGGAAGAAGCCTTCCTTCTCGGTGCGGAACTTCACCTCGAACTTCGGCAGATCCTCCTGGCGCGGCACCCTCCACGGCTCGGCGCCGTTCCCGAGATAGCCGTCGGACAGGAACAGGACCGGCGTCATGTGGCGCGTGGCGATCCGGAACGCCTCGATCGCCATGGTGAAGCAGTCGGCCGGCGTGGCCGGCGCGACCACCGCGACCGGGCACTCGCCGTTGCGCCCCAGCACCGCCTGGAACAGATCGGCCTGCTCCGTCTTGGTCGGCAGGCCGGTCGACGGGCCGCCGCGCTGGATGTTGGCGATGACGACCGGCAGCTCGGTCATGACCGCGAGGCCGATCGCCTCGCTCTTGAGCGCCACGCCGGGGCCGCTCGTCCCGGTGAGCCCGAGCGACCCGCCGTAGGCGGCGCCGATCGCCGCGCCGATGGCGGCGATCTCGTCCTCGGCCTGGAACGTCTTCACGGGGTAGTTCTTGAACTTCGACAGTTCGTGCAGGATATCGCTGGCCGGCGTGATCGGGTACGAACCGTAGAACAGCGGGCGGCCGGTGATCAGCGCGGAGGTGATGAATCCCATCGCGGTCGCTTCGTTGCCGGTGACCTTGCGGTACGTCCCCGGCGCCAGATCGGCCTTGCGCACCCGGAAGTGGGTGGTGAACACCTCGGTCGTGTCGGCGTAGTTGTAGCCGGCCAGGAGCGCCAGGGTGTTCGCCTTGGCCATCTGCTCGCTGTTCTTGAACTTCTTCTCGATCCACTCGCGCGTGTAGTCGACCGGGCGCTCGTACAGCCAGAACACCAGACCGAGCGCGAAGAAGTTCTTGCAGCGGGTCGCCTGGCGGCCGCTCAGGCCGGCCTCGGACACGGCGTGCAGCGTCAGGGCCGTGAGCGGGATGTCGAACAGGCGGTAGCCGACCAGGCTGCCGTCCTTCAGCGGGTTGGTCTTGTAGCCGGCCTTGTGCAGGTTGCCCTCGGTGAAGGCGTCGGTGTCGAGGATCAGGATGCCGCCCTCGTCGAGGTCGCCCAGGTTCGTCTTCAGGGCGGCCGGGTTCATCGCCACCAGCACGTTCGGCTGGTCGCCGGGCGTCTTGATGTCGTGGGACGAGAAGCTGATCTGATATCCCGATACGCCCGCCAGCGTTCCAGCCGGCGCGCGGATCTCGGCCGGAAAGTCGGGCAGGGTGGCGAGATCGTTCCCGACCAGGGCGGTGGTGTCGGCGAACTGGGTTCCGGTCAGCTGCATGCCGTCGCCCGAATCGCCCGCGAACCGGATGACGACGGTGTCGAGTTCTGTGACCTTGGCAATCGGGGGGGCTACCTCGGTCTCGGTGCTCACTGTCTCTTTTATCTCCTCATGCGCCCGCGGCGCGGGTCGCGTCTCGCGTACATTTGGCTCAGGCGCCCTCGGCCGTGTTGAAGGTCTGATCGAGCCGGGGCGGCAGGTTCACGACTTCCGCCGGGAAATGCTCGGCGACGTAGTTCACGATGTCACGCGCGGCGATCAACCCGGCGCGGTGCCCGCGCTCGTCGAGGAGGGGGATGTGACGGTATCCTCCCTCGGTCATCAGCCGCACCGCCTCTCCCAGGGTGTCCGACGGCGTCAGGCAGGCCGGCCGGGAGGTCATGAAGCGATCGACCGGCTCGCTCTCGCTGATGCCGTGGCCGATCAGCTTGTCGAGCACGTCGCGTTCGGTGAAGATCCCGACCACCTTCTCCCCATCGCACACCAGGACGCAGCCGGCGCTCTCCTGGCGCATCAGGCGAAGCGTTTCCTGAAGACTCGTCCCTCGATTCACGCACGCGGGGCTGGAGAGCGGCAGGTTCCCCAGGCGCTCGTCCCGCAGGGCTTGCTCGATGGTCACGGCACCCGTCTCCGCAGGCAACATATGAAATATACCCTGTTTGCGCCACCGACGGAAAGGGCACCGCCGACCGCCCTACGAATCCGTGATCCGCCGGCCCGGGAAGATTTTGCCGTGCGCCTGTGATATAGATCGCCCCATGTCGACGATGAATCGCCGTCCGGGCGGCGCCAATCCCCCGGGTCAGCGGCCGCCGGCGGGCCGGCCGAGCCTGATCCCGACCGATCCACTCCCGGGCTGGAAGGCGGCGGTTCAGGTGGTCATCCTGCTGGGCATTCCGCTGACGATGCTGTTCGTCGCCAAGCTAGTGCTCAAGAGGTTCTTCCCGGAACTCGGCTACTGAAGCGCGCGGGGACAGGATATTAACTCCCACCTCGAGGCAGGGCAAGGAACCAGCCGTCCGGCCGCACCGGGCGCCGTTCCCATCCTCGGGACCTCGAAGCTCGTCGCCCATTTCAAGGACGGCCGCGTCACCAAGGGCTTCTCGCGCGATTTCGACCCGGCCCGCGATCTGTTCCATCTCGTCCGGCGCGACGGCGAGGTGGCGGTGTCGCAGGAGATCCGCCTCGAGGAGCTGAAGGCGCTGTTCCACGTCAAGACCTGGGGCCGCAAGGACAGGCACCGCGGTCACGACGCGAGCGGCTTCCCGCGGGCGAAGCGGAGCCGCGCCTCGGGACGGTCCTATCTGAAAACGGTCCTGGAGTTCTACGACGGCGAGAAGATCTTCGGCTACAGCCTCGACTACGACCCCGGGCGGCGCGGCTTCTACGTCGTGCCGGCGGATCCCACCGACAACAACAGGACGATCTACGTGGTCAGCTCGTCCCTGGTCAACATCCAGTTCGTTCGCGAGTGAGCCGCGGCGTGCGTCAGCGGGCGGCCGGCGCTCCGGCGCGGATCGTGGCGGCTCTTCTCGTTTCGGGGTCCGTCGCGACCGCCTGCGCCGCCGTTGTTGCCCGAGCCCCCGTCACCCGCGGCCCCCGCACGCCGCCAGGCAATCCGACGCTCGTCCTGCAGGGCCCCTCGGGCGAAAGGACCATACCGGTGGCCGATCTGACCTTCGCCTACTTCAAGCGGATCGTCTACAGACGGCACGCGCCGCGCTCCGAGTCCGCCGGTGGCAGCCGGATCGACATCGAGGATCGGCGCAAGGAGTGCCGCTGTCTCCGCCTGGAGGACTGGACCAGGATCAAGTTCCAGGAGATCCGCCAGATCGAGCTGGCCTACCCCCCCGACCAGGCGGTCGCCACGCTGCGCGTCACGCTGCGCGACGGCAGCGTGCAGGTTCTGCGCGCCGACTCGCTCTACGGCGCGAAGGACTCCCTGTCGCCACGCTTCTTCGCGACCGTCGAGGGTGAACGCCGTGAGTTCCCTCTCATGCTGACCGCGGGCTCCGGCGGATGGCCGGAGGAGACGCTGGTCCGTCTGCTTCTGCTCCGGCCACCTCCCGAAACCGGCCGGCGACGAT
>CAYLND010000266.1:0-4078 GCA_964384905.1 uncultured Acidobacteriota bacterium
CCGACCCCAAGACGTCAACGCAGAAGAACACATCTGCATAGATATAGTTGAGCGTGGCAATCAGCCATAACACTGAGAGCCTGACTCGAGTGTCTTCCATGGGAGCCTCCTCCCCAAATTGCTCATCGTACTCATCGACCGACCCGCGAAAAGAATGCAACTCAGGCCTGTGGAATGGAGCCGCCCCGAGAAAGCGGAAACTGACCCGCGACCCGCCCGCGCTCAGACGAGCGCGAACACCGGAGCCACGTCGCCGACCAGAAGACCGCGATGGTTGCGGACCTCGCCGACGAAGCGCGCCCGGAGCGCCCGGGCGTCCCGGGGGTTGATGGCGTCGAGCTGACGCAGCGTCTCGAGGGCGGTGCTGAAGCGGGCCCTCTGCCCCTCGCCGTCGGCGATCTTGAGCGCGATGCCGACCCCGGCGCCGTCACGCTCGAAGGCGAGACCGTACATGCCTTCCGCCCCGATCTTGGCGATCAGACCGGCGCGGCCGACGCGCATCAGCTCGGTGCACAGGCGATCCGTGCCGGCCACCATCTCCGGGTGCCGGCGCATCACCCGGGTCACCCGGCGCGCGGATTCATCGGGCGCCGTCCGGCCATCGACGCCCGCGGCGAGGCGGGCGTAGCAGAGGGCGAGGCTGCGCAGCGGCATGACGAACGTGGGCGCGGAGCAGCCATCGATCGCCGTCGCGAGCGTGCCCTCCTCCAGACCGGCCAGCGCCTCGAGACGCGCGGCGATGCGGCTCTGGACCGGATGCGTCGTGTCGAGATAGGCCGCGGTCGGCGCCCCGAGATGGACCGCCAGCGCCAGCATGCCGGCGTGCTTGCCGGAGCAGTTGTTGTGCAGCGCCGAAGGCTTCCGGCGCCGCCGGCGCAGCGCCTCCGCCGCGGGCCTGTGGTATGGAGGGTGCGCGCCGCACTGCAGGGCGGTCTCGTCCAGACCGATCTTCTTCAGGATGGAGCGCACCGCGGCGACGTGGAACGGCTCGCCGCCGTGCGATCCGGCCGCCACGGCGATCTCGGCCTCGGCCAGCCGGAACCGCTCCGCCGCCCCCGAGTCGAGGAGCGGCAGCACCTGGGCCGGCTTGGCGGTCGAGCGCAGGACCACGGGCGTGCCTGCGTCTCCCACCGCCGCGATGGAGCGCCCCCGGGAGTCGACGACGGCGATGGCGCCGAAGTGCACCGACTCGACGATGCCCCCGCGTCTCACCTCGACCAGCGGCGCGAACGCGCGCGCCGTCGCGCCGGCGCTTGCGATCGATGGAGCAGGCACTCGGGCCCCCCGAAAACGCGACATTGTACGGCATCCGATGCCGCGTGGACGGTGGGCCGCGCGCTCGTCGATCGCACCGAGGTTGCTCCGGCGACGGGCGTGTATTACCATGCGCGGACTTCAGGCCGTCCCGGGCCCCGGGAGCCCGTTGAGCGCATCGTCGTCAGGCCCTTCCAGGACGGGAGCCCTGCTCCCGCGCGAGCCGTGGCGCCGCAACCAGATCGCGGTGACCGTCGCCGCTTCGATGGTGTTCCTCGGCTTCACCCTGGTCACTCCCTTCCTGCCGTTCTACATCGAGACGCTCGGGATCCACGGGATCCGGAGGGTCGCTCTCTGGTCCGGCGTCATCCTGACGATCACCCCGCTGCTGGCCTCGATCCTCGGGCCGCTGTGGGGCCGGCTGGCGGAGCGCGTCGGGATGAAGCTCATGGTGCAGCGGATCCTGCTGGCGATCTCCATCCATTGGGGATTGATGTTCTTCGTGACGAACATCTGGCAGATGCTCGGCCTGCGCATTCTGCTCGGCCTGTTCTCGGGATTCGGCACGATGTCGGTCGCGCTGGTCACCCATGGCTGCCCGCACGAACGGATCGGACGGTCGGTCGGGGTGCTCCAGGCGACCCAGATCCTGAGCACGGCGATGGGGCCGCTGTTCGGGGGCGTGCTCGCCCATGCGATCGGCATCCGCAGCGCGTTCCTCGTCACCAGTGGCCTGTGCTCCGTCGCCTTCTTCCTCGTGCTGGCGATCTACCGGGACACGGCTCCCGGGACCGAAGCGGGGCGGCACGGCGCCGTCATGGTGCCGCAGGAAGGGCCGGTCAGCGCCGGCGTCCGCGCGGTCGTGTCCGAGGGCGACGGGGGAGCGGCCGGAGCCGCCGGGGCGGCCCTGTCTTTCCGCGACCTCCTCCGCCTGCCGCTGTTCGCCCACCTCCTTCCACAGCTGTTCCTGCTCAACCTGGTCGATCGATCCCTGTTCCTGGTCGTGCCGCTGTTCGTGTCCGTGCTCTCGGGCGGGCAGCCGGGGGCCGAGGCGCTGACGGGAGTGGTGGTGTCGGCGGGGGCGCTGGCGAGCGCCGCGTCGGCCTACGCCCTCGGCCGCAAGGCCTCACGCGCGGCGCCCATGCCCCTGCTCCGTCTCAGCCTGGCCGGGAGCGTCATCGCGATCACGCCGATGGCGTTCAGCCGGTCGATCGTATCGTTCGCCATGCTGCGCGTCCTCCTGGGGCTGGCTGTCGGGGGCGCCATGACGCTGGCCTACACCCTCGGCGGCAACCTCATCCCGCGTGCGGCGCGGGTCACCGGCTACAGCATCCTGTCCAGCACCGCGATGCTCGGCGGGGCGCTCGGCCCGATCCTGTGCGGGGCGATGACCTCGATCGATGTGCGGGCCACTCTCCTGCTCGGCGCCGGCATCTACCTGGCGCTCACCCTGCACGTCCTGGCGCTGTCCCGGCGGGCGGACGGCGTCCAGCCCTTCGGCGCGGCGTCGACCCGGGAGAGGCGCGCATGAAGGGCGCCGGCGTCGGCCGCGGGATCCGGGTGACGCGTCTCCCCAACGGGCTCACGGTGATCCTGCGCGAGATGCGCCAGGCGCCTGTCGTGTCGGTCTGGTGCTGGTACCGCGTCGGATCGCGCGACGAGCGCCCCGGGATCACCGGCATCTCGCACTGGGTCGAGCACATGAACTTCAAGGGCACCCGTTCGATCCGCAAGGACGACCTGACCCGGCGCGTCGAGCTGGCGGGCGGCACCTGGAACGGCTACACCTGGCTCGACGTCACGACCTACTTCGAGACGGTGGAGAAGGGCGCGCTCCAGGAGATGCTGCGGCTGGAGGCGTCGCGCATGACCGAGTGCCTGTACTCCCGATCGGAGGTCGAGCGCGAGAGGACCGTGGTGATCTCCGAGCTCCAGGGCGGCGAGAACGACCCGCGCACCTATCTCGACAAGGAGGTCACCGGCACGGCGCTGCAGGCCCATCCCTACCGCTGGCCGACGATTGGCTATCTCTCCGACCTGCGCGCCATCAGCCGCGACGATCTGTACGCGCACTACCGCCGCTACTATGTCCCGAACAACGCGATCCTGGCGGTCGCCGGCGATCTCGACGCCGCGGAGGCCCTGCGTCTGGTGCGGCGTCATTTCGGCGGGATCCGCCCGGGCGACGTGCCGCCGCCGGTGCGGACCGAAGAGCCGCCGCAGGCGGGCGAGCGGCGCCTGACGCTGCGCCGGCCGGCCGGGGCGGCGTATCTCGACGTGGCGTTCCACTCCCCCGCCGTCACCGACCCCGATTTCGCGACGCTCCTCCTCCTGGACGGCGTCCTGGCCGGCGGGCCGACCGTCAATCCCTGGGGAGGGCAGGACGGACGGGGGCCGGTCAAGTCGTCGCGCCTGTATCGCGCCCTGATCGAAGGCGGTCTGGCGAGCGAGGTTTCCACCACGGTCGTCCCGACCCGCCATCCTTATCTTTACCGGATCGTGACGACCGCCAAGGAGGGCGTCGATCCCTCCCGCATCGAGGCGGCGCTCGAGGCGGAGATCGAGCGGCTGAGGCGGGGCGACGTTCCGGCGCGGGACCTGGAGCGCGCCAGGAACCAGTTCCTGGCGCGCTACGCCCTGGAGTCGGAGAGCACGACCGACGCGGCCCACCAGCTCGGGTTCTTCGAGACGATCGGAAGCCACCGGCTGTTCCTCGACCTGCCCCGCCGCGTCGCGGCGGTCGGCGCCGAGGCGATCGCCCGGCTGGCGCGCGTCCGCCTCGCCGCGGACCGCCGCACGGTCGGCGTTCTCCTGCCCGCGGGCC
>CAYLND010000267.1:0-4054 GCA_964384905.1 uncultured Acidobacteriota bacterium
GCCGTCGTTCCGCGGCGTGGTCTCGATCGACCGCGCCGGCGAGCATGGCGCGGTCGGCACCCTGCGCGTCCTGCCGCGCCACGGGCTGCTGCGCTCGCGCCCCGACCCGGCGTTCCTCCTCGACCCCCTCCTGCTCGACGCCGCCAGCCAGATCGTCGGGTACTGGACGGCCAACACGCTGGAGCGCGGCTTCGTCGTCTTCCCGGTGGGGCTCGATCGTCTCGACCTGCACGCGCCGCCGCAGGCGCCAGGGACGCGCGCCGTCTGCCGCGTCCGCGGCCGCGCGCTGGGCGCCGAGCAGATCGTCGCCGACCTCGAGATCGACGCCGAGGACGGGCGCCCGCTGGCGGGTCTTTCCGGCTGGACGGTGAAGCGGATCGACCTGCCGGACCGCGTCTACGCCTACCGGCTCGCGCCGCGCGACGTGATCATGAGCACGCCGATCCCGGCGCCGGCCCGGGACGGCGTCCTGTGCCGGCTGGATCTGCCGGAGCGCCTGCTGGAGGCCGACGGCCGCATCTGGCGCGAAGGTCTGGCGCACACGGCTCTGAGCCGCGGCGAGCGCGAGACCTGGCGCGCGCTGCCGGGCGCCGAGCCGCGCCGCACCGAGTGGCTCCTGGCGCGGATGGCCGCCAAGGACGCGGTGCGGCTGTTCCTGAAGGAGCGGCGCGGCCTGAGCGTGTGCGCCGCCGACGTGGAGATCGGCAGCGACCCCGCCGGCCGTCCGGTGGCCTCCGGGACCTGGACCGGCCGCGCCGGAGGAGCCCCGCTCGTGTCGATGGCGTGCGGCGGCAGCACGGCCGGGACCCGAGCGTCCGACCTGGCCGCCTGGGCCGGCAGGGACGCGGAACACATCGTCGCCACCGCCTTGTGCGAAGGGGGAACCTGATGGACGGGCAGTCAGCGGGCGCCGCGAGCCACGACGCGGACACGATCCTGAACGGCGTGGTCGCCATCCTCGAGGACATGACCAAGGACTGGGACACCGGCTTCTCCGGCCGGATCGGCCCCGAGACCTCGCTCATGAACGACCTCACCTTCGAGTCGATCGACATCGTCATGCTGATCGTGGCGATCGAAGAGCGCTTCGGGAAGAAGGGGCTGCCGTTCGAGGAGCTGCTGATGACCGACGGGCACTACGTGGACGACCTGAAGGTGTCCCAGATCGTCGGCTTCCTCGCGAAGCAGCTGGTGGCGGGGGCCACCGCATGAGCCGCACGCTCCTGATCGGCCTCGACGGGGCGACCTTCACGGTCCTCGACGCCCTGATCGACCGGGGGGTGATGCCCACGCTCGAGCGGCTGTGCGCCTCGGGCGTGCGCGCCGGGCTGCGCTCGACGGCGAACCCGCTGACGCCTCTCGCCTGGACCTCGCTCCTGACGGGACGCAGCCCGGGGCATCACGGCATCTTCGATTTCGTGCGCGTCGAGCAGCTGTCGTATCACCCGCACTTCCGGCTGGCCACCTCCAGCGATATCCGCTGCCCCACGATCTACTCCCTGATCGGCGAGCGCGGGCGGAGGAGCATCTCCCTGAACTTCCCGGTGATGTTCCCGCCGCGGCCGATCGACGGCTTCCTGATCCCCGGGTTCGTGCCGCACCGGCACCTGAGCCGCGCCATGCATCCCCGCGGCCTGTACGACCGCCTGGCGGCCCTCCCCGACGTGAGCCTCAAGGAGCTGCCGGTCGATTTCGAGGACGAGCGGCGCTCGGTCCAGGTCCTCGCGCCGGAGCGGCACGAGGAGTGGATCCGCTACCACATCCGGCGCGAGCGCCAGTGGTCCAACGTGCTCCGCCATCTGATGAGCACCGAGGCCTGGGACCTGGCCTCGGTGGTGTTCGACGGGGTCGACAAGCTGCAGCACGCCTGCTGGCGGTTCATCGACGACCGCCTGTTCGCGGCCGAAGGGTCGTCGCCCTGGGCGCGCCGCGTGCGCGAGCTGTGCCTGGACTACTTCCGCCAGCTGGACGATCTGATCGCCGAGGCGATCGACATGGCGGGACCGGAGACCCGCGTGTTCCTGGCCTCGGACCACGGCTTCGGACCGTCGGACGAGGTGTTCTACGTGAACACCTGGCTGGAGCGCCAGGGCCACCTGGCCTGGAAGGAGGACGCGCCGGTCGCCCCGGAGGGGTACATCAACACCGAGGGGATGAAGGCCGCCGCCTTCCTCTTCGACTGGAGCCGGACGCGGGCCTACACCCTGACCCCCGGGAGCAACGGCATCTATCTGCGCCCCGACGGCGAGGCGGGCGCCGGGACCCCGGACGACGGACGGCGCGCCGCGCTCGGCCGGCAGATCGCCGACGCCCTGCGCGAGGTCAGGAACCCGCTCACCGGCGAGCGCGTCGTGCGGCGGGTGATGACGCGCGAGGAGGCGTTCCCCGGACCGCAGTCGGGTCTGGCGGCCGATCTGACCCTCGTCCTGCGCGACTTCGGGTTCGTCTCGGTGACCCGCTCGGAGGAGATCGTCAAGACCCGCCGCGAGGTCGCGGGCGTGCATCACCCGCGCGGCATCTTCGTCGCCGCCGGCCCCGGGATCCGCCGCGGCGAAGTGGTGGACGACCTGTCGATCCTCGACGTCACCCCGGCGCTCCTGCACAGTCTCGGCGAGCCGGTGCCGGAGGAGTTCGAGGGGCGTCTTCCGGAGGAGATCTTCGAGCCGGCGCACGCCGCCCTCGCGGGCGCGACCATCGCCTCCCGGCCGATTCGAAGCCGGGCCGACGCCGCCGAGCGGCCCGCCGAGGTCGCCGCGATGGACGCCGAGGGCGAGGCCACCGTCATGGAACGCCTGCGGGCGCTCGGGTACCTGGAATGAGACCGGTGATGCCGCAGGCGGTCCTCAACGGGACGCGCATCCACTACCAGAGCGTCGGCGAGGGTCCGGACCTGGTCCTGGTGCACGGGATCGCCGCCAACCTGGCGTTCTGGTTCCCGCGGGTCGCGCCGGCGCTGGCGCGGCGCCACCGCGTCACGGTGTACGACCTGCGCGGGCACGGGCTGAGCGCCATGCCGCCGGCCGGATACACGCCGGCCGACATGGCCGGCGATCTCCGCGCCCTCCTCGATCACCTCGGGATCGAGCGCGCCGATCTCGTCGGTCACAGCTTCGGCGGCACCGTCTGCCTGGAGTTCGCGGCGCGCCACCCCGGCCGGGTGCGCTCGCTCGTCCTCGCGGACGTCACGGTCAACGCCCTCCAGTCGATCGACTCCGGACAGGACGGAGCCTACTGGAGCGCCTGGCGCCGGCAGCTCGAGTCGGTCGGCGTCCAGCTCCCGGCCGACCTGCCGAAGGCGACCTACGGCCTCCTGGAGGAGCTCGCGGAGACCAGCCGTCTCGAGGCGCGCCAGAGACGGCACGGCGGCGAGTTCTTCGTGCCCTTCGGACGCTGGAACGGAGCGCGGCGCACCGCCCGCAAGTGGCTCACGCTCCTGCGCACGACCGAAGCCTGGAGGGAGATGCAGTCGGGCGGCCCGACGCTCGAGGCGATCCGCGCCATCGCCCAGCCGGCGCTCCTGATCTTCGGCGAGCGCTCGCGCTGGCTGCGCACCTGCCATCTGCTCGCCGAGACGCTGCCGAACGCCGAGACGGTCATCGTGCCGGGGGCCGGGCACTTCTTCCCGCTCCTGAAGCCGCTGGTGTTCGCGGCGCATCTCGGGGCGTTCCTGGCGCGCGGGGGAGCGGGCGCGGATGCCGCCAGCGCCGCGGGAGGCACGTCATGAGGAACCTGCAGCTCCTGCTGCAGCTGCAGCGGCTTCTGGACGGCGATCGGCCCGACACCGGGCTGGACGACCTGGAGGATCTCGGGGCCGACGACCTGGGGGACGCGGGCGGCGGCGACCTCGAGGGTCTGGCGCCGATCCTGGAGGAGCTGGACGAGATGAGCGAGGAGCCGGGCGGCTCGTCCGGGGAACCGGGCGCCGATCTGGACGGATGGGAGGACTGGCTCGAGGCCGGCGTCGCCGGCGATGGCGCCCGCGCGCGCGCCACGGACGGCGCCGACGATCTGGAGCGTCTGGAGACCCTCCTCCGGTCGGCGGAGGAGCGCGGCC
>CAYLND010000268.1:0-4002 GCA_964384905.1 uncultured Acidobacteriota bacterium
CGCGCCGGCCCCTGCCGGCTCGGGCGTCGGTCGGGCCGGGGCGCGGCTCCCGGGCGATCACGGCAGCGCCTCGTCCGGGATCGTCCCCACGATGGTGACGGCGGTCCCGACCCTCACCAGGGGGACCAGATCGTCCATGTCGTCGTTGTCGAGCGCCACGCACCCCTTCGTCCAGTCCTGGCTGCGCCCGCCCTGCCCGTGGATCTCGATCAGGCTGCCGATCTCCTGGTCGCGGGCCACCTGGCCGGAGCGCTGCAGCCTGCGGAACCGCGAGCGGTCCTCGGCGTTCGGGTAGTCGAGCATCAGGGCGCGATAGTAATGCGTCTGACCGGGAGCGCGGATCTGGGTGATCCGGTAGCGCCCCTCGGGAGTGGCGTCGTCGCCGGCGCGCGTCTTCGTGGCGACGCCGGCCGCCCCGAGATCGACCGGATAGAAGACCACCTCGTCCCGCACCCGGTACAGATGCAGCTCGCGGCGCAGCTTGTCCACCAGGATCACCGCCTCACCGGTCCTGGCGCTCTCGTTCAGCGTGGCCACGACCCACTTCTTCCAGACGGCGCGGCGTGGGTCGGTGTTGAACTGATCGATGAGCCGGTTGATCCCGGCGACGGCGCTGGCCAGAAGGGCGCGGCCTCTCTCGGCCGATTCCCGCGCCCGCTCGTACTGGCCCCTGTCGGCGGCAGTGCGCGCCTCCCCCAGGGCGATCTCGGCGTTGAGGATGTCGCTCGCCACGTTCTCGTCGCGCGCGTGGCGGGCCAGGTCCGCGACACGCGGGATCGAGACGGTGAGGTCCTGCACCGCCCGGAGCGAATCGGCGCGCAGCGTGGCGCGGACGGCGCCGGCCCTGAAGGCGCACGTCTCGGCGGCCAGACGTGCCGACAGCGCGAGACGGCTCGCCTCATCGTAGTCGCGCGACCAGAACGAGTGCCGCGACTGCACCCGCACCTCGGCCTCGGCGCGCGCCAGGGCCGACTGCGCCTTGGCGCACAGGTCGGGCGCCCGCGCCACGCCCTCGGCCGCCGCGGCCCGCTGCATGGCAGTGCGCGCCGATTCCATGTCGTCGAGAGGCGGCCGCCCGCACGCCGCGGTGAGAGCGCACGCGGCCGCCACGGAGGCGAAGGCGCGCGCGGCAGTCGGAATCACCACACCATCAGGGTAGGTCGAGACAACGAGCAGCACCCCGGCCCGCGGGCGACGGGCCGGGGCGCCGCGCAGCGCCGGTTCAGGCCTTCTTGGGATGAGCCGGGCCTGCCCGCTTCTTCTTGGCCTCTTCGAGCTTGTCGGCGATCGAGGTGGCCTTGTCCTTCACCGAGCTGGCGCTCTCGAGGGCCCTCTTGTAATCCTCGGAAGTGAACCCCTGGCGGGCCTGGTCGAGCGTGCTCTTCAGCGTCTCGATGTCGCTCTTGTACAGGGCCAGGTCGGCCTTCGAGTCCTTGGTCACCGGGGCGACCTTCAGGCTCGCCTCGGCGGTCTGGATCGCGGTGTCCGCCGCCGCGATCGCCGACTCGGCGTCCTTCTTCGCCTGCTCCTTGTTCGTCGCCGCGGCCTGGGACGCCTTGGACGCCTCATCCTTGGCCTTGCCGAGGAGCTCCTTGGCCTTGTCGTAGTTCTTCATCCACTTGCCGTTCTGCGTCTGGATCTCGTCCTGCGCCGCCTTCATCGACTGATCGGCGGCCTGGTATTCGTTCGGCGCCCAGGTGTCCGCCTGGGCCTGCTTCGCCTTGTCCATCTCGGCCTGGGCGGCATCGACGTC
The DNA here is from genome assembly GCA_964384905.1 of uncultured Acidobacteriota bacterium. Classification (GTDB taxonomy): domain Bacteria; phylum Acidobacteriota; class Polarisedimenticolia; order Gp22-AA2; family Gp22-AA2; genus Gp22-AA3. Next base: position 1,754 of record CAYLND010000268.1, read on the forward strand.
TTCCTTGGGCGCCTGCGCGCAGGCCAGCGCGGCGGCCAGACCCAGCGCAACGGCAGCAGTCATTGGGGCGCGTCTGCTCATAGCGATAAGAACCTCCTGTTTCGACGGTCGACTGTGTTCGTGTACGGGGGAGAATCCACTCAAGTATCGCTCACTCGGGCGGGGTTTCCAACCCGCCAATCCGCCTCCTTTCCGCAAGAGGGGCCAGAGGATACCAGAAACGGGAGCGTTCCGTACCCGGCAAGCGGTCAGGCCTCAGCCACGGATCAGCTCCGCGGCGCGACGAGTGGCCCGGACGACCGTCTTGATCAGGGTGACCCGGAGGCCCCCCTCCTCGAGCTCGAGCAGGCCGTCGATCGTGCACCCGGCGGGAGTGGTCACGATATCCTTGAGCTTGGCCGGATGTTCGCCGGTCTGCAGCACCATGCTCGCCGAGCCCAGGACCATCTGCGCCGCCAGCGTGGTCGCGACGTCGCGCGGCAGGCCGACCTTCACGCCGCCCTCGGCCAGCGATTCGATCACCACGTAGATGTAGGCGGGCCCCGAGGCCGACAGACCGGTCACGGCATCCATGTGCCGCTCCTCCAGGATCAGGCAGCGTCCGAGCGGCTCGAAGATCCGGCGCGCGACTTCCAGATGACTCGTCCCGGCGTGACGGCCGCGCGCCAGAGCGGTCATCCCCTGGCGGATCAGGCAGGGGGTGTTCGGCATGGCGCGCACCACCGGCACCCGCGCCCCCACCCGCTTCTCGATGAAGGTCGTGTCGACCGAGGCGGCGACCGACACGACCAGCTGGCGCCGCGTCACCCGACCGCGGATGTCGCGCAGGACCTCCTCCATCGCCTGCGGCTTGACCGCCAGGATGATGACCGCCGCGCCGCGGGCCGCGGCGGCGTTGTCGAGGGTGGTCCGGATACGCAGCCGCGCGGCGAGGCCGTCCAGCCGCTCCTGATGCTGGGCCGTCGCCACCACCCGGTCCCGGGCCACCAGACCGGCGTCGATCAGTCCGGCGATCAGACTCTCGCCGATCTTCCCGGCCCCGATCACGGCGATCGTTCCGAGCCCCTTCTGTTTCATCGGTCGGTCCCCCGGCGCAGGGCGCCTAGTTTACATGATGGTGCTCGGCCCCATGCGTGCCGAACCCGAGACGCAGGAAGAGCTGCGCCGACGCCGGCCGATCGCCGTACACCGGACCGAGGCGGTCGTCGAAGCGGTAGAGCGTCAGCGCGGCGCCCAGAGCGGTCCGCGCCTCGCTCAGGAGCGGCAGGTCGCGCGCGTAGCCGACGGTCAGCGCGCCGACGGCGGTCCTTCGGGGCGGCACGGAGGGCGGCCGCTCGTCCTTGTTGAGCAGCTCGTAGAGATCCCGGTCGACCCGCTCGAGGCGCCCGTAGAGCGTGTTGGCGCGCCGGAACGTCCAGGAGGCCTCGAGCGTGTTCCCCCTCTCCTGCAGCCCGCCCTCCAGGAGGTTTCTCCCGGCGATGAGCGCGGCGGCGACGCTGCCGCCGGCGGTGGCGCGCGCGTACTCGACGGACGCGGTCTGCCGGGTCTGGTCCCCCGCCTCGAGCGCCTCGGGGTGCTCGCGCCGGGCGGCGGAGACCTGCACGACCAGACCGGCCGCCGGCCGGAAGGACACCCGGCCGGCGTACGAGTCGGGGCGGCCCTGATCGATGTCGTAGCGGTTCTCGTCCGGCTCGCGGCCGTGGAAGAAGGACGCCTCCACGCCGAAGCGGCCGAGCGCCACCGCGGCGGTCGTGACGTCCGACGAGATATGCGTCGAGTCCTGGTTGTGGTGCGCCAGCGGCGCGACCGGGTTCATCGCCGCCGACGGCCGGTGAACGTACGGCGTCGGGCCCACGGCCGGCTCGCCGACCGGAGCGATGTAGAGGCGCAGGCGTCCGCCGCCGGCGAGAGCGCGGCTCCACTCGGCCGCGAGCTGCGCGAACAGATCGTGCGGGTGCTGGCGGTCGACCAGGAGCGCGCCGCGGTAAGTCTCGCCGCGCTGGAACAGCTCGGACGCTCCGGCGGGCTGGACTGTCATCGGCTCGGCCGTGAACGTGCCGAGGAGGGCCCAGGTGCCGGCGCCCCGCGTCCGGGTGGTGGTCACCATCAGATGGTTCTCCGATTCGAAGTCCTGCTCGCCCGAGTCGCCGCCCTGCCGGTTGGCGTTCAGGAAGGCGTAGCCGTAGACGGTGGTCGCCCAGGCGTGCGCCGGGCGCTGCGCTCCGGCGTCCGGAGCGGCGGGGAGCGGC
>CAYLND010000269.1:0-3960 GCA_964384905.1 uncultured Acidobacteriota bacterium
CCCGTGCCTTACAATCAAGGTGGTGTTGGCCTACGGTCCGGGCGGATCGCCCGATACTACACCCGCCCGGCAGCGGTGGGCGCTCGGGTTGACGGGCGCTGACGTCGATGCCCGATCCTGACGCCCAGGGGCTCGCCGGCGCCCGGGTCCTGGTCACGGGCGCCAGGGGGTTCCTGGGCGGTAACCTCTGCCCGCGGCTGGTCGCCGAGGGCGCGCAGGTCGCCGCCGTGTCGCGCGCCGAGCAGCCGCCCGCGCACGCCGGCGTTCGCTGGTGGCGGTGCGACCCCGAGGATTTCGCGCAGGCCGAGGAGCTGGTGCGGCGGGTCGAGCCCGAGGTGATCTTCCACCTCGGCGGCCGGGTCAGCGCCGCGCCGGATCTGGCGTTCGTCCTGCCGACGTTTCACAGCCTGCTGACGAGCACCGCGAATCTCCTGACGCTCGCGGCGCGCCACCGCTGCCGCCGGGTGGTGCTGATCGGCTCGCTCGAGGAGCCGCACGGCGAGGCCGCCGAGGAGGCGACGCCGAGCTCCCCCTACAGCGCGGCCAAGTGGGCGGCCGGCGCCTACGGCCGGATGTTCCATCGGCTCTACGGCTGTCCGGTCGTCAGCGTCCGGCCCTACATGACCTACGGCCCGGGACAGGCGGTCGACAAGATCATCCCGTCGACGATTCTGTCCCTGCTCCGCCACGAGCCTCCGCGGCTGTCCAGCGCGCGGCGGCCCCTGGACTGGATCTACGTCGACGACGTCATCGAGGGCATGGTGCGCGCCGCGACGGCGCGCGGTGTCGAGGGGCACATGATCGACCTCGGCTCCGGGAGCGCGATCCCCGGCCGCGACGTCGTCGAGAGCCTCGTCGCGCTCATCGATCCATCGATCACCCCGCAGTTCGGCGCCCTGCCGGACCGGCCGGGCGGCGACGTGCGGGTCGCCGATCTCGACACCGCGCGCGCCCTGCTCGGCTGGCGGCCGACGACGCCGCTCGAGACCGGACTGCGCCGGACGATCGCATGGTATCGAGCGCACCACGTCGAATGCGTACGCTAGCGCCGGGCGGCGCGGCGAGGAGGCGGCGATGAAGGTCGTGCTGTTCTGCGGTGGCCTCGGGACGCGGCTGCGCGAATATTCGGACACGATTCCCAAGCCGATGGTCACGATCGGCCAGCGCCCGATCATCTGGCACCTGATGAAGTACTACGCGCACTACGGCCACAAGGAATTCATCCTCTGCCTGGGCTACCGGGGCGACCTGATCAAGCAATACTTCCTCGAGTACAACGAGTGCCTGTCCAACGACTTCGTGTGGAGTGAGGGCGGCAAGTCGATCCAGCTCTACAACCGCGACATCGACGAGTGGCGGATCACCTTCGCCGAGACGGGCCAGCAGTCGAACCTGGGCCAGCGCCTGCGCGCGGTGGAAAAGTACCTGGGCGACGACGAGATGTTCCTGGCGAACTACTCCGACGGGCTGACCGATCTGGCGCTGCCGGAGTACCTCGACCACTTCCGCGCGCACGACAAGGTCGGCAGCTTTCTCTGCGTGAGGCCCGTGCACTCGTTTCACGTGGTCTCGCTCGGCCAGGGCGACGTCGTGCAGGACATTCGCGACGCCACGGCGTCCGGCATGTGGATCAACGGCGGCTTCTTCGCGTTCAAGCGGCAGATCTTCGACTACATCAAGGACGGCGAGGAGCTGGTCAACGAGCCCTTCCAGCGGCTCATCCGCGACAACGAGCTGGTCGCGTACCCCTACAAGGGCTTCTGGGCCTGCATGGACACGTTCAAGGACAAGCAGTTCTTCGATACGCTGAGCGCCAAGGGGGAGCCCCCCTGGCAGGTCTGGAATCCCACCCGACGTGCTTAGGCTGCGCCTGGACCGGGCGGATCCCCCGCTGAGGCACGTGCTCTGCCTCGGCGCCCACTGCGACGACCTCGAGATCGGCTGCGGCGGCACCGTGCTGGCGCTCGCCGGGAGCCCGACCCCGCCGGCGTTCACCTGGGTGGTCTGGAGCTCCGACGCCACCCGCGAGACCGAGGCGCGGCGCAGCGCCGAGGCCTTCCTGCAGGGCGCCGCGAATGCCCGGATCGTGATCAAGAAGTTCCGCGACGGGTTCCTGCCCTACGAGGGCGGGCGCGTGAAGGACGAGTTCGAGGAGCTCAAGGCGATGGTCACGCCGGACCTCGTCTTGACCCACTACCGAGACGACCTGCATCAGGATCACCGCCTGATCTCCGAGCTCACCTGGAACACCTTCCGCAACCACCTGATCCTCGAGTACGAGATCCCGAAGTACGACGGCGATCTCGGGAGCCCGAGCGTCTTCGTCCCGCTCGACGAGGCGCAGTGCCGGCGCAAGATCGAGACGATCCTCGCGAGCTTTCCGAGCCAGGCCGGCAAGCGCTGGTTCTCGGACGATCTCTTCCGCTCGCTCCTGCGCCTGCGCGGCATGGAGTGCAACGCCGCGGACAACTATGCCGAAGCCTTCTACTGCAGGAAGCTCGTCCTCGGCTGATCGGCCGCGCGGGGCTCGCGGCTGAGGCCCGTCCCCCAGGCGCGATGACCGTCCTGGTAACCGGCGGTGCCGGCTACGTGGGCTCGCACGCCGTCAAGGCGATGCGCGAGAGCGGCATCCCGTGCGTCATCCTCGACAACCTCGTCCGCGGGCACCGGGAGCTCGCCCTCGATACCGAGGTGATCGTCGGCGACACCGCCGACGCGCGGCTCGTGCGGCGGATCCTCGACGAGCGTCGCGTCAGCGCGGTGATGCACTTCGCCGCGTACGCCTACGTCGGCGAGTCGGTCGACCGGCCGGCGATGTACTACGAGAACAACGTGGCCGCGACGGTGCAGCTCGTGAAGGCAGCCGTCGAGGCCGGCGTGACGCGCCTGGTCTTCTCGTCGACGTGCGCGACCTATGGCATGCCCGAGACGGTCCCGATGACGGAGGAGCATCCGCAGCGTCCCGTGAACCCCTATGGCGCCACCAAGCTCATGGTCGAGCAGATCTTGAGGGACTTCGACCGCGCCTACGGCCTCAAGTCGGTGATCCTGCGCTATTTCAACGCGGCCGGCGCCGATCCGTCCGGCCGCATCGGCGAGCGGCACGACCCCGAGACGCACCTGATCCCGCTGGCCCTCCAGGTGGCCGCCGGGCAGCGCGACAGCCTCGGGATCTACGGCACCGACTACGCGACCGACGACGGGACGTGCGTGCGCGACTACATCCACGTCACCGATCTGGCCCAGGCGCACATCCTCGGCCTGCACCACCTCGAGGCGGGGGGCGCGAGCGACGTTTTCAATCTGGGCAACGGCAACGGCTTCTCGGTCCGCCAGGTGGTGCAGGCGGCCGAGCGCGTGACGGGGCGACGTATCAAGACGACCGAGAGCCCGCGCCGCGCCGGCGATCCGCCGACGCTCGTCGGCAGCGCCGCGAAGGCCCGGCGCGTCCTCGGCTGGCGGCCGGAGTTCGATACGCTCGAGGCGATCCTCGAGACCGCGTGGCGGTGGCATTCCGCCGCGGTCACTTGAACCGGCGCCGCTTCGGCGGTAGTCTGTGCGACGGCAGCATCGCGAGTCCTGATCCGCTGTAAACGCGGGAGCTCGGGGAACCGGGCTGAGAGGGCGGCTCACCGCCGCCGACCGCATGAACCTGAACTGGTTAATGCCAGCGAAGGGAGGCTCCGCATGTCGCACCCATCGTCCCGCAAGGTCCACGTCACCGGATCCCGGCCCGACATCCGCGTCCCGATGCGCGAGATCGCGCTGACCGGCGGCCACCCCCCGCTCCGCCTCTACGACACGAGCGGCCCCTACACCGATCCCGGCGCGGACCTCGATCTCAAGCGAGGCCTCACGCCCTTGAGGCTCGGCTGGATCATCGACCGCGGCGACGTCCAGGAGCTGCCGGGGCCGTCGTCGGCGTACCGCCGCAGCCGCGAGGAGAATCCCGCGCTCGGC
>CAYLND010000270.1:0-3937 GCA_964384905.1 uncultured Acidobacteriota bacterium
GGTGTGGGGGGGCGCGACCGTGATCTGGGTGGGCCTGGGCGGCAAGGGTGGGGGCTCGGTTTCCGGTCGGGAACAGGGCCCGTGTAATCAGGGTGTACTCGTTGTACACCTCGGCGCCCCGCTGAACGCGTCTCATCTCGAGATTCTCGGGGAGCTTGATCTCCTCCGCCCAGAACCCGGGAAAGGTCGGTGTGTCCTTCATCCCGAGGTTGAGTATTTCCGTCTGGGTGTCGAGCAGGACCCGCAGGGTGATCTGCTGCCCGAGGTAGGCGTTCCGGGTTTCGACATCGGCGACCACCGTCACCTGCGGAGCCGCCTCGGCCGGAGGCTGAGCCCGCCCGGGAGTGCCCATCCGCCCCGGGCTCCCCGGCTGGCCCGGACCACCCACGGCCGGCCCCCCCTGTTGTCCCGGGCCGCCGCGCAGCCCCTGGCCGGGGAGCATTCCGCGCTGACCCGCCGACCCTCCTCCTCCCGGGACCGCCTCGACCTCGATGGAGCCGGTGCGGTAGGTCCGGCCGCCGACCAGAAGACCGAGGGGCGGGATCGTCAGGCTGCCGATCTTGCGCGGGCGCAGGACGTAGGCGAAGGACTTGGTGGCGGCGGTCCTGCCGTTGATCCATTGGAAGCGCGACGAGCTCATCGGCCCGCCCACGATGTCGAAGTCGACGATGCCGGAGACGTCGGGCGGCGCCACATCACCCAGGTTTGCGGCCGAGACCTCGACCGTGAGAACCACCTGCGCGCCCTCGTCGACCCGCGTTCGATCGACCTGGGCGCGCACGCTGGCTTCCTGGCCGCGTGCCGGCTCCGCTCCCAGGACGAGACCGATCGCCAGGGCGATGCCGGCGCGAACCACGGCGCGCGCCCCCGGTCTCCCCGGGGCACGGGCGCTCACCAGTCCTCCTCCGGCGGGCGGCGATCGCCGGCCGCGGCCCGCGCGTGCTTCTTGATCCCCTCCTTCTCCTCCTGCGCCAGCGCCTGCAGGACCTGCCGGGCCTCGTCCTCGCTCATCTCCCCGGGGCGCTTCTGCTGAGGCGGCTTGCCGCCGCCGTCTCCCTGCGGCTGCGGCGGCTGGTTCTGCTGCTGGTTCTGGTCCTGTTTGTTCTGCTGCTGCTGCTGCTGCTCCTTCTTCTGCTGCAGCAGGCGCAGGGCCAGCTCGAGATTGCGCTTGGCGTCCGCGTCGTCGGGGCGCGCCCGCAGAGCCTGGACATAGGCGCTGATCGCGTCCTCCGGCCGCCCCTGCAGCATCAGCGCGTTGCCGCGGTTGAAGGTGGCCGCCTCGGAGAGGGCCGGGTTGGCGGCGGCCTGCGCGCGCAGGTATTCCTCCACGGCCTTGTCGTACTCCTTCTTGCGGAACAGGACGTTGCCGATGTTGTAGTGCAGCTCCGAGGCGTCCGGCCGGGACGCCTGCGCGTCGGTGTACAGCCGGAGGGCCTCGTCGTACTTTTTCTGGTCGTAGAGACGGTTGCCCTGGTTGTTCTTCGAGGCGGCCTCGTCGGCCCTGGCCCACGGCGCGGACGCCAGAGCCAGGAGCGCGGCGATGAAGAACCAGCCGTTCGAGGAGAAGGGACCCCAGAGCGCCGCGCGCCTCATGCCGCCTCCTGGCCGCGACCCGCTTCGGCCGCCGGAGCGCCCGTGCGGCGCCGGTCGACCAGGGCGGCTTCGAGCGCGAGCAGGGCGAGGGCGATCCCGAGCGGGATCTGATAACGCTCCTCGTAGGCAATCATCGTCCGTCCCGAGAGGGTCCTCTGATCCATCCGCGAGATCTCCTCGTTGACGCGCCGCAGCTCGATCCCTTCCGGCGTCGATCGGAAGTACTTCCCGCCGGTCGCCAGGGCGATCGACTCCAGGTCGCCCTCGCCCAGCCGGCTGGTGACCTTGCGATGCGCCTTATCTTCTTTATACCCGATGATGTCCCCCCGGGCGTTGCGCAGCGGGATCGGCTCGCCGGCCGGGCTTCCGACTCCGATGGTGTAGATGGTAATCCCTTCCGAGGCCGCCGCGCGCGCGGCCCCCGCCACGTTTCCCTCGTGGTCCTCGCCGTCGGTGATCAGCACCATCACTTTGTAGCGGCGCTCCCCCTGGCGGAAGGCGCCGATCGACTTCTGGATCGCCTCGGCGATGGCGGTCCCCTGGATCGGGATGAGATCGGTGTCCAGGACATCCACGAACATGTCGGCGGCGCTGTAGTCGAGCGTCAGAGGGCAGGCCACGTAGGCGGTCCCCGCGAAAGCGACCAGACCGACGCGATCCCCGTGCAGCAGATCGATGAACGAGGACACCGCCGCGCGGGCCTGCGCCAGCCGGTTCGGCTTGACGTCCTCCGCCAGCATGCTGGTCGAGGTGTCCACGGCGATGATCACGTCGATGCCGCGCCGCGCGACCGTCTCCAGGCCGGCCCCCCACTGCGGCCGCGCCAGCGCGAGGATCAGGAAGAAGGCCGCCGCCACCAGGAGCGCCGCCTTGATCACGCGGCGCTCGAGACTGGCGCTGGTCGACAGCCGGCGCAGCAGGCGCAGCTCGCCGAAGGTCTCCAGGGCCCGTCGCCGGCGACGGAACGACAGGATCAGGAGGGCGATCAGGACCGGAATCCCGAGGAGGAGCCACAGATAGTCGGGCGCGCCGAAGCGCATCAATCCCTCCCCGACCCTGTCGGATTCGGCCGCCGCGGCGTCACGGGATCGTCCTCAGCACGGTTCCCGCCAGGCTCACCTCGAGGAGGATGAGCAGCGCCCCGGGATACAGGAACCAGGCGAACTGCTCGGTATGACGCGTGTAGCCCCGCACCTTGAGCTCCGTCCGCTCCATCCGGTCGATGGTCGTGAAGATCTGCTTCAGCGCCTGGGCGTCGGTGGCGCGGAAATACTGTCCGCTCGTGGCCGCGGCGATCTGCTGCAGCGTCTCCTCGTCGATATCGGCCTGCACGTTGATGTACCGTCTCCCGAGGATCGGGTCGTCGATCGGATACGGGGCCTCCCCTTCCGTCCCCACCCCGATGGTGTACACCTTGATCCCCAGCGCCTGCGCCAGTCGCGCGCCGCTCAACGGGTCGATCTGGCCCCGGTTGTTCCGTCCGTCCGTGAGCAGGATGATCACCTTGCTCTTCCCCCGGGCGTCCTTCAGACGCGAGACCGCCGTCGCCAGCCCCATGCCGATGGCGGTGCCGTCCTCCTCGCGCGGCGTGATGTCCACCTGCGACAGGAGGTCGATCAGGACGCCGTAGTCGAGGGTCAGCGGGCAGCGCGTATAGGCGTTGGCGGCGAACACCACCAGACCGATCAGATCGTTGCGCCGCCCGCGCACGAACTGGGCGACGACGTCCTTGGCCACCTCGAGGCGGTTCTTCGGCTTGAAGTCCTCCGTCTTCATGCTGCCGGAGATGTCCACCGCCAGGGCGATGTCGATCCCCTCGGTCAGGACCTCCTCCTCGTGCCGGCCGGTCTGGGGCCGGGCGAACGCCACGACCAGCAGCACCAGACCGGCGACGCGCAGCGCCATCGGCACGTGCCGCAACCGGACCGCGACGCTCCGCGGCATGGCGCGCAGTGGCGCCGTCATCGGGAAGACCAGGCTGGCGCGCTGCCGGCGCGCGCGCACCAGCCGCCAGACCAGGACCGCCAGGAGAAGCGCGCAGGCCAGACCGGCGGTGGGCGCCGCGAACCTGAAGGTCATCGGGCCCCCCCGGCCGCGCCCGCGGCCACCGGCACCGGGCCCTCCACGGTCCTGGTCTCGTCGATCAATCGATAGGCGCGCTCCACCGTGGCGCGCGTCTCGTCCGCCGCCGGGACGTACCGGGCGAACTTGACCATGTCGCAGGCCCCGAGAAAATCGGCGGTCGCCGCCAGCGGGCGGACCGGCAGGCGGACGGCGCGCAAGGCCTCGAGCACCTCGGACGTGGTGCGCTCGAAGGTCTCGACCCCGAAGCGCGCCGCCAGAT
>CAYLND010000271.1:0-3936 GCA_964384905.1 uncultured Acidobacteriota bacterium
CTTCATGGACGAGTCCTGGGTCGAGCACCTGCGCCAGCACGAGCGCGTCACCGTCGCCGACCGCGAGGTCGAGAACCGCGCCCGCCGCTTCCATCTCGGACCGGCGCCGCCGGCCGTGAGCCATTTCGTCTCGCGGGAGCTGCCACGATGAGCGCCGCGCCGGATCTCCTCATCCCGTCCCTCCGCGAGCGACTGCCGGGCCGGCCCCGCCGCGCCATCGCGCGCCCGCGGCGCGCCGCGGTCCTGGTGCCGATCGTCGACGACGGCGGGGCGCTGCGCCTCCTCCTGACCCGACGCACCGAGGACCTGCCCACCCACGCCGGCCAGGTGGCGTTCCCCGGCGGTCTGATGGAGCCGGGCGAGGACGACCCCGTGAGCACCGCGCGGCGCGAGACGGAGGAGGAGATCGGCCTCCCGAAAGGCGCCGCCGAGATCCTGGGGCTCCTGGACGATTTCCCGACGCGCACCGACACGATTGCGGTGACACCGGTCGTCGGCATTCTGCGGCGGGTTCCGCCGCTCCGTCCCCGGGCCGCCGAGGTGGCGCGCATCTTCGACATTCCGATCCTCGACCTGGTGCAGGCCGACCGCTGGACCTGGCGCGAAGAGACGCGCGGCGATCGGCGCTTCCGGGTCTATTATTTCCTGCACGAAGGAGAGACACTGTGGGGTCTGTCGGCCCGCATCGTCCTGCATCTTCTCGAGGTCAGCGACCTGGGCGCGCCGGTGCCGCTGCGCCCGCCGGAGTCCTCATGACCAGTCGGCGCCTCGAACGATCCTGGGCGCGGGTGCTCGCGGCCGGCGTCGCCGCCGCCGCGCTGCTCGCGTGCACCTCGCGCTCCACCGAGACCCCGCCGCCCGGGAGCGGCTCCCTCGGCGCGAGCGCCGCGGACCTCGCGGCGATCAGCCGCGTCCACCAGGACTACGTCGCGGCCCACAACGACGCGGACGCCGACCGGATGGTGGCGCTGTTCACCGACGACGCGGTGCTCATGCCGATGGACGAGCCGAGCCTCACCGGCGCGAAGGCGATCCGCGAGCACTACGAGCAGTTTTTCGATCAGAACGCCTCCGCCATCGAGCTGTCTCCGGTCGAGACCCGCGTGGCCGGCGAGTGGGCGTTCGAGCGCATCCAGGTCAAGGTCACCCTTCCCGACGGCGCCCGGAAGGGCCGACAGGCGGACGTCAAATACCTCTGGATCCTGCAGCGGCAGCCGGATGGCGCCTGGAAGATCGCCCGGGCGATCGACAACCTGGACGGGAGCATCGACGAGGAGGGCGGCGGCGATTGAGGCGGGCCGTGTCCTAGGGCAGGAGACCGGACGCCCGCCCCGTCTGCCAGGCGAGCAGGAGACCGACCGCGAGACTTCCGAAACCGGCGGCGCCGCGCAGCCCGCGCGACCAGCCGGCGGCACGCCGCTCGGCGACGATCAGCGGGGCCGAGAGCACCAGGCTCATCAGGGCCATCCCGACCATTGTGCCGGCGCCGAACACGACCAGATAGACGCATCCCGCCAGGACCGACGGCATGGTCGTCAGGACCAGCACGGCGATCGCCGCGCTCCCCGCCAGACCATGGACCGTCCCGACCAGGAACGGCCGCAGCGCCAGACGCATCGGATGGCGATGCCGGTGCGTCGCCTCCGTCTGCGCATCGTGCGGGACGGCGTGGAAGTGCAGGTGGGCGTGGGTCACGCCGTCATGCCGGTGCGCGTGAACGTGCAGCCGCTCGCGCAGGGCGCGGCGCATCGCCACGATGCCCAGGACGATCAGCATCAGCGCCGCGCCCAGCTCGAACGCCAGCGCCAGCCGCTCGGGGAAGGCGGCCCGCAGCAGGATGGCGGTCCCGCCGGCGAGCCCGATCGTCAGCGCGTGTCCGATCCCCCAGGACATCCCGTTGACGATCGCCCGGCGCAGCCCGCCGCGTGATTCCGTCAGAGCGGCGACCGCCGCGATGTGGTCGGCGTCGAGCGCGTGCCGCATGCCGAGCACGAACCCGAGCATCAGAGTCGTCGCCACCTGCGCGCTCAGCATGCGGGCAATGTAGCATCAACGATGCCGATTTGCACCGATCCGGAGGTCGAAAATTCCGGCGCAGCCCCGGGATAGCGGGTCCGGCGGCGGCGCGGGGCACGCCCGCGCGCGCAACCGAAGTTCGGTGGATCTGGCGCGCGCGGGCTCTGCTCGCCTGGCTCCTGCCCCACTGGAAAACGTGGGGCGCCGTCGCCGGCTCGAAGGCCCCGCGCCGCCGCCGGACCCGCTCCCCCGGTGCACCTCCCGCCATTCAACCAGCGCCTCCGGTGCCGAACGTCACGGGCCGCGACCCGGCCACGGACGTCACTCCGCAGCACCAGGCCGAGCGATTCTCGATCGGCGTCGGCGGACATGCGGTCCTCACGGTGATGGAGCCGGCGCGAGTGAGGCGCGGCGGGCTGCGCCCGCGGGGCCTTCGGAGACCGCGCGCCCCGGGCCCCGACGCGCGCTCCACAGCGCGTTGGGTGGGCGCGCGGCGACGAGAGGGGAGCGACGCGCAGCGTCGCGGACCCGTGCCCCGCGGGCGCAGCCCGTCGCGCCTCACGCGGGTGCTTCCATGCGCGCGAGAGCTCGCGTTGACAGCACGCAACCGATGCATTAGCATCGCGTGGTCACGGCCACGAACCGCGCGGCAGGCCGGCGTGACGGCCGGTTCGAGCCCCGCGCGATGCGAACCGCCGAACCCGGTCAGGCCCGGAAGGGAGCAGCCGTCAGGAGGACCTCGCAGGCGCCGCGGGTCCACTTGAACCGGCTCTCAGGCCGGCCTCGATCTCGGGGCAGGCCGCGCATCCCTTGAGGCGCCCGATTTTTCCCGTGAGCGAGCAGACCCCGGCGTGAGCTACCAGGTCCTGGCGCGCAAGTACCGGCCGCAGACCTTCGAGGAGGTCGTCGGCCAGAAGCCGATCGTCACCACCCTCCAGAACGCCGTCGCCAACCAGCGCATCCATCATGCCTATCTGTTCTCCGGCCTGCGCGGCGTCGGCAAGACGACCGTGGCCCGGCTGATGGCCAAGGCGCTCAACTGCGCCAAGGGGCCGACCCCGACGCCCTGCAACGCCTGCTCCTCCTGCCTGGAGATCGCCGAGTCGCGCTCCATGGACGTGCTGGAGATCGACGGGGCGAGCAACCGCGGCATCGACTCGGTCCGCGAGCTGCGCGAGACGGTGCGCTACGCCCCGGCCCGCGACCGCTACAAGGTCGAGATCATCGACGAAGTCCACATGCTGACGACCGAGGCATGGAACGCCCTGCTCAAGACGCTCGAGGAGCCGCCGGCGCACGTCGTGTTCCTGTTCGCGACGACCGACTATCGCAAGCTGCCCCTCACCATCCTGTCGCGCTGCCAGCACTTCGAGTTCAAGAAGATCGCGCACGCCGACATCGCGGCGCACCTGCTCCGGATCGCCGAGGGCGAGAAGGTCCGGGTCCCGGCGGGCGTGGCCGATCTGATCGCGCGCATGTCCGAGGGGTCCCTGCGGGACGCGCAGAGCGCCCTCGATCAGGTGATCGCCTTCTCCGGCGACGCGGTGACCGACGAGCAGGCACGCACCATCCTGGGCGTGATCGACCGGGATCTGATCGTCGGGTTCTACGCCGCGGTGCGGGCCCGCGATTACTCCCGCCTGATCGGGATCGTGGAGACGGTGTTCGAGAAGGGGTACCTGCCCGCGCAGTTCCTCGAGGATCTGATGGCGTACGGGCGCGACCTCCTGCTGGTGAGCGTCGTGCCGGACCCGTCGCGCCACGTCGCCGGCGGCCCCGAGGAGATCCAGAGGCTGCGCGACGCCGCAGGCCCGTTCGGGGAGGACGAGCTGCTGCGCATCCTGGAGCTGATGACGCGCGAGGAGCCTCGCGTCAAGGGCTCCGCCCATCCACGCTTCCTCCTGGAGGCTCTGGCGATCA
>CAYLND010000272.1:0-3901 GCA_964384905.1 uncultured Acidobacteriota bacterium
GCCGAGCGATCGGGCGATCGGCGAGGCGGCGACGCCGGCGGCCCACAGCACGTTGCGCGCGGCAAGACGGCGCTCGCCGACCGAGACGCCGGTGGCGTCGATCGCCGTCGCCGCCGCGGCCGTGACCACCTCCACCCCGAGGTCGCGGAGCTCCTGCGCCGCCCGCGACGACATCGCCGGATCGAACGCGCTCAGGATGCGCGGGCCCGCCTCGATCAGGACGACCCGCGCCGCGGCCGGGTCGATGCGCCGGAAATCGGTCTTCAGGATCCGCCGGGCGATCTCCGCCAGGGCGCCGGCCAGCTCGACGCCCGTCGGCCCGCCCCCGATCACCACGAACGTCAGCCAGGCGCTCCGTCGCGTGGGGTCCGGCTCGCGCTCGGCGGCCTCGAACGCCAGCAGGATGCGCCGGCGCATCTCGAGGGCGTCCTCGATCGTCTTCAGGCCCGGCGCGAACCGGGCCCAGTCGTCGTGGCCGAAATAGGAGTGGGTCGCGCCGGTGGCGACAATCAGGTAGTCGTAGCCGACCTCGCCGTCCGCGAGGATCACCCGATGGGCCGCGAGGTCCACGCCGGTCGCCTCGCCGAGGAGCACCGTGGCGTTCTTCTGCCGCCGCAGGATCTTGCGGATGGGCACGGCGATGTCGCTCGGATTGAGCGCCGCGGTGGCCACCTGATACAGGAGCGGCTGGAACAGGTGATGGTTGCGGCGGTCGACGAGCACCAGACGCACCGGCGCGCGCCGCAGTTCCCGCGCCGCGTACAGACCGCCGAAGCCGCCGCCGAGGATCACGACGCGCGGCGCGGGGCGCTGCTCGGACGGGGCGCGCGCCGCGGCGTCGCTAATCGGGCGGCCTCCTGACGGCCGCCAGCGCGAGCGCGGCGAGACCGAGGAGAAGGACGGTTCCGTTCAGCAGGACCGAGCGCCGGTGCAGGAGATCGAAGCGCTCCCGGGCCGCCGTGCTCCCCGCCTTTCCTTCCGGCGCCAGCGCCAGCGCCTGGCGCGCCTCCGACGCCCGCGGCAGGACGACGCGGCCCGCGTAGACCACGACCCCGATCATCAGCGCCAGGAGAATCAGCTCCGCAGCGAGCGCTCGCCACGGGGCCAGCCGGAGCGCCCCGAGAAGCAGGCCCGACAGCAGGGCCAGCGCGCCGCAGGCGCAGCCGAATGCGTAATAGCGGGGGAAGATCGCCGACACCGCGCGCCCCGCCGCGTCGCGCGGCAGCGCCGCGAACAGGCTCGGAGCGACCACGAACGAGAAGA
Organism: uncultured Acidobacteriota bacterium; assembly: GCA_964384905.1. Lineage (GTDB taxonomy): Bacteria > Acidobacteriota > Polarisedimenticolia > Gp22-AA2 > Gp22-AA2 > Gp22-AA3. The sequence goes on from CAYLND010000272.1 coordinate 1,264, forward strand.
AGACGACGCTTCCGATCCACACCCCGAGCGCCAGCAGGTGCGCGAACCTCAGGAGCGCGGCCATGCGCCTCCGCCGCGCGGCGGGACGCCGCGCCGCGCGCTCACTTGCTGAACACGAACTTGTTCGGAGTGCCCTCCATCGTCGAGCCCGTGGACGGACGCCAGAGGACGTGCCGCTCGATCTCCTTGGCGAGCGCGAAGTCTCTCTCGGTGATGCCGCCCGAGGAGTGCGTCTTCAGCTTGACCCACAGCTTCCCCCAGGTGACCTCCAGATCGGGATGGTGATACGCGGCCTCGCTCAGGAAGCCGATCGTGTTCACCGCCATCAGGGTCGTCGGCCAGCCGTCGGTGCTGTACTTGCGGCGCAACCAGCCGTCCTCGAGCTTCCAGGCGGGAAGCTCCTTCTCCAGCCGGGCCGTCACCTCGCTGTCCGGGATGACCGGAAGCTTGTCGGGCATGGGACACCTCGTTTCCGGATTACTCCAGGATCCACTTGCGTTTGTCGCGATTGAAGTACATGTGGCGCGGCTGGGAGCGATCCTCCTTCAGGAGGTCCTGCACGGAGGGCTTGCCCTTGAGCGCCTTCTGGATCGCCTCTTTCATGGCCGAGCGGTTGTTCCGGTACAGTTCGTTGAAATCGGCGTCCTTCATGTCCGCCAGACGCGGATCGACCCACACCAGCGAGATGATGCACAGGCTCTCGACCTTGTTCTTAGGGATGATGCCCGCCTCGACCGCGTCCAGCACGCCGTCAGCGATGCCGGCCTGCACCGGGCCGCCGTACACCATGACGTCGGCCATCTTCTTGAGCTGAACCTTCGGCACCATGATCGTGGCCGGCTTGACCATCCTGCCGCCGTCCACCAGACAGAAGAAACGCGAGAACCCGGCGCTCTGTCCCATGATCGACGCGAACGCCTGGCCGACCGGCCCGTCCGCCTCCCCGATCACGATCTCCGGCTCGGTCCAGAGCCAGTCCTTGCTGCCTTCTCCCATCGCTTCGCCGAAGCGGATCCTGATCCGATCAGGCATGACGGTCCCTCCGTGTGGATGTGCGTTCTCGAAACGCCGGGAAAACCGCGCCATCCTACCCCAGGCGGGCGAAGAGTGTCATCGGGGCCCGCCCCGCTCTTTCGCCGGCCCCTGTCCGCATGTATCATCTTTTGAAATGGGGATCCGGCACGTCCGGTTGGGGTTCGCGGGATTCGGAAACGTCGGGCGCGCCCTGGCGCGCCTGCTCCTGGCGCGTCGCGAAGAGCTGGAGCGCCGCCACGGGCTGACCTGGTCGGTCACGCTCCTGGCGAGCGCCCGGCGCGGAGCCTGGGTGGATCCCGGCGGTGTCGATCTCGAGGCCGCGCTGAGCGACGGCTGGTCGGCTTCCGGGCGTCTGCCGGAGGTCCTCGAGACGGCTCCGATCGACCTGCTGTTCGAGGCGACGCCGCTCGTGCCGCGCACCGGCGAGCCGGCCCTGTCGCACATGCGTGCCGCGCTCGGGAGGGGCGTCTCGGTGGTCAGTGCCAACAAAGGACCCATCGCCCTGGCGGCGCGCGAGCTGTTCGGGATCGCCCGCGGCACAGGCGCCGGCTTCCGCTTCGAGTCGGCCGTCGCCGACTGCCTGCCGGTCTTCAACCTGGTCGAGGCGGCGATCCCGGTCGGCCGGCTGCTCCGCTTCAGGGGCGTCCTGAACTCGACGAGCAACCACGTCCTGCAGGCGATCGCGCGCGGCGAGCCGGCCGGCGACGCCGTCGCCGAGATGCAGCGGCTCGGGCTGGCCGAGGCCGATCCCTCCCACGATCTCGACGGCTGGGACCAGGCGGTGAAGATCGTCATCCTGGCGAACGTCCTGATGGGGCGGGATCTCAGGCCGGCGGACGTCGAGCGCACCCCGGTCGGCGCGGTCGATCCGGCGTGGCTGAAGCGGGAGGCGGGGGCCGGGCGGACGGTGCGCCTGGTCGCCGAAGTGGCCGCCACGGGAACCGCCCGCGTCCACCCGGACGCCCTGGAGGCCGGCGATTTCCTCGCGTCGCTGCGCGGCGTGTCGCTCGGCCTGACGATTGCCACCGAGCCGGCGGGGCCGATCCCCGTCGCGAACCACCCCCCCCTTGCTGACGGCGTCCGGACCGGCTTCGAATTGTGGTTTGATCAGTGCAACCAACCCAGCCCGATCGGCGGCCAACGCCAGCGGCGCCGGTAGGACCGTCGCCAGCCCGATAAAGCTGGCGTCGCAGGTGATCAAATCGATCGGCTCGGCGATTTCGGCGCGCGTGAGGTGGCGCGCGTTGGTGCCCTCGCGGACGACGACGCGCTGATCCTGGCGCAGCTTCCAGGCCAGCTGACCGCGTCCGACATCGACCGCATGCACCCGTGCCGCCCCCCGGCTCAGCAGCACATCGGTAAAACCACCGGTCGAAGCACCGATATCGAGGGCGACAAGGCCGGTGACATCGACGGCGAAGTGGTCGAGGGCAAAGGCGAGCTTGACGCCGCCGCGCGACACCCATGGGTGGTCGCGCCCGGCCAGCACCAACGAGATTTCTTCAGCCAACGCCGTGCCCGGTTTGTCGACGCGCCTTCCCTCGGCCGACACCAGCCCGGCAAGGATGAGGGCCTGCGCCTTTGCCCGGCTTCTTCTGTTCAC
>CAYLND010000273.1:0-3896 GCA_964384905.1 uncultured Acidobacteriota bacterium
CGGATCTCGACTGCCCCGATTACCTTGTTTTCGACCTCGACCCTTACATATATTCGGGCCAGGAGGCGCCCGGCGACGAGCCCGAGCTGAACACGGCGGCGTTCGAGAAGGGGAAGGACGTGGCGTTCCGGCTGCGCGAGCTGCTGCAGAGCATGTCGCTCGAGGCGATCGTCAAGACCTCGGGCAAGACCGGGCTGCACGTCTTCGTGCCGATCCGCCGCACGATCGGCTTCGACAAGGCCCGCGAGGTCTGCGAGCTGGTCGGGCGGCACCTCATGCGCAAGCACCCGAAGGACATCACGATGGAGTGGAGCGTGCCCAAGCGCACCGGCAAGATCTTCCTGGACTACAATATGAACGTCCGCGGCAAGACGCTGAACGTGGCCTATTCGCCACGCGGCGCCGCCGGCGCCCCGGTGTCCATGCCGCTGACGTGGGAGGAGCTCGCGAAAGCGCACCCGCTCGACTTCAGGATCAGCAACGCCGCCGGGCGCCTGGCGGAGACCGGCGATCGATGGCGCGATGCTCTGAAGCGCAAGCAGGACCTCGAGCGTCTCTTGAACCGCTCGACTTGACCATCCGGAGGGAAGCATGGCACCACGGGCCATCGCGTCGCTGACCGTCTCCTTTGGACTCGTCTCGATTCCGGTGAAGCTCTTCTCGGCGACCGAGGCGAAAAACGCGATCTCCTTCAACCTCCTGCACAAGGCGGACGGGTCGCGGCTCAAGCAGCAGTACATCTGCGCCAAGGAGGAGGTCGTGGTCCCGCGCGAGGACATGGCGAAGGGCTATGAGTTCGCCAAGGACCAGTATGTGATGTTCTCTCCCGAGGAGCTCAAGGCGCTGGAGGAGGCGGGAACACACAGCGCCGAGATCGCCGAGTTCGTGCCGATTGCGTCGATCGATCCGGTGTACTTCGACAAGGCCTATTACCTCGCCCCTGACAAGGGAGGCGCCAAGCCGTACGCGTTGTTCGCCAGGGCCCTGCGCGAATCGAAGCGCTGCGCGATCGGCCGCTGGGCCGCGCGCGGCAAGCAGTACATCGTGATGGTGCGTCCGGTCGAGGACGGCCTGGTCATGCAGCAGCTTCTCTACGCCGGCGAAGTGAGGTCGATCAAGGAGATCGACATCCCCAGGAGCGAGGTCAAGGACGCCGAGCTCAAGCTCGCGCAGCAGCTGATCGAGCAGCAGTCGTCCGACTCGTTCGATCCCGCCCCGTACGTCGACGACGTGCGCGGGCGCATCGAGACGGCGATCCAGAAGAAGGTCGACGGGCAGGAGATCACGATGGCCGAGGAGCCCGAGGGCGGTGGTCAGGTCATCGATCTCATGGAAGCCCTGCGCGCGAGCCTGGAACGGAAGGCGCCCGCGAAGGCGAGCGCGTCGCAGTCGGGTGCGGGCGAGCCCCAGGCGGCGGCGCGCAAGCCCCCGAAGCGCGCCCAGGAGACGGAGAGCCCCGCGAAGAAGACCGCCAGAAAGTAGAGGAGAAGCCGGCCGGCGATGCACCAGTACAGCGTGCGCGACGTCGAGAAGCTCGTCCACCTGCCGCGCCGCAGGATCCGCTCGCTGGTGGAGGCCGGGCTGGTGTCGCCCGAGCGCGGCCCGCGCAACGCCTGGCTGTTCTCGTTCCAGGATCTGATCGTCCTGCGCAGCGCCCGGGCGCTCGCCGCGGCCAAGGTGCCGCGCCAGCGCATCCGCAGCTCCGTGCAGGAGATCAGGCGCCGGCTCCCCGACTCCACGTCCCTTTCCGGACTCAACCTCTCGGTCGAAGACGATCGCGTCGTCGTGAAGGAAGGGGATCGCCGCTGGCAGGCCGAATCAGGGCAGTACCTGCTCGGCTTCGAGAGAGACCCGGCCCAGGGCTCCCTGAGCCCCCTCGAGCGACAGAGCGCGGTCCCGCCGACGAGCGCGGAAGACTGGTTCGAGCGGGGAGCCGCCCTGGAGGCGCGGGACCCGGAGGCCGCGCTCGGGGCGTACGAGCGGGCGATTGCCGCGGACCCCGGGCTCCTCAAGGCCCGCATCAATCTGGGCTGCCTGCTGCACGAAACGGGGCGTCTCGAGCGGGCCGAGGCGGTCTATCGCGAGGCGATCCGGGCGACCGGGAACGACCCGGTGCTGCTCTTCGACCTGGGCGTCCTTCTCGACGACATGGGCCGGAAGCGCGAAGCGATGCAGACGTACGAGACGGCACTGCGCGACGATCCCCGCTTCGCGGACTGCCATTACAACCTCGCCCTGCTGTGCAAAGGCCTCGGCCGACCCAGGGAGGCCATCCAGCACATGGCGGCCTACCGCAGGCTGACCGGAAAGACCAGGCCGCAGTAGTCGCCAACGCGATCCACACTTCCGGCACCACGATGGGCGGCTTCGGCTAAACTGAGGGGAAACGCCCGGCCTCAGGGGGACCAACGTGCAAACCGACTGGCTTCGCCCGATGAGTCTCGGAGGAATCCTCGACCGCACCTTCAGTCTGTACCGTCGGCATTTTCTGCTTCTCGTCGGCATCAGCGCCCCGCAGGCGGTCCTCGTCGCCGGGATCGCGCTCGTCATGAATCGCCTCATGAGCCAGGGCAGCGCGCCGACGACTTCGCCGCCCGATCCAGCGGCCCTGCTGAGGCTCTATGCCGCAATCTGGCCGGTGATGCTGATGCTCTTCCTCGTCAGCTGGACCGCGGCCATCATCGCCCACGGCGCCACCACGACCGCCGTTTCGCGCCTCTATCTCGGAAAGCCCACAGGCGCGCTCGATTCGTTTTCACGTCTCAAGGGCCGGATGGGGCGGCTGTTCCTGGTCTCGCTCGGCGTCATGGTCCGGATTCTCGGACTCATGATCCTCTTGGGAATCGGGATCGCCGTACTGATCGCGGGGGGATTCGCGATCAATCGTGTGGCCGGAGTCGTGCTGACGCTGGCGGCGGTGCTTGCAGGGTTCGTCATCGTGGGTCGCTTCGTTCTCGGTTGGGTGGTCGCCGTCCCGGTCCTCATCGTGGAGGATTCGGGCGCCGGCGAGGCGATCGCTCGCAGCGGCCGGCTGATGCGCGGCCACATCCTGCGAGGTTTCGCGGTTCTGTTCCTGGTCTTCGTCGTTTCCTACGCCGCCCTGATGCTGTTGCAGGGGCCGTTCATCGTCCTGAACCTGATCGCGGTGACTCGCCACGCGGCGCCGGCCCCCTGGATCATGTCGGGCATGGCGCTCGGGCAGGCCGTTTCAGTATGCCTCACCGGACCCCTCGGGCTGGTCGCTTTCGTCCTGCTCTACTTCGACCTGAGAATCCGCAAGGAGGCGTTCGACCTGGCGATGCTCGCGGCGGGGGCCGGCGAGGAGGATGAAGCCCTCAAGCCGCCGCCCCTTCCTGCGCCCGGCAGTCTCAATCTATGAAGGCGGCCATCCTCCCCCTCGCCGCGCTGCTCTGGGTGGCGCCGGCTGCGAACGGAGGCCGCGCGCCCGGGAAGGCCGCACCCGGCAGGCCGCGGCGGCTGGACGTCCAGGGACTGGTCAGGGTGCTCGATGCCTGGTCGGAGCGGCTTGACGACGATGCTCCGTTCGATCCTGCCGGCCTGCGCCGGGAGCTTCCCGCGTCCTGGGAGGTGGCGACCGCCGACGGGACGATCGCGGTGCCGACGGACTGGCTGCAGGAAGCGCTCGCCGATCTGGAGCTGCATCCCGAGAGCCGGCCCTGCGTGGCGCGTTCGCTTCGCGACCGCCTGACGGCGCTGCGGCGGGAGGCGCGCGCATCGTCGGCGGAGGCGCCTGGTCCGGCCGCCGCGGAGGCCCGCCCGGCCCTGAAGCGCGTCCTGTCGCGTCGCGAGTTCGCCGGGCTCCCGGAATCGAGCTTTCCCTCCCTTCTGCGCGACCGCCCCGCCGCCTGGATGGCCGTACAACTGCGGTGGGTCAT
>CAYLND010000274.1:0-3860 GCA_964384905.1 uncultured Acidobacteriota bacterium
GCCGGCGGGAGCGCACAGGAGCGCCGCCGCCACCAGCGCGGCAGCGCGGACGGCGCCGGCAATGGGCCGCATCACGTCCCCGCCGACGCGCGCCGGCGGCGGGTCAGCCCCGCCAGCGTCGCATCGATGCGCTCGAGACCCCGTCGCAGCGCGTCCCGGTCGTAGCCGTACCCGATCCGGATGAAGCGGCCGATTCCGAAATGGGCGCCCGGCGTGACCAGCACCGACTGCTCCTGGCGCAGCCGGTCGAACAGCGCGACCGAGCCGATCGGCAGCCCGTAGCCGACGAGGGCGATGGCGCCGGCCACCGGACGGATGTACCGGAACAGGTCGCCGTGCCCGGCGATCCACTCCTCGAGCGCGGGCAGGTTGGCGCGCAGAATGCCGCGCGTGCGCGCCAGGATCGCCTCGCGCCGCGCCGGTTCCATGACGATCTCCGCGAGACGGTCGGAGAGGAAGGTCGGCGTCAGGGTCAGATAGTCATGGTACGAGCAGAGCCTGGCGATCGTCTTCGCCGGGCCGACGATCCAGCCGGTGCGCAGTCCGGGAAGACCGAACGCCTTCGAGAGACCCGCGGTGACCAGCACCCTGTCGTAGCGCCCCCAGAAGGTGGGCGAAGTCGGGCCCTCCAGCTCGGCGCCGCGGTAGACCTCGTCGGCGACGATCCAGGCGCCGGCGCGACGCGCCACCCGCACCACCGCGTCCATCTCGTCGTCGTCGAGGACGGCCCCCGTCGGATTGTTCGGATGGGTGACCAGGATCAGCTTCGTCCGCCGGGTCACGGCGCGCTCCAGGCCTTGCCGGTCCAGCGCCCAGCGGGCCCGCCCGCCATCCGGGCGGGGCACCAGACGGAACGCGTCGGCGCGGCCGCCGTACGCCCGGGCCAGCCCCCGACCCTGCAGGTAGTTGGGTATCATCACGGCAGCACGGTCGCCCTTCTCCAGAAGACCCCAGAAGCAGACGTAGTTGGCCTCCGACCCGCCGTTCGTGACCATGACGTTGTCGCGCGTGGCGGCGCCGTAGAACTGCGCGATGCGCTCGCGCAGTCTCTCCGAGCCGCGCGACGCGGGATACTTCAGCCGCGCTTCGGACAACCCGTCCGGGTCGGGCGACCCGTCCAGGATGTCCTTCATGGTCATCGGGAGAACGCCGCTCTCCGACAGGTTGTGCCGGACTTCGTTCTCGTACAGACACTGGGTTCTCTCCATCTGGAACAGATCGATGCGCATGGCACGCTCCGTCAGACGGCCAAGGATAGCAGAGCGCAGCCGTGCCGCCTCGGGCGGTGCCGGAGCCTGAAACGCCGGCCGGCGGCGCGCCGGTGACGGGCGTGAGCCGCGGTGATAGTGTGAGGGCGGAGGCGATGATGCGAGACGACCATGGTCCCGTGGATCCGCTCGAGCCGGTCGACGTGCCGATCGACGGGACGCTCGACCTGCACACTTTTCAGCCGGCCGAGGTCGAGGAGCTGGTGATCGACTACCTGGCCGCCTGCCGCGAGCGCGGCATCCTGCAGGTGCGGATCGTGCACGGCAAGGGCACCGGAGCGCTGCGCCGCACCGTGCAGTCCCTCCTGGGCAGGCTGCCGGAGGTGACCTCGTTCCGAACAGCGCCCGAAGACGCGGGAGGGTGGGGGGCTACCCTCGTGACGCTCCGGTCCCTGTGACGATCCCCGGCGGCACCTGACGCGAGTACTTCCCTTCCATGAAGGTCGACCAGGTCGTGCCGTCGCGGGAGTTGTCGATCCTGAACGTGTAGCGGTCCTTCCCTTCGAACGTGTAGATGTAGCGGCTGTGCCCCATGGGATGGGTGTTCTCGAACTGCAGCCGGTTCCCCTCCCACTTGCCGCGCGCCGGGAGCGGGCTGCCGGGGTCCATCGAGTCGACCCAGCTCATCGTGAAGACCTTCTGCCGCGGGTCGTACCCGAACACGCCGTGCCCCCGGTACGATTCCCGGCCGTCGCGCTCCTGGGCGTAGTCGGCGATCACGAAGAACCCGTCCAGATCGACGCGGGCCACGAACCGGCCGATGGCGCTGCCTCCTTTGGCGTCCCACGGCGAAGGGAACAGCGTCTCCTCGGCGCGCCACGTTCCGGCCAGCGCGTGCAGCTTGCGGTGCTCCTCCTGCGGCTTCGGCATCTCCATTTTCTTTCCTCCCGTCCGGATGCCGCGATTGTCGCCCTGCTTCCCTCCTCGGTCAAGTCCACTGTGCGCGACAACGATTGGTGCGTTGCTTGACGCCGCCAGCGGGCCGGCGGTAATCTCGCCGCCTCGACTCGCTATGAGACACCGGTTCCTGACCGCGGACGTCTTCACCGATCGCATCTTCGGAGGGAATCAGCTCGCCGTCCTCCCGGATGGACGGGGGCTGACGACCGTCCAGATGCAGCAGGCCGCCCGGGAGTTCAACTACTCGGAGACGGTCTTTGTCCTGCCTCCCGAGTCGTCGCGGCACACGCGCCGGCTGCGCATCTTCACGCCAGGGGCGGAGATCCCGTTCGCCGGCCATCCGACGGTCGGGACGGCGCACGTCCTGGCGGCGATCGGCGACATCCCGCTCGAAGGGGAGACGACGCGCATCGTGTTCGAGGAAGGGGCGGGGCCGGTCGGCGTGTCGATCCAGGCGCGCGACGGCCGCCCCGTGTCCGCTCGTCTGCGAGCCCCGCGGCCGCCGGAGCTCGGGCCGCCGTCTCCGGCACGCGGCGATCTGGCGGCAATGCTCTCCCTCGACGTCGCCGATCTCCTGGACGCGCCGAACGGTCCGCAGGCGGTGTCGTGCGGCCTGGCGTTCCAGTTCATCCCCTTGCGCGATCGCGCCGCGCTTGGGCGGGCGCGACTGCGGCTCGACGTGTGGGAGAGGGTGCTGGCGCGCGCCTGGTCTCCCCATCCGTATCTCTTCGCCCTCGACCCCGAGCACCCGGGCCACCACGCGCGCGCCCGCATGTTCGGCCCCGCGGTCGGCGTCGTCGAAGACCCGGCGACCGGAAGCGCCGGCACGGCCCTGGCGGCCTATCTCGGCGCGCGCGACCCGCGGCGTGACGGGACCCTGCGCTGGGTGGTCGAGCAGGGCTTCGAGATGGGACGCCCGAGCCTTCTCGAGATCGAGGCCGAGAAGAAGGACGGCGACGTGACGGGAACCAGCGTCGGCGGATCGACCGTGCTGGTGAGCGACGGAACGATCGAGATTCCGTAGGCGCGCCGTCCGGCCCCTGTCGTCTCGCGGAGACACGCGACGTGCCGCGCCTGTCGCTGCTGCTCGCCCAGATCGTCGTCATCCTGATCGTCGCCCGCGGCGTCGGATGGCTGTTCTCCCGGCTCCGCCAGCCCAAGGTGGTCGGCGAGATGGCCGCGGGCCTCCTGCTGGGACCCTCGCTCTTCGGCTGGGTCGCGCCAGGACTCTCGGGCCGGCTCTTCCCTCCCGAGAGCCTCGGCCTTCTGGGGCTGCTGAGCCAGATCGGTCTCGTCCTCTTCATGTTCCAGATCGGTCTGGATCTCGACACCGGAGCGCTGCGCAGACAGGGACGCGTGGCGATCGTCTCGGCGGTCGGGAGCATCGTGGCGCCGTTCATCCTCGGGGTGGTCCTGGCCTTCCGCCTGCCGGCCGGCCCGGCGCGGGCCGGCGCCGGATTTCCGGCGTTCGCGCTGTTCGTCGGCACGGCGATGAGCGTGACGGCGTTCCCGGTGCTGGCGCGCATCCTGGCGGAGACCCGTCTTCTGGCCAGCCGCGTCGGCGCGGTGGCGATCGCCTGCGCCGCGGTGAACGACGTGGCCGCCTGGTGCCTGCTCGCCGCCGTGCTCCTGCTCGTGCGGGGCCCGGGTGGCGCGACGGCCGCCTGGCGGGTCCCGCTCGGGCTCGCGGGG
>CAYLND010000275.1:0-3841 GCA_964384905.1 uncultured Acidobacteriota bacterium
CCGAGAAGCCGCGGCCGTGCTCTCCGGCGCGCGCCGCCTCGATGGTGGCGTTCAGGGCGAGCAGGTGGGTCTGCTGGGCGATGTGGGTGATGAACTCGACCGACTCGTTGATGCGCAGCGCCCGGTCCTTGAACCCCTCGACGGTCGCCGTGGCGCGCTCGATCCGCCCCACCAGCTCGGAGACCTGCTTCGAGGATCCCCCCATCATCTCGACCGCCTGGCGGGCGCGATCCCCGGCGTCCTTCGAGGCGCGCGCCGCGAACCGCGCCTTCTCGGAGATCTCCTCGATCGACGTGGCCAGGTCGCGCGTGATCGAGGACGTCTTGTTGACCATGTCGGCGGTCCCCTCCGCTCCCTTGGCGATGTTGTGCATCGTGGAGGAGATCTCCTCCGTCGTCGCGTTCATCTCCTGCGCCGTGGCCGAGAGCCCCTGGGCCGACTCGAAGATCTGGCCGCTCACCGTCCGCACCTCGGTGACGATGTTGTAGAGGCTCTGCAGCATGGTATTGAACGAGCGCGCCACCTCGCCCACCTCGTCGCCGGCGCGGACTTCGACCTTGCGCGTCAGATCGCCGTGGCTGATCACCGTGCTGATCGCCGCCAGCTCCTGGAGACTCCTCGTGAAGTACCTCGACAGGAGCACGGCGGCCGCCAGACCGATCAGGACCTGACCGGAGATGTACCCCACCAGATCCCAGAAGGAGTAGACGCTCGGGGGGGTGAAGAAGAACCCCGTCATGATGAAGAGGAAGGTGCTGACCATGAAGGCGAGCGCCAGCTTCAGGCGCATGCGCGGGCCTCCTCGCGGCCCGGGCCGCCTCCCGCCGTGACCGCGGCGGCGGCGCTCGGGGGCAGCCGGCGATACACCCGATCGCGCGCGCTCACCACGTCGAACAGCGCCCGCGCCTCCCCGAACAGGCGCTCGACGCGGCCCAGGACCAGGTAACCGCCGCCGGACAGGGCGGCCGCGAAGCGCGCCAGGATGCGCTCCTGGTGCTCGAGGGAGAAGTAGATGAGGACGTTGCGGCAGGCGATCAGGTCGAGCTGCTCGCGCGCGATCGGGTCGAGCAGGCTCTCGCGCTCGAACCGGACCATCGACCGGAGGCGCGCGCCGGGGACGGCGCTTCCGTCGGAGCGGATCTCGAACTGGGCGGCCGCATCCGCGGGGGCCGCGTCGAGAAGGGAGCGGGCCGCGAACACGGCGGCGCGGGCCTTGTCGAGGGCCGTCTCGTCGAGATCGGTGCCGGTGACGCGGACCTGGATGCGGGAGCGGTTCGCGGGCGCCGGAAAGGAGGCCTCGCGGTCGAGGGCCGCCGCGAACAGGGAGGCGAGGGAGAACGCCTCCTCGCCCGTGGCGCAGCCCGCGCTCCAGACCGCGATGCGGTGGCGCCGCGCCTCTGACCGCCGCAGGAGATCCGGCACGACCTTCTCCTCGAGGAACGCGAAACAGGACCGGTTCCTGAAAAAGCTCGTGACCTTGATCGACAGCGCCTTCTGCAGCCGTCCGAGCTCCTCGGGGTGCCGGCGCAGATAACGCGCGTACGCCTCGATTCCCGGCAGCCGCAGGGCCCGGACGCGCACCAGGAGACGTCGCTTGAGATAGGTCTCCTTGTAGCGCGTCAGATCGAGACCCTGCCGTTCGATCAGGTGGCGGTGGATCGCTTCCCAGGTGTGATCGACCTCGGTTCGTATGCTCACGATCGCGCGCGCACCGCGGCGAAGTATAGGTTCCGGTTACAGAAGGGTCAAATCGACGGCGGGACGGACAAAAAGTGTCACTCGGGCGCTAGCTTTCCAGGAACAGCTCCTTGGTGTCGTCGTCGAAGGCGAACAGCTCGGCGTAGCGGGCCCAGCTGATGGCGATATCGAGCTGCTCCGAGGCGGCGTCCCCGAACTCGACCTGCAGGCGATCCAGGAAGAAAGTCTCGGCGATGCGCTGGTCGTCGTCCTGCTGCAGGGTCTCGTAGATCCAGCGGATGGTCGGGTGACGCAGGATGCGGCCCGCCACGATCTCCTTGCGGGCGGCGATGCCGGCGTCCGCGAACGCCTGGCCGAGCGGGGTCAGGACGATGTCTCCGGCCTCCACGCGGGCGAAACCGATGACCTCCGCCGCCTCGACGACGGGCAGGAGGTCGTCCAGCTCGAGATGCAGCTCGCCGCCGATGCGATGCAGGTCGGCGCGCCCCCCTTCCTCGCGGACCTTCTCCATCAGACCGGCCAGCCGATTCAGGCGGGCGACGGGAAGCTTGCTCTTGCGCCCCGGCTGGCCCGGGGCGGTGCCGAGCGCCTCCGCCTCGGGCTCCGTCTTGCCCGCGACCAGCGCGTAGACCCTGTCGAGAGCGGCCACGCAGGCGGTGTCCTTGCGGAGCCGGGGATGGCGCAGGGTGACGGGCATCTCCGCGACCACCCGGCCGGGGTCCTTGTCCATGATGACGATGCGGTCCGCCAGCTCGACCGCCTCTTCGATGTTGTGCGTGACCATCAGGATCGCCTGGGTGGGAATCGCCTTGTTGAGCCACAGCTCCAGGAGCTCGCCGCGCAGCGCCTCGGCCGAGAGGACGTCGAGGGCGGAGAACGGCTCGTCGAGGCACAGGAGCTCGGGTTCGACGGCCATCGCCCGCGCGAAGCCGACCTTCTGGCGCATGCCGCCGGACAGCTCGCGCGGGTAGGCGGTCTCGAACCCGTCGAGACCGACCGTGTCGATCAGTTTCAGGGCCCGCTCCCGGCGCTCGGCCTGGGCCAGGCCGCGCGCCTTCAGGGCCACCTCCACGTTCTCCTGGACGGTGAGCCAGGGGTAGAGCGCGAACGTCTGGAAGACGATGGTCGCGTGGGGGTTGATCCCCTCGAGCGGCCGGCCGCGGTAGAGCACGGCGCCGCCCGAGGCCGGCGTCAGCCCCGTGATGATGCGCAGGAGCGTCGATTTGCCGCAGCCCGAGGGGCCCAGGAGGCAGACGAACTCCCCGGCGCGGATCCTGAGGTTCACGTCCTGCACCGCCACGAAGCGCCGCGGGCCGGCGCCGTACGCTTTGACGATGCCCTGAAGGGACAGCAGATCGGTGTCGGGCTGCGCTTCGACGACAGTCGCCATCACTCCATCCTATAACGCTCTTCCGCCATCCGGTACATCCAGCGCCAGAAGGTGCGGTTGATCAGGACGACTGTGATCACCAGGGCGAGCGTGGAGGCGAGCAGCAGCGGATAGTCCCCCTGGATGGTCGCCGTGGCGATGAGCGAGCCGATGCCGGTCGTGGCATGCGAGCTCCCGCCGAACTCCACGTGTTCGGCGACGATGCTGGCGTTCCAGGCGCCGCCGCCGGCCGTGATCGCCCCGGTCACGACGTAAGGGAAGATGGCCGGGAGGATCAGAACGCGCCAGCGATCCGGCCAGGGCAGGCGCAGCAGCTCGGTGGTGAAGCGCAGATCCTGCGGGATCGCCGAGGCCCCCGCGATGATGTTGAACAGCAGGTACCACTGCGTTCCCATCAGCATCAGGACGATGGCCGCGAGGTTGAGACCGCCCGGCGCGGACAGGAGCATCAGGACGAGCACCGGAAACAAGGCCGTGGCGGGGATGGCCGCGACCACCTGGACGACCGGCTGCAGCAGCGAGGCCAGTCGGCGGTTCATCCCGATGGCGACGCCGAGGGGCAGCGTCCAGGCCAGAGCGAAGACGAGCGCCGCGGCGACCCGCAGGAAAGTCGCCAGGAGACCGAGCCCGATCGGCGCGAGGGAGACCGCCGGCAGCGCGGCCAGGAGCCGGGCCGCCCGGTAGCCGCCGTACAGGAGGATGGCCCCGGCCGCGCCGACCACCGCCAGCACGCGCCCCGACGGGCGGCCGTCC
>CAYLND010000276.1:0-3798 GCA_964384905.1 uncultured Acidobacteriota bacterium
GGCCGTGAAATCGGGGGCGACGGGTCAACGTTTTGTTGACTCGTTGCCTTTTCTCATTACGAGGGTTACGGGCAGCGACCGTATTTTACGAGGGTTATGGACACCCAGGTGGACACCGACCTTCTCGCGGAAGCGGATCAGAAGGTGTCTGCGCCAAGAGGAGGTCGATACCATCGTGCCGCTAGGTCCTTCGTCGTGTCACGCGGGGCGTTGAAGGGTGACGGCTTGATGGCTGCCGGCAGGCACTCCCACCCTTGCGGTGCTGCTTCAATGCTTGCGATCACGTCGTCCGGAAGCCACGCAAAAGCATCTCCCCGTTTGAACTCCGTGTATCGCCCGGCGATATCGTTTGCCCGCTTCGAATCCGACTCGGCCTTGAGGAAGTTGCACATGACTTTGATGTGCCCCCACGAAAGCAGAGCGTCCGCGGCGGGGGCGTACTCCGCTCCCACATTCGACCCGAGTGCCCGGACAACCGCCCCGATCTCGCCGTTCTTGCTCAATAACGAGAGGCGCAGTCGACGTGCCGTGCTCGGTTCTGTCCAGTCGACGCGGCTACGAACGAACTCGAAGTCTTCTCGCTTGCTGAATCGGACGAGTGCCGAGACGGCGAGGTCCAGGCCTTCTCTCGATTTCGGTGGTCTTGCGAGGCGAGACATCAACACGCGCCTAACGACGTTCGATCGGCGCGGCCAGATACTCTGAGCCATCTTCGCGACGTCGGTGAAAGCCCACCGCGCATCAGCGATCTTCCCAATCAGGTATTCGCGGCCCTTGACGGGCTCGAGAAACACCAGCGCCGGGGCGATATCGACGCCCGTCTTCGGCAACGAGCGCGGGTACTCGGCTTCGAGACCCGGAATGACCCGAGGGCCGCGTTCGAACAGCAGCTGCATGCAGCGGTAGTTCTGCTGCTTATCCAGAAGAAGTAATGGAAAATACTCCGTCCAATCGCTGTCGACCGGGACCCCAGGGGCATAGAGGCCGAACTTGACGACGTCGCTTAGAGCTCCCGAATTCCAATCGCATTCAGGTGGAGTAGTCGGAGCGGAGTCAGTCACGTTGCCAGACGCCGCAAGGAACCTCTTCGACCAGCGTCCCGCGAAGGTATTCTCGTTCAAGGCCAGAGCCTCGAGCGTCTTTCGCGCTTCTTCTTTCATTCCCACGCTCATTTGACTCAACGCAACGAGGACTCTGACCTCATCTCGGTATGCGAACGATGGATGCTCGCGAAAGACCCGCTCGCCCCAGGCGATTTGCCACCTCGCGACACCTTCGCTGTCGAAACTACGCCACCCGTCGGGAGACGTCGGATCAGGAACCGAGTTTGGGCCCGGATAGAGGCGTCGCTCAATCAGCGATCTGATCCGGACAGGATCCGCAGTATCAAGCCGAACGGATCCGTACCAGACGAGCGCCGCGTACTCCGATGTCGGAAACTCCTTCAGCACCCTGATCGTCATCGGTGAGAACCCGTTGGCCCGTGAAACCGCTTCGGCGTCAGCACCAGTTGGCTGCCTGACTATGATCTCGACGGGAGGGGATTCGAGAGAGCCCCGAAACATCTCCGTCGGCGTGGTGCTCCGGTTCGACTCGTCCTGGGCATCGGTCGACACGATGGCTTTCAGCCGATTCCGCCCCGGCACGTCGGTCCACTCGCGGCACGTGTCCGTTGATCGCGTGTCATAACAAAGGCAACGACTGGCGGGCACAGGGATCGCCTTCTCGCCGCCGGCAGCCATCTCTTCCCACTTCACCGCTCCAATTGGCGCCGGTTCCGAGACCGCGAGCGGGCGACATTCGACCCAACCGTTTCCATGCTCGAGCAGGACACGGACGTGAACGCCAATTGCGGGGAAGAGCACAGGGCTCGCCGATCGGTTCTTCACGGTGAGTCGAAGATCCGGGTTGACGTATGGGAGTTGCTCGGATATCGAGGAACTGAGCTTCAACTCGAGAGCTGCACTCGGTGGAGCTGCGCAGCCGACGGAGAGCGATATCGCGAGCACTGGTGGACAGATGCGCCAGGGGGTCACGGCTCGGCACCACGCGGCCACCGTGATGGCAAATAACGATGCAGATGGCATGTCTGCGGCGCGCAGCATCGTCGGCCTCGATCCCGCTTCAGAGCCGAAAATTCAGGCCAAGATAGTGGTGGGCAAGGCCGCTTCGCGGATGCATCGGATCGTCGGCAATCCGTGTGAGCGCTTCGCGGGCGTGCATGCGGTAGAGCGCTCGGACCGCGTTGGCGCCTGGTGCGTCATTGTCCCGAGTCCTTCGCTCTAGAGCTCCTACGTCTCCTTGAAGTTGAAGGATGTGGAGATCGAGCCATCGAAGCGAAGGTCGGGGTGGGTTGTTCAGCTTCTGGAGTGCGGAGAGACCAGGACGATAGTCGTATTGCGCAATCAGGTCCGCTGCATCCGCTAGGAAATCGTCGCGATCGCGTGGCTTCAATCCGGGCATGGGCCGCGGATCGGCCAGCACTGCCGCGAGGTTGTGAAGGACCGCTCTATTGCCGAGCCTACCCATCTGGAGCAGCGCGAAAGCACGCAACCATGGGTCGTGGGTCGTTGCCGCCTTCTCGCGCCAAAGGTCGATTGCGGAGTTCGGATCGACCTGCCCAAGAACATTGATCGTCCATGCGCCATCCGTCGGTGGGGGCTCCCGCCTCAACCAGAGCCCGGTGTTCGCGAGCCCCGACCTGTAGATCTGGAGAAGACAGGGGACCGACGCTGATCGCTGCCGTCGAAGGGCTGCGGCGTTGGCACCGTTATCCTCCCTGCACGTTATCCACGGGCTCGGGATCGGAAACGCACCGCTGATGAACCACTGCATCGCCTCGCGGCCCTTTGCATCCAGACCCTCGCAGGCTGACACGGGAGCTGCCGCTGCGGCTGTGACTACAGGGTTGAGCGCGAGCGTCAGGGCCGTCAGTGTCAAACGGGCGAGCGGGCGTACGGGCAGAGTTGCCGCGTATTGCACACATTCGGCGGCGGAGACCCGAGCGCGTCCGCTGGTTCGGGTTCTCGGGTGCCTGTTCACCTTTGACGACCGTCGCGGGACAACTTATCCAAGGCAGCCATGGTGGAGTGCGCAGCGCCCTCACCCTCGATAGGGACGAAACACTTATCGATGACGGCGATGTCTTCACCACCCTTGCCTGCCGCGACCAGATACTGTCGTCCGAGGAGGAAGGGGAAGATTGCCGTGCAAGACTGGGTGCGGATGTGGACCTGCGGCACGTCGGCTCCTTGCCAACGGCGAAGCACGCGGAACGTAACTTCAGCGCGACTGTCGCAGCAGGAGACCAGCTGCTCGGCGACTACGGTTCCGAAGAAGAGCTCTGAGGACGAGCTCATTAGACGCTGCGCCAATTCGGGCAACGGTGGCTGCACACAAAACACGCAGATGCAGGGGCCGCAGCAACCAGGCGCCGGATCTTCCGCTTGCACTGCGGAACCGAGTAAGCTCACCAGGAGCAGTTGCGCGGCTCGCCTTCGTGACACGCGAATCTGATCCTCCACGGGAGGCACTCAACTCACCTTTTGCCGTACTCGCTGAGATCCTGCTGGCACCCTTGGAACTTGTTGGCCCGACAATACGATTCGTATCGGGCGAAGGCGTCGCGCAGCTCCGGGAATTGTGATTCGAGCTCCTGCCGCCGTTCTGGACGAACGGCGTGTAGCACCCGAGCGAGGTACGCGAATTTCCTCGCCGCCTCCGCGTCCATTCCTTTCGTGTCGCGAACTGATATGGAGTGACCGCTCGTCAAGCGCGGGCTCGCGAGCGTGTCGGTTT
>CAYLND010000277.1:0-3739 GCA_964384905.1 uncultured Acidobacteriota bacterium
CGAGCGCCGGGTCGGCGAACAGGCCGAGCTGGCCGGAGTCCCGCCGTACGAGGTGCGAGACACCGACGCCCAGCAGGCGCGCGCCCTTGCCGCGGAGACGGATGCGCGCCTCGAACAGGCCGCGCGCCGCCGCGTAGATTTCCTCCGTCAGGAAGGTCGGCGAGGGCAGGGTCAGGGCGCGCGTCCAGGTCACGAAGTCGCCGGTGCGGACCTTGATCCGGACGGTGCGCGCGGCGAGACCCTGGCTGCGCAGCGCCCGCGCCACCCCCTCCGAACGATCCAGAAGCTCGGCCTCGATCTGCCCGCGGTCCCGCAGATCGACGGCGTAGGTGCGCTCTTCGGAAATGGACTTCGAGTCGCGCTCCGGGACGACAGCGCGCGGGTCTTCGCCGCGGGCGAGCGCCAGCAGGTGGCGGGCAGAGCCGGAACCGAGGGCGCCGGTGAGACGCTCCTCACCGGCATCCAGCAGGTCCCCGATGGCGCGCAGGCCGAGAGCGTGCAGCCGTGCCGCCGTGCTGGGTCCCACGCCCCACAGCCGCTCGATCGGCAGCGGCCACAGACGCGCCGGGACGTCCTCGAGACCGAGCACGACCAGGCCGTCCGGTTTCTCCAGGTCCGAGGCGACCTTCGCCAGGAACTTCGTCGGCGCCACCCCGACCGAGGCGGTCAGCCGCTCGCGGGCCCGGATCGCCTGCTTCAGGCGCCGCGCCGCGTTCGCCCCCTCCCGCAGATCGGGGACGACGCCGGTCATATCGAGGAACGCCTCGTCGATCGACAGAGGCTCGACGACCGGCGTGAAGTCGTCGAGCAGCCGCCGGATCCGGCACGAGACCTCGGCGTACAGCCCCATCCGTCCCGGCAGCCAGATCGCCTGCGGGCAGAGCCTCATGGCGACCACCGACGGCATCGCCGAGCGCACGCCGAACGGGCGCGCCTCGTACGAGCAGGTCGACACCACGCCGCGCGGTCCCTTGTGCCCGATGATCAGCGGACGGCCGGCGAGCGCCGGGTCCTCGCGCACCTCGACCGCCGCGTAGAACGCGTCCATGTCGACGTGCAGGATGACGCGGTCGCGGGCCAGAGCGGGCCTCCGTGTGGCGTGCGACGGGCTCGATGGGCCGATTATGCCACGCGGCCGGCGCCGCGGCGGCGGTCAGGATCGGGCGGGTGAGCCTGGGACCCTGGACAGGGAGGCATCGGAAGGCGCGTCCTCGCCGGTGCGCAGCGGCAGCACGGTCATCGGCAGGCCCTTCCACTGCAGGCGGCGCTGCACCTGGTAGGCGGTCTCGTTGTGCAGGATCCGCTGCCACCAGCTCTCGCGCTTCCAGATCAGCTTGCCGCCGAAGAACATCACGCGCGGATACTTCTTGGCCAGGTCGACGCACACACGGTACAGCCCGTCGACCGGGTCGGTCGTCACCATGGTCGCCGAAGACGCGTTCAGACCCTGCCGGCGCGCCAGATCGACGAACTTGGCGAGCGATTCCTCCACCTGGGTCCGCAGCGCGCTGATCTCCTCCTTGCCCTTGAAATGACCCGAGTCGATCACCGCGACCGAGACGAAGATGACGTTCCGGTAGTAGCCCGGGAACATCCGCTGCAGCGACAGGAGAAGGTGCATGCCCATCCCGCCAAAGTCGCGGACCAGCAGGACGGCCGTCGGCTTTCCGGGATCCGGCTCGCCGCCGCGCCGCGGGGCCGGCTCGAGATCGAGCAGGTGCCGGTCGAGCTCCCGCACCCGCATCTCCACCGTGCGGTAGTGCTTGCGCACCCAGCCGCAGGCCGCCACCAGAAGACACGTGATCACCAGCGTCTTCCAGGCTCCCTGCTGGAACTTCTCGATGACCGTGATCGTCAGGATCGCCAGGCACAGGATCAGACCGACGACGTGCACCGAGATGTGCCGGACCCAGCCCTCGTGCTTGCCGCGCGTCCGGAACCAGAACCGGCACATCCCCATCTCGGTCAGCGAGAACGTGGCGAACACGTTGATCGAATACATGAGCACCAGGGTGTCGACGCTGCCGTGCGTGAGCAGGAGCAGGACCGTGGCCGAAAAGCCCATCAGGAGCACGCCGTCCTTGGTGGTCAGCCGGTCGGACAGGCTGGCGAAGCGATGCGGCAGCCAGGAATCGATCGCCATGTTCGACATCACGCGCGGGCCGTCGATGAACCCGGTCTGCGCCGCGACGAACAGCAGGGCCGCCTCGGAGGCCATGGTCAGCTTGACGAAGATCGAGCCGGCGGGAAAGCCGCCCAGACGCCATACGCCGGCGAAGCGCTCGGCGAGCACGCCGTTGAGCGTCATGCCGGCCTGCTCCCCGGCGGGGGTGCCGAGGAAGCTCTGGACGTCGAGCAGGAGATAGCACACGAGGATGCCGCCGGCGGTGAAGGCCAGCGAGATCGCCATGTACATCATGGTCCGCTTCCCGGTCTGCACCTTCGGCTCGCGCATCAGGCCGATGCCGTTCGAGACCGCCTCGATCCCGGTGAACGTGCCTCCGCCGAGCGCGAACGCCCGGATGAAGATCAGGAATAGGCCCCAACGCCCGAACGTGTGCCAGCCCGCCTGGAGACCGGTTGCGACCTCGTGCGTCACCTCCGGAATCCTTCCGACGTGGCTGCCGATCGCCACGGCGATCAGGAAGGCGTGCGTCAGGACGAAGGCCAGGAAGATCGGCATGACCACCTCGACCGATTCCTTGACGCCCCGCAGATTCATGATCAAGAGCGCCGCCAGGACGGCCGCCTCGCACAGCAGCTTGAGATCGAGGTTGTTCCGCAGGACGCCCGGCAGGAGGTCGAAGATGGCGTCGCCGCCCGCCGCGACCGACACCGTGATGGTCAGGATGTAGTCGACCAGGAGGGCGCAGCCCGACACCACCCCGGCCTGCCGCCCGAGCAGCTTCGTGGCCACCACGTACCCTCCGCCGCCGTGCGGGAACTGCTCGACGACGCGGCTGTAGGCGTAGGAGATGACGAACACCGTGAAGGCGGTCGCCAGCGCCAGGAAGATCGCCAGGTACCACTGACCTTCCGCCTTCCCGGTGAGCGGGTTGCGCGCCACCAGGTTCTTGAACGCCTCGGCCGGGCCGTAGGCGGAGGACGACAGGCCGTCGGCCCCGAGCCCAACCCAGGCCAGGAAGGCAATCAGCGTGATTTTGTGGAAGATCCCGGGATCCTGGACGTCCCGCGGGGCCCCGAACAGGCTGCGCCAGAATCGGGTGAGCCGGTCGGGCTGATCGAGCGGATCCAGGGGCAGGCTCTTCTCACGCGCCATCGAGCGCTCCACGGTCGGGGCGCGCGTCACCAGCGCGTCCCTCACTTCGCCTGCGAGGTTAGCTGACGGGCTCGGGGGTGAAGGTCCCCGGCGCTCCAGCGCTTCGCCCCGAAATCCTGGTTCCCCCGTTCCCCCCTGCGGGGGGATTCGGCGATCGAAGTGGGATCTTAGCCTCGGCGCCCGCGGAGTCAAGTCCCGGCGGTGGCGTCGTCCGCGGACCGAGGCGCGGCGCCTCGCCCCGAGTTTGATCCACCGGCGTCAGACCCAGCAGCGACACTGGCCGCCGCCTGTGAATGTCGAGGGCAAGGTATTTGCGGTCGAGCGGAGCACCCGAGGTGCGGGGAGCGGGCCCGGCGGCGGCACGCGGCACGGCCGCGCGCGCAACCGCTGCGCGGTGGATCGGCGCGCGCGGCCTCTGCTCGCCTGGCTCCTGCCCCACAGAGACCGTGGGGCCCCGTC
>CAYLND010000278.1:0-3685 GCA_964384905.1 uncultured Acidobacteriota bacterium
CGAATCCTGCTCGCCGTCATGGAACGCGGCGCCGACCTGTTCTTCGCCGACCTGAGGCGCCTCGCCGCGGACCGGTCGCGCCGGCCGGGGCGCGGCGGGCCCGGCGGTGACGAGCACGGACTGATCGCCCGGGTTCGCGAGGCGGGCGTCGTGGAGGATCGTCTGCGGGCGCCGCTCCTCGAGCTGGAGGAGGCGCTCCTGGAGAGATCCGCGGGGGCCGGCCCCGCCGAGGCGCTCGCTCTGGCCTCCCTGGCCGGTCGGACGCGCGACCTGAGGGAGCGTCTGGCGCTGTTCCTGGAGCAGCGGTCGCCCGACGCCGTCTACTGGATCGAATGCGCCGCGCGCCGCAGGGGGGCGGCCCTGCACGTCGCCCCGATCGAGGTGGCGCACGTTCTCCGGCCGCGCCTGTTCGAGGACGGTCGCCGGGTCATCCTGACCTCGGCCACGCTGGCGGCGACCGGTTCGTTCGCCCACCTGCGGCGGCGCCTCGGAATCGTCTCGGCCGAGGAGACGATTCTCGGGTCGCCCTACGATTTCGAGAAGCAGGCGTTGCTCTATCTGCCCGAGGCGATCCCCGATCCGGGCGCCGACCCGGACGGCTTCGCCGAGGCTGTGATCGCCGCCTGCGGGCGCCTGCTGCGCGCCTCGCAAGGCGGCGCGTTCGTGCTGTTCACGTCGTACGCCCTCCTGCGGCGGGCGCACGAGGCGCTGGGCCGCGATCCCTCCCTGCGGGATCTCGATCTGCTCCGGCAGGAGCCGGGCGCGGCCTCCTCGATCCTGGAGCGGTTCCGGCTGACGCGCCGGGGCATCCTGCTCGGAACGATGACCTTCTGGCAGGGGGTCGACGTGCCGGGGGACGCGCTGCGCCTGGTGATCATCACGCGGCTGCCGTTCGACGTCCCCGGTCACCCGGTGGCGGAGGCCCGCGCCGAGACGATCCGCGCCCGCGGCGGCGACCCGTTCGCGGAGGACGCTCTGCCGGAGGCGATCCTGACGTTCCGCCAGGGGTTCGGACGGCTGATCCGCGGACGCGGCGATCGCGGTCTGGTGGCCGTCCTCGACCCGCGCGTCGGGACCCGGCCGTACGGCGCCGCCTTCCTCGAATCCCTGCCCCGCTGCCGGAGGACAGGATCGATCGACGAGGCGGAGCGCTTCCTTCGGGCCCTGCGCTGATCAGTTGATCTGCCGGGGTCGGCCGCGCCAGTGAGGCTCGCGCAGGGCTTTCTTGTCGATCTTGCCCGAGCCGGTGCGCGGCAGGGAGGCCCGAAGATCCACCGAGCGCGGGCACTTGTAGTGCGTCAGGCGCTCGCGGCAGAAGGCGATCAGATCGGCGGCCGACACCGCGCCGTCCGTTCTCGCGACCACGGCGGCGCGCACCGACTCGCCCCAGGTGCCGTCGGGCACCGCGAACACGGCCGCCTCGCGCACCTCCGGATGCTCGTAGAGCACGTCCTCCACTTCGGTGCTGTAGACCGTCTCCCCGCCCGTCCGGATCACGTCCTTGAGACGATCGACGAGATGAACGGAGCCTGTGGCATCGATCGTCCCCAGATCGCCGGTGTGGAACCAGCCGCCGAGAAAGGCCGCGCGCGTCGCGTCCTCGTCGCGCCAGTACCCCGGCGTCACCGTGGGGCCGCGCGCCACCACCTCACCGACGGTCCGATCGTCGGCGGGCACGTCCTCGAACGACGGCGCCCCGGGCGGGCGCACCACGCGCACCTCGACGCCGCGCGCCGGCCGTCCGGTGCGGGCCAGACGACGCAGCCGGTGGTCACGCGGCAGGTCGCGCCAGGACGCGTCCGGCAGCGAGAAGGTGAGAAACGGCGACGTCTCGGTGAGCCCGTAGGTCTGACCGTAGGGGCAGCCGAGACTCTCCTCCACCCGCGCCACCACGGAGGGCGCGATCGGGGCGCCGCCGCTCAGGAGCAGGCGGAGCGAGCGCGGCGCGCGGCCGCGCCGGGCCGCTTCCTCGAGGAGCGCCGTCAGCATGGTCGGCACCAGGTTGGTCAAGGTGACGCCGGTCTCTTCGATCAGGTCGAGCGCGGCGCCGGGATCGAAGCGCGGCAGGAGGACGTGCGTGCCGCCGGCGGCCGTCACCGTCCAGACCGCCCAGGCGTCCGCGAGGTGGAACATCGGCGCCGCATGCAGCCAGACGTCGGCCGCGGTGATCTGCAGCTCCTCCTGGCTCAGCGCGACGTGCGCCCGGAGGTTGCCGGTGGTCAGGACCACCCCCTTCGGACGCCCGGTGGTGCCGCTGGTGTAATAAAGATGGACCGCGTCGGGAGCCGCCGTCTCCGCCGCCCCCGCGTGACCGGTGGGTCCGGCCAGCCAGCCGCCGGGGTCCGGCGCGCCGCCCGCGCACAGCGGAGCGGCCAGCGCCGGCTCGCCGATCACGACGCGCGCCCCGCTGTGCTCGAGGATGGCGCGCATCTCGCGTCGAGACAGCCGGACGTTCAGCGGCACGAGGACGTAGCGCCGCAGGAGGGCGGCGAAGTAGCAGGCCAGGTACAGGTGGCAGTTGTGAAACAGCGCGGCGACCCGCTCGCCCGGCCGGGCGCCCTCCGTCTCGAGCGCGCGCCCGATCCGCTCCGCGAGGTCACGCAGCTCCCGGTAATCGAGACGCGTGCGGCCGCAGAGGACCGCGGGGCGCCGGTCGCCCCGGCAGGCCGTGTCGAGCAGGGCCAGGGGGTCCATCCGGGGATCCTACAACGGCGGGCCGGGACGGCGTTCCTACGAGCCGCCGCGCCGCTTGGGACGGGGCTCCTCGGTCTCCTCGATGGCGCGCTGGGCGGCGTCGAGCTGGGGCTCGACCACGCTGCGGTAGCAGTCGGGGCAGATGCCGTGGCTGAACTTCACGTCCGCGTGGCTGCTGACGTACTGCTCCACCTGCTGCCAGTAGTTCCTGTCGTCGCGGACCTTCTTGCAGTACGAGCAGATCGGCAGCAGCCCGCGCAGCTGGCGCACCCGGGCGAGCGCGTCCTCGAGCTCGGCGACCCGCTCGGCGAGTGTCGATTGCAGCTCGATGAGGCGCACGCCGACCTGGACGCGGGCGCGCAGCTCCTCGTGGTCGAACGGCTTGGTGACGTAGTCGTCCGCCCCCGCCTGCAGGCCGGCGATGACGTCCTCCTTGCGGCCGCGGGCGGTCAGCAGGATGATATGCAGGAGGCCGGCGCCGGGGCGGGCGCGGGCGCGGCGGCAGATCTCGAGACCGTCGATCTCCGGCATCATCCAGTCGAGGATCGCGAGCTTCGGAGCGCCCTTCGCCACGAGGGCCTCCCAGGCCTCCGTTCCGTTGGTGGCGGACGTCACCTCGAAACCCCACTTGGCGAGCGTGGCCTCGAGGACCCGCCGGGACACGGCGTCGTCTTCGGCGATCAGGATCTTCATGCCGCGTGCTCCTTCGCGAGACGTGCGAGCTCCTTCTTCAGACGGACCATCTCCCTCTCCATCGGCCCCCAGGCGCGTCGCGCCGCCCGCAGGTCGCCGCGCCGGCCGTGCTGCTCGAGCTGGAGGGCGGCCTCGAACGCCGGGCGGGCGCCGAAGTTGGAGACCGCCCCCTTGAGGGTGTGCGCCGCGCGCTCCAGCTGGCCCGCATCCTTCGACTGGAGCGCGCGCTTGATGTCCCGCATGAGGCGGGGCGCCGTCTCCAGGAACAGATCGACGATCTCAAGGCCCAGGTAGCCAA
>CAYLND010000279.1:0-3612 GCA_964384905.1 uncultured Acidobacteriota bacterium
GCGGGCCCGCCGCCTCCTCAGCCACCAGAAGACCAGCGCCGCCGCGGCGACGGCGGCCGCGCACAGCCAGGGCCACAGGACGCGCTCGGCCATCATCGCCGGGGTCTTGATGTCCGCCGGGCGCGCGTCGCCCTCGCTCAGGATCGTGGTCACGTTGAACGGCACCGGGGCGCTGGCGACCCGCCCCTCCTTGCCGCCCGCGACGACGACCACACCCTCGAAGGACGGGATGCGCGAGGCGCCGGTCTCGTAGCGCGCCACGCGCAGGACGCGCCGCTCCCGCACGCGACCGTCCGGCAGCTTCTGCGGGCCCTCGCTGCGCCGATCGAGGAGGACGAGGTCCCCGAGCGCGCCCTCCGGCTCGAAGGACGTGACGCGCGCGTCCGCCGGGTGCGTCAGGTCGATCGTGACGGCGATCGGGTCGCCGATCGTGACCGCCGTCCTGTCGACCGACACGTCGATCTGGACCGCACCGGCGCGCGCCGGCGCGCCGGGCGTGGCCGCCGCCGCAGGGAGCCCGGGGGTTCCCTCGGCAGAAGCGGCTCGCGAAGCGGGCCGCAGGACGCCCAGGAGCGTCAGGGCGACGGCCAGCGCCCCGACCCGGCGCCGGGACGCGCGCGGCGCCTTCACCGGCTCATCCTGCGCGCCCTCTTGTGGAAGAACCGCACCAGCGGCACGTCGTAGGACCGATCGGTGAACAGCTCCAGGTTGTCGATGGCGTTGGCGCGGAACAGCGCCTCCCGGGCGGCGCGCCGGCCGAGAGCCCACGTCCGGTAGAGCGCGCGCGTGCGGCGGCTCGAGGTGTCGACCACGACGTGCGCGCCGGTCTCCGCGTCCTCCAGGTCGATGAGACCGATCGGGGGGAGGTCCTCCTCCCGCGGGTCGGTCACCGTGATCGCGATCACGTCGTGCTTGCGCGCCGCCACGCGCAGCGGCTGCTCGTATCCCTGCGCCAGGAAGTCGGAGATGACGAAGACCACGGCGCGCTTGGTGATAGTCCGGTACAGGAAGCGCAGCGCCTCGGCCAGGTCGGTGGCCCGACCCTGGGGACGGAAATACAGGACCTCGCGGATCACCCGCAGGACGTGGTCCTTGCCCTTGCGCGGCCTGAGGAATTTCTCGATGCGGTCGGTGAAGGCGATCAACCCGACCCGGTCGCTGTTCTTGATCGCCGAGAACGCGACGATGGCGCAGATCTCCGCCTCGATCTCCCGCTTGAACTGCCGGCGCGTGCCGAACTCTCCCGATGCCGAGAAGTCGACCAGCAGGATCACGGTCAGCTCGCGCTCCTCCACGTGCTTCTTCACGTAGGGATGCCCCATGCGCGAGGTGACGTTCCAGTCGATGCTCCGGATGTCGTCGCCGAACTGATACTCCCGCACCTCGGAGAACTCCATGCCCCTCCCCTTGAACACGGAGTGGTACTCGCCCGCCATGGACTCGTTCACCAGGCGGTTGGTGCGGATCTCGATCCGCCGGACTTTCTTGAGGATGTCTGCCGGAAGCATCGCTCGGACGACCCTGCGCGGTGAACGCGCGGTTCCGGGAGCCGGGCCCAGGCCCCTCAGGGGACTTCGATGGTGTCGAGCACTCTCTGGATGATCTGCTCGGTGGTGACGTCCTCGGCCTCCGCCTCGTACGACAGGATGATGCGGTGGCGCAGGACGTCGAAGGCGATCGATTTGACGTCTTCCGGCGTCACGTAGCCGCGCCCGCGGATGAACGCGTGCGCCTTGGAGGCGACCGCCAGGAACACCGTGGCGCGGGGGGAGGCGCCGAACTGCACGAGACCCTTGATGTCGAGCTTGTAGTCCTCCGGCCGCCGCGTGGCGAACACGATTTCGACGATATAGTCCTTGATGCGGTTGTCGATGTACACCTGGGCGACCACCTGCCGGGCCCGCAGGATGTCGGCCGGCGTGATCACCTTGCGGACGTCGAAGTGGCCCGGTCCGGTCATCCGCTCCAGGATGTCGCGCTCCTCGGTCTTGTTCGGGTAGTCCACGCCGATCTTCAGCATGAACCGATCGACCTGGGCCTCCGGGAGAGGGTAGGTGCCCTCCTGCTCGATCGGGTTCTGCGTGGCCAGGACCAGGAACGGCGGCGCCAGCGGATAGGTCGTGTCGCCGATCGTCACCTGCATCTCCTGCATCGACTCGAGCAGGGCCGACTGCACCTTCGCCGGGGCGCGATTGATCTCGTCCGCCAGGATGATGTTGGCGAACAACGGTCCCTTGCGGGGCACGAACTGCCCGTCCTTCTGGTTGTAGATCATGGTGCCGATGAGGTCGGCGGGCAGCAGGTCGGGGGTGAACTGGATGCGCTGGAACTTCGCCTCGATGACGTCCGACAGGGTCTTCACGGACAGCGTCTTGGCGAGACCGGGGACGCCTTCGAGGAGAAGGTGGCCGCCCCCCAGAAGCCCGATCAGCAGACGGTCCAGAAGGGCCTTCTGGCCGACGATGACCTTGCGGACCTCGCCCAGGACCTGCTCGACGAAGATCGACTCCCGGGCCACCAGATCGTTGATCCTCTTGATGTCCTGCTCCATGGCGGGGTTGACCTCCGGAAGGCGCTCGTTATGGGCGCGAAATTTTAGACCACGCAACGTGGCGAGTCAATTTAGGCGGGCCGCTCCTCCCCGACCGGTCTAGAATCTTCTGCCCGCTGGGGGAGAATGGTGCGCTTCCGGTTCAGCCCCGCCCTGCCCCGCTCGCCCGGATTCACCTGGGGCGACGCGCTGGTCGTCGTCGGCCTGGCGGCCCTCGTGACCCTGGGCCTGAGCGTTGCCTGGCGCGCGCCGGCGGTGATCCGCGGGCCGTCGATCTCCCTGTCGCCCGCGGCGCTCCCGTATTACGCGTTTCTGTCGACGGCGCGCATGACCGCGGCGTACGTCCTGTCCCTCGGATTCAGCGTCGCCTACTGCTACGCCGCCGCGCGGAGCCGCACCGCCCGGCGTATCCTGATGCCGCTCCTGGACGTGCTGCAGAGCGTCCCTATCCTCTCCTTCCTTCCCGTGGTGCTCCTCGGGCTGAGCGCGTTCCTGCCGCAGAAGGCGGCCGCCGAGATCGCGGCCATCGTCCTGATCTTCACCTCGCAGGCCTGGAACCTCACCTTCAGCTTCTACCAGTCGATCACCACGATCCCGGGCGAGCTGCGCGAGGCCGCCGCCGTGTTCCGCTTCGACCCGTGGCTGCGTTTCAAGACGCTCGAGCTGCCGTTCGCGGCCCTGGGTCTGATCTGGAACAGCATGATGAGCTGGGCGGGCGGGTGGTTCTTCCTGATGGCGGCGGAGATCTTCACGGTCGGCTCCCGCGATTTCCGTCTGGCGGGGCTCGGCGCGTACCTGCAAGTGGCGGCCAACCGTGGCGACCTGCATGCCGTGGCCGCCGGCATCGCCACGCTCGTGGTCACGATCGTGCTGATCGACCAGCTGCTGTGGCGCCCGCTTCTGGCCTGGGCGGACAAGTTCCGTCTCGACGCCGTCGCGGGGGACGAGACCCCGCGCTCGTGGTTCCACGATCTGCTGTCCCGTTCCTGGCTGGTGCATCGGATCCTCACCCGGGTCGTCGCGCCCGTTTCGGAGAGGATCGACCGCGCGCTCCGCGCGCG
>CAYLND010000280.1:0-3521 GCA_964384905.1 uncultured Acidobacteriota bacterium
GATATTGAATTGATCGAGTTGTGACGGCAATCGATCGGGCAAGAGTGAGGCGCGGGCTCTATCACGACGGCGGTCGGCTCGAGGCCTAGTTGGGAAACGGTATTCCGTGCAGCATCGGCGACAGCATCGTCTTGCGCGTCCGGAACCCCAGGAAGAGCTCGGCCCCGCCGGCATTCGCCGCCCCCACCGGGGGGTTGTCGAGGCCGACGGCGCCAACGATGAAATCGGCGACGCCGTCCTTGTTCACGTCGCCCGCCCCGGCGACCGAGAAGCCGAACAGGGCGTTCGTCTGGGTCTCCCCGATGCTGAAGGCGGGCGCATTGGCCAGCCCCATGCGGCCGCCGTAGTACACGCGCACGCTGCCGACACCCGTCGTCCCGTTCCCGTCGACACGCGGCGCGCCGATGGCGATGTCGGAGATGCCGTCGCCGTTGATGTCCCCGATGCCGGCCACGGAGCTCCCGAACTCGGCCGGGGTCTTGTTGATCTTCGCGGTGAAGCTCGGAGCGATGCTCGGTCCTGACGCCGAGCCGTAGAAGGCCAGGACCTGCCCCGAGCCCCAGCCGGGTGCGCCGACCAGCACGTCCGCGAAGCCGTCGCCGTTGACGTCGCCCGCGCCGGCCACCGAATAGCCGAGCTTGGCCAGGGTCTTGTTGCTGTCGAACGTCCAGATCGGATTGGTCGTGCCGGGCGAAGCCGGGTCGAACAGCGGCCCGGCGTAGATGAAGGCGCGTCCTTCGTCCGGGAATCCGGCGTTGTCGTAGAGCGGGGCGCCGACGATGATGTCGCCGAACCCGTCGCCGTTCACGTCGCCCGCGGCCGCCACCGAAGAGCCATAGGCGGAAGAGAACAGGTTGTCCCCCGCGCTCCAGAAGGGCGACGTCGCGAGACCGGTGGCCGAGCCGAGATAGACGAACGCCCGCCCCTCGTCGACGTTCACGGTGGTGTCGAAGCCCGGGGCGCCGACGATCACATCGGAGAAGCCGTCGTGGTTGACGTCGCCGGCCGAGGCCACCGAGGAGCCGAACATGGCGCCGGGCTGATCGATCTCGGCGGTCCATGCCGGGGTCAGACCGAGACCCGAGGCCGACCCGAGGTAGACGAACGCCCGCCCCTCGTCGGTCTGGCCGTTGTCGAACAGCCTGGCCCCGATGATGACGTCGGCGTACCCGTCGCCGTTCACGTCGCCGGCCGAGGCGACCGACGATCCGAACCAGGCGCCGTTCTGCCCTCCGTCGGCCGTCCAGGCCGGGGTGGAGGCCGGTCCCGCGCTCGATCCCAGGAAGACGAAGGCGCGGCCCTCGTCGAAGAAACCACCGCCGTCGAACTGCGGGGCTCCGATGATCAGGTCGGCGAAGCCGTCGCCGTTCACGTCGCCCGTTCCCGCGACCGACATCCCGAAGTTCTCGCTGAACTGGTCTCCCACGACCACCCACGACGGGGTGACGATGGTCGGATCGACGATCAGAGGATAGGGATGACCGGCGTCCTGGACGACAATCCGGATGGCTCCCGGAGTCAGGTCGAGCGACGCGTCGACCGGTTTGCGGGCCGCATCGGACACCGCGAGCCCGGCGTAGCGGACCACAGGCCGATCGTCGGCGGCGGCGAACAGGACGGCGTCGGCGCCGTCCCGACGCGCCCGGAGATCACCGTCGTAGGCGACCTGAAGGACGAGCGGCGAGCCCTGGTCGGCTCCCGCGGGACGGGCGTCGATCGTGAAGCCCTGCTCGAGACCGCCCCGGTCGTTGACGTACCACTCGGTCAGCCCCAGGACCTCCTGGCGCGCCTCGACCCGATTGCCGTCGGCCCGGGCGCCGACGGTTTCCGCGTCCACCATCGCCCCTTCACGACCGACCGACTGGAGACGAAGACCGAGCGTCCAGGAGGCTCGATCCTGTGTCCGCGGAGTGACTTCCAGTCCGCGCGCATCCATCCTGACGCGCAGGTCGTGCGCCCGGTTCGGCGCCGAGAAGCCGCCGTCCCGCGCCGGGCTGAAGCGATACTCCGCCGCGGCAATTCCCTTCTGGGCCCGGCTCATCCAGTCGCCGGTCGACCCCGTGGCGGCCTGGCCATCATGGGGCGGCGGACTGGCGAGAATCAGGGTGGTCACAACGACGGCGGTCCACAACAGGCATGAGCGGCGCATGTCATCCTCCAGGAATATCCAGAAAATATGCAGAGTGAACCGACCCGGTATATACGACAAAAGCGGCATGCCGGCAATGGGACCCGGCACAGTAATTTCGCGGTTGCGGCTGCGATCGGTTGACGCCATGAGGGAGACTGCCTATCCTGCGGCGGCCACGATGAGTCTGAGCGAATATTCCGCCTCCGATCGCCGTTCCATCCGCCGCAACGCGGTCCTGTCGTTCGCGCTCGTGGCGCTGGCCTGCTCGCCGCTGTTCTTCTTCGGACTGGGGCGGTCCGGTCTGGGAGACCCGGACGAAGGACGGAACGCCGAGGCGGCGCGCGAAATCCTCGTGACCCGGGATTGGGTCACGCCGCACCTGGACGGGGTCCCTTATCTCGACAAGCCGCCGGCGTTCTTCTGGCTCGTGGCTCAGTCCTACCGGATTCTGGGTGTGAACGAGCTCGCCGCCCGCGCGCCCTCGGCCCTGTTCGCCCTGGCGGGCGTCCTCCTGGTCTTCTGGTTCGCGCGGCGACGCATCGGCGCGACCGCCGCCTGGCTCGCCGCCGCGACGCTGGCCCTGTCGCCGCTCTACATCCTGTTCGCGCGCATCGTCATCTTCGACATGATGCTGACCTTCTGCATGACGGTCAGCGTGCTGTGCGCGTTCGAGGCGATGGAAGGGGGCGGCCCGGCGGCGGGCGGCCGGCTGCCGGCGGCGCTCGTGTTCGCCGCCGCCGGTCTGGGGACGATCACGAAGGGACCCGTGGCGCTGGTCGTTCCGCTGCTGGTGGCGACCGCGTGGGCCCTTGTCCGCCGGCGTCCGGCGCTCCTGCGGCGGCTGCGGTTCGGCACCGGGACCGCGATCTACCTGCTCCTGATCACGCCCTGGCTGGCCCTGGTCGAGAGCCGGCATCCCGGATATCTGCGCTACGCGGTCATCGGCGAGAACCTGCAGCGCATGACGTCGAACCGATTCGAGACGGCGCGTCCGTTCTTCTTCTATGTCAAGGTCGTGCTTCCCGGACTGTTCCCGTGGGTCGTCTACGCCGCGGCGGCCGTCTTCCAGCGGGCGCGCGGCCTGTGGTCGCGCGCCGGCGGGGACGGGGTGGCCCCGTGGCGCCGCGCCTGGGAGCGGCTCGGGGACGAGACGGACGCGGGACGGCTCGCCGTGGCGTTCTCCGGCTGCTGGCTCGCGGCGCTCCTGTTGTTCTTCTCGTGCGTCGCGTCGAAGCGACCCTCCTACATGCTGCCCTGCGCAATGCCGCTCGCGATCCTGAGCGGCCGCCTCTGGTCGCGGGCCTTCGGCCGCGGGAGCGAGCGCGTCCCGGACGCCCTGATGACCGGCGCCGGATGGGTCGCGGCGCTGTGCGGGGCGGGCGCCCTGGCG
>CAYLND010000281.1:0-3510 GCA_964384905.1 uncultured Acidobacteriota bacterium
CGCGCCGTGATCACGCGGCCGGCCGCGTCGCGCGCGTGCACCACGCGGTCGCCGGCGATACCGTCGGCGCGCAGGACCGCGCGCTCCAGCCTCTCGCCGCCCATCGACTTCACCGGGTAGCGCCACAGCTCGAGGACGCGCACGGCTCACCCCCCGGGTCTACTGACGGTCGTCGCGATTCCCGGGATTCACGGTCTTCGAGTCCTCGTGCGCCAGAAGCGCCCGCACGTCGCGGGGCGGCACGGTGCCGAACGAGAGAAGACGCTCGTGGAACGACGGCAGATCGAAGCGCCCGCCGTCGCGCCGCCGCGCCTCGCGCGCGATGTCCGACAGCTCGAGGTAGCCGACGAAGTAGGTCGAGAGCTGCGTGGACGTGACCTTGGCGCGGCGCAGCTTGCCGGTCGCCTCGGCCTCCTCCTGGAAGCCCAGGCGGCGCAGGAGGTCGAGCCCGAGCCGATCGGCCTCCTCGTCGCTCATCGGCGTCGTGTGCAGCCGGGCGTCGAGGATGGCGTTGAGCGGCACGCGCAGCATCTGCTTGAGATGGATCAGGAGATTCTCCGCCTCGGAGCCGGCGTAGCCGTTCTCGAACATCATCGTCTCGGCCAGGATCGCCCAGCCCTCGGCGAACGTGCCCGAGGAGAAAATCTTCTTGTACACCGTGGCGATGGGGGAGCGCAGGGCGTGCCAGTACTGCACGTAGTGGCCGGGGAACGCCTCGTGGATGGTCAGCCCCTGCAGCGCGTAGTGGTTGTACTCGCGCAGGAACGACTCGGCCACCGCCTGGTCCTCCTCGGGCGAGCCGCCGCGCGGCACCGAGGAGATCCAGAACGACTTCTTCAGATCGGGCTCGAGGATCGGCGGCGGGTTGAAGAACGCCACCGCCGTCCCGTCCATGAACCCCGGCGTCGGCTCGACCGCGAAGTTGTCGTCGTCCGGCGGCAGCCCGATCAGCCCGCGCTCGCGGATGAACGCCTTGATCCGCTCGATGGCGCGCAGGGTGTCCCGGAACAGCGTGTCGCGCGTCGAGTGTCGCCCGGTCACCTCGTCGAGCACCTCGCGGACGACGACGTTGATCAGGTCGTCGCCGCTCTCGGCGTGGCGATGCCCCGGGTGGAGCGCGTCGTGCAGCGGCCGCGCGATCTCGAGCATGCGCCGGCGGTCCGCCGCCAGGTGCTCCTGGGCCCGCCGCAGGATCTCGTCCGGCGTCAGCGACGACTGCAGCGTGAGACGCAGCTTGCGGGTCCAGAGATCCCGGCCGAGACGCCAGTCTCCGTTCGACGCCGGGAGCAGAACGGTCTCCAGCCAGCCCTGGAAATCGCGCAGGGCCTCGATCGCGCGGGCGTTCTCCTGCTCGAGACGGGAGGTCAGCGCCGGGGCCCGCCCGAACAGGGCCGGCAGCGTCTCCGCGAAGAACGCGATGTTGCCGGCGTTGGTGCGGATCACCATGTCGGTCACCACGCGCGGCGGGTTCCGGAGACTGGCGCGGGCGTCCCGCAGGAAGCGCGGCACCTGCCGCAGGCGCGCCAGGAGCGCCTCGAGACGCTCGGGCCAGGCGGGCGACAACGCGTCCTGGAGGGTCAGGAAGAGCATCGAGTTCCCCAGCAGATCGACGTAGCCCTGCGGGTCGCGCTCGTGGGGGCGCAGCTCGGTCAGCGAGAAGATCGTCGCGTCGACGTCGGTCGAGACCAGGCCGTGGTCGATGCGCGCGCTCGTCGACAGCGCTCCCGGATCGATGGCCGCGATCTCCGCCTGGAAGCGCCGGGCCATGTCGATCTTCTCTTTGATCCCCGCGGCGCTCAGGTCCTCGAGAAGGCCGTCGTGCTCGTGATACCCCGCCATCGTCGCGCCG
Organism: uncultured Acidobacteriota bacterium; assembly: GCA_964384905.1. Classification (GTDB taxonomy): domain Bacteria; phylum Acidobacteriota; class Polarisedimenticolia; order Gp22-AA2; family Gp22-AA2; genus Gp22-AA3. Next base: position 1,850 of record CAYLND010000281.1, read on the forward strand.
GTCGGATAGGCGCGCATCGATTCGTCGAGATACCGGTCCGCGATGGCGTAGAACGCGAGGTCGGGGCCGCGCGCGCCCTCGGGGATGCCGCCCGGGAAACGGGAGGCGGTTCGGCGCGCGTCGCTCATGGCTGCCCCGGCGGCGCCGCGGCGCGATCGGCGACGATCACGACCCGCCCGCGCGCCTCCCTGAGGAAAACGGCGGGGCAGTCGTCCACCGTCCCGCCGCCGGAGAGCAGCTGCCGGAGCGCCGGCGCCTTCTGCTCGCCGGCCGCGAGGACCATGATCACGGCCGCGCTCGCGATCACCGGCGGCGTCACGGTGATCCTCCGGGCCTGAAGAGGCCCGACCCACGGGGCGGCCACCAGGCGGGCCCGCTCGCGCAGCGCGTCGCTTCCCGGGAACAGCGACGCGACGTGGCCGTCCGCTCCGATACCGAGCAGAACCAGATCGAATCGCGGCGCCTCGCCGTCACGCAGTCTGAAGAAGGCGCGCAGGGTCGCCTCGTAGTCGGCCGCCGCCGCCGCGGCGTCGGTGTTCTCCGCGGGAATCCGGTGCACGTTGGCCGCCGGCACCGGCACCTTCGACAGGAGCGCCTCGCTCGCCATCCGGTAGTTGCTGTCGGGATGATCGGGCGGGACGTGCCGCTCGTCGCCCCAGAACGCGTGCAGCGCCTGCCACGGCACCAGGCCGCGGTACGGGTCCTGCGCCAGCCGCGCGTACATCCCTCGCGGCGTCGTCCCGCCGGAGAGCGCCACGGCGAACGGCCGCTTCGGCCCCGACGGCCGGGCGAGACGCGCGAGCTCTCCGGCCGCGGCGCGCTCCAGCTCCTCGAGGTCGCGGACGATGCGAAGGTCGGGCGCGAAAGTCGGCATGCCGGGGGCTCTCTCGGAACCGTCGCTCAAGAGGAAAGCTGGCGGAGAGGGTGGGATTCGAACCCACGTGGGGCTGATTAGGCCCCAACCCGCTTTCGAGGCGGGCCCGTTGCGACCACTTCGGTACCTCTCCGGATCGCTCTAACTCTATCACCGGGGGACGGGCGCCGTGCTATATAACCTCGTCATGTCCCGCACCGCTGCGCCCGCGGCGCTCGGCATCCTGCCGCGCGCCTTCTACGACCGATCGGTGCACGACGTGGCCCGGGATCTTCTGGGAAAGATCCTGGTCCGCGCCCTGGCCGCGGCCGGCGACGGCAGCGCGCGGCTCTCGGGACGGATCGTTGAGGTGGAGGCGTACGACGGGCCCGACGATCTCGCCTGCCACGCCTCAAAGGGGAGGACGGGACGGACCGAGGTGATGTTCGGCGCGGCGGGGCACGCGTACGTCTATCTGGTGTACGGGATGCACTGCTGCCTGAACGTCGTGACCGGTCCCGCCGGCTACCCGGCGGCCGTGCTGATCCGGGCGCTCGAGCCGCTCGAGGGCGCGGGGCTCACGCAGCCGGGCCAGGCGCGGCCGGCTCGGATCGCCAGCGGACCGGGTCGCCTGACCCGGGCGCTGCGCATCGACCTCTCGCTGAATCGAGTCGACCTGTGCGCCGTGGGCCCGCTCTACCTCGAGGTGGGCGAGACGCCGCGCGCCCGCGACATCGTCCGCGGGCCGCGCATCGGGGTGGAATACGCCGGCCCCTGGGCCCGCAGGCGGTGGCGGCTCGGCGTGCGC
>CAYLND010000282.1:0-3486 GCA_964384905.1 uncultured Acidobacteriota bacterium
TGCGGCGCGGGGCCGCCCTCCCCCTCATGGCAGCAGACGCTCGATGGCGGGCACGTTCGCCTCCACCTCGACGATCCGGTTCGCCCGACGCGGGTCAACGCCGGCCAGGCTCCCCTCATGGTAATCGATCGTGGCCTGGCTGAACTTGCAGCCGTGCGCCGTGGCGACGATCACGACCCGGTCGGCGGCCGCGATGATCCCCTGCGCGCGCGCCTTCAGGAAGCCGGCCACCGCCGTCGCCGAGTTCGGGCAGATGTACACGCCGGTCGCGTCCACCAGCGCCTTGGCGTCCATGATCTCCTGCTCGCTCGACGCGACGAACGCCCCGTCCGAGCGGCGCACGGCGGCCACCGCCTTGTCGTACGACACCGGGTCGCCGATCCGGATCGCCGTCGCCACGGTGTCCCCCGCCTGCAGCCGCACGCGCTCCCCGTACCCCTCGGCGTAGGCGCGCGCCAGCGGCGCCGCGGCGTCCGGCTGCGCCCCCAGAAGTCGCGGCACCCGGTCGATGACGCCCAGGGTCTTCAGATCGAACAGACCCTTGCCGATGGCGGAGATGTTGCCGGCGTTCCCCACCGGCACGACCAGCCAGTCGGGCGGACTCCAGTCGAGCTGCTGCACCGTCTCGTAGGCGATCGATTTCTGCCCCTCGATGCGCACCGGGTTGACCGAGTTCAGCAGATACAGGGGACGTCTCCGGCAGACGTCGCGCAGCAGGCGGATGCAGGTGTCGAAATCGGCCGGCAGCGCCACCGTCAGGCAGCCGGAGGCGATCGGCTGCGACAGCTGCTCCGTGCTGATCCGCCCCTTCGGCAGGACGACGACCCCGCGCAGGCCGTCCACCTGCGCGGCGTAGGCCGCCATCGCGGCCGAGGTGTCGCCGGTGGAGGCGCAGGCGACCAGCCGCACCCCCAGGTGCCGGGCGAACGACACGCCGGCGCTCATGCCGCGATCCTTGAACGACAGCGTCGGGTTCTCGCCCTCGTGCTTGATATGGACCTCGGCCACCCCCGCTTCCTCCTCGAGCCGCGGCGAGCGGTACAGGGCGGTGTTCCCCTCCGGCTTGCTGACGATGGTCTCCGGGGGAAGGTCGGGCAGGATCAGCTCGTGGTAGCGCCAGACGCCGCTGCGATGCGGTCCGTTCTTCACCCCCAGCCGCGCGTCGAACAGCCGCCGCCAGGCGCCGCCGTCGCGCGCCACGGCCAGGCGCTCGAAATCGTGCACCACCTCGAGGAGATTGGCGCAGGCGTCGCACTCGTAGCGGATCTCGTCCAGGGGATAGTCGCGGCCGCAGCCGATGCAGTGCAGCCGCGAGACCGGTCGGTCCATGTCAGTCGAGCCGGCGCGCGCCGCGGTTGTCCGGCGGGCAGACGAAGTGTCGGCTCGGCAGACCGTGACGCTGGAAGGCGGCGTGCATCGCCACGGCGACGCGCTCGGCCGTGTCGGCGGTCGCCACGGCGAACAGAGCGGGGCCGGCGCCCGAGATCGAGCAGCCGTGGGCGCCGGCGTCGAGCGCCGACTTCTTGACCTCGGCGAAGCCCGGGATCAGCTTCGCGCGCACCGGCTCGACCACGCGGTCGACGACGGCGCGGCCGAAGTCGGCCACGTTCCCGCGCGCCACCGCCGCCACCAGGGCGGCGGCGTTCGCCCAGTTGCCGGCGGCGTCCTTGAGAGGAACGGTCTCCGGCAGGACCGAACGGGCGTAGCTCGTCCTGATCTCCATCCCCGGCAGGACGACGACGAAGCGCATCGCCGACGGCAGCTCCAGCCGGATGACGTCGATCGGCTCGTGGCTGCGGACGATGGTGAACCCGCCCAGGAGCGAAGCGGCCAGGTTGTCGGCGTGCCGGCCGCCGCTCGCCAGCACCTCGCCCTCGAGGGCCGCCTCGAGCAGCGTGTTGCTGCCGAGCGCCGACCCGAACAGGAGGTGCGCCGCCACCGCGCCGCCGACCGCGCTGGCGGCGCTCGACCCCAGACCGCTCCCCTGGGGCAGCCCCTTGTGCAGCTTCATCTCGAGCCCGGCTTCCTTGGCCGCCTTCCCCCTGAGCTGCTTCAGGACCGACTCGGCGGCGCGCCCGGCGCAGTTCTGCCCCGGGTCGGGCGGAATGTTCTCCTTCTCGCCGGTCATCTCGACGATGCGCACGCCCGGGGTCTCGGTGCGGCGCGCCTGCACGGTGTCGCCGAGACCCTCCAGGGCGACCCCGAGGGCGTCGAAGCCCGGCCCCAGGTTGGCGATCGACGCCGGCGCGAACACCTTGACCCAGCCCTGCTCGGTCTCCATCACAGACACCCCTTCGCCTTGAGCAGCTCGGCGTTCAGGATCGCCACGCCCGCCGCGCCGCGGATCGTGTTGTGCACCAGCGCGACGTATTTCAGGCCGAGCACCGGGCAGGCCCGCAGCCGTCCGACGCTGACCGTCATCCCGCGGCCCTCCATCCGGTCGAAGCGCGGCTGGGGGCGGTCCGGCTCCTCGCGCACGACCAGCGGCCGCTCCGGCAGGCTCGGCAGACCGAGATCGCCCAGGGTCGAGCGGAAGTCGCGCATCGCCCGCGCCGCCTCGCCAGGCGGCGCCGGCCGCGCGGTCTCGACGGCGACCGCGAGGGTGTGGCCGTCGGAGACGTGCACGCGGTGGCACTGCGCGCTGATGGAGAACGCGGCGGCCTGTCTCGACGTGCCGAGAATCTTCAGCGTCTCCGACTCCATCTTCTCCTCCTCGCTGCCGATGAACGGGATGACGTTGTCGAGGATGTCGACCGAGGCGATCCCCGGATACCCCGCCCCCGAGATCGCCTGCAGGGTCGCCACCACCATCCGCCGGATGCCGAAGGCGCGGTGCAGCGGCGCCGCCGACATCGCCAGGCCGACCGTGGAGCAGTTCGGGTTCGTGACGATGAAGCCGCCCCCCTTCGAGGCGCGTCTCTGGCCTTCGATCAGCTCCAGGTGATCGGCGTTGACCTCCGGGATGATCAGGGGAACGTCCGGATCCATCCGGTGGTTGCGCGAGTTGCTCACCACCGCGTGACCGGCGGCCGCGAACTCGGCCTCGATCGTCCCCGCCACCGCGGCGTCGAGCCCCGAGAACGCCACGCGGGCGTCGAGACCGGGGCGGCACGGCACGATCTCCAGGTCGCGCGCCCAGGCCGGCATCGGCTCCTGCAGGAACCAGCGCGCCGCGCGGCCGTACGGCTGTCCCGCCGAGCGCTCCGAGGCCGCCAAGGCGGCGACCCGGAACCAGGGATGACCGTCCAGGAGCTGCACGAACCTCTGCCCGACCGCGCCGGTCGCGCCCAGGACCGCCACCGGGATCCGCCGGTCGCCGCTCATGATCGCCCCGCCACCGCACGGGCCACCCGCAGGATGTCGGCGAACGCGCCGGCCGCCGTCACCTCAGGTCCGGCCCCCGGCCCGGTCACCACCAGCGGCCGCTCGGAGTAGCGCGCGGTGCGGAACACGAAGACGTTGTCCGGCCCCGACAGGCGGCCGAGC
>CAYLND010000283.1:0-3471 GCA_964384905.1 uncultured Acidobacteriota bacterium
CACCTCCACAACCACGCATCGCTCTGTCTCGGGATGACTCAGGATGAAGCGGGATGAATGACGAAATCGTACACGGCCGCGGCCGCACCGTCAAGCGCGGCGGGCCCGCACGGGAACGACCGGCGACCTGGGATATACTGACGCGTTCCGGCCGGCCGTCCCGCGGCCGGCTTCCCCCGAACGGAGACCTCGGTGATCCGCATCGGCATCAACGGTCTGGGCCGCATCGGTCGGGGGTTCCTGCGTCTGTCCCTGCGGCACGACGACCTGCAGGTCGTGGCGGTCAACGATCTCGCCGAGGCGGACATCCTGGCGCATCTACTCCGGCACGACTCGCTCGCCGGCCGGCTGGACGCCGAGGTGCGCGCGCGCGACGGAGCCATCGTGGCCGACGGGAGGACGATCCGCTGCACCCGTTCGCCGCAGCCGGCCGAGATTCCGTGGAGCGACGTCGACGTCGTCCTGGAGGCCACCGGACGATTCACGGGTCGCGCGGCCGCGTCGGGGCACCTGAAGGGCGGAGCGCGCCGGGTCGTCATCACCTCTCCTTCGGCGGACGCCGACCTGACGGTCTGTTACGGGGTGAACCACGACCGGTACGACCCGGCACGTCACCGGGTCCTGTCGAACGCCTCGTGCACGACCAACGCGATGGCGCCGGTGCTGGCGGCGGCGGACCAGGCGCTCGGGGTGGAGCACGCCGCCATGACGACGGTGCACTGCACCACCAACGACCAGGTGCTGATGGACGCCCCGCACCGCGACCTGCGGCGAGCCCGGGCGGCGGGGATGTCGATGATTCCGACGTCGACGACGGCCGCGCTCGCCATCGGGCGGGTCCTGCCGGCCCTCGACGGCAAGGTGCGCTGTCTCGCGGTGCGCGTGCCGACCGCGGCCGTCTCCCTGATCGATCTGAGCGTCGTCCTGCGGCGCCCGGCCACCCTCAAGGCGGCGCGCGCCGCGTTCCGCGAGGCGTCGTCCGGCCGGCTGCGCGGCATCCTCGGCTACGCCGACGAGGAGCTGGTGTCGGTCGACTACCTCGGCGACACGCGGTCCGCCGTCGTCGACGGCCCGCTCCTGGCCGTGGACGGCGGGACGTTCCTCAAGGTCCTGGCCTGGTACGACAACGAGCGGGGATACGTGCACCGGCTGGCGGATCTGCTGCGTCACATGCATGACCGCGACACCACGGCGGGGCGGTCTTCGTGAGCGCGCGCAAGATGTCGGTGCGCGACCTGGACGTCCGCGACCGGCGCGTGTTCGTGCGGGTCGACTTCAACGTGCCGCTGAAGGACGGCGGGGTCGCCGACGACACGCGCCTGCGCGCCTCGCTCCCGACCCTGAGGCTGATCCTCGAGCGCGGCGGCCGCCCCGTGATCGCCTCGCACCTCGGGCGGCCCCAGGGCAGGACGGTGCCGGAGATGAGCCTGCGGCCGATCGCCGCGCGCCTGGCGGGTCTCCTGGGGACGGCCGTGCGCATGGCGCCCGACTGCGTCGGGGAGGCGGTCGAGACGCAGGCGCGGGCGCTCGGCGCGGGCGAATGTCTCCTGCTCGAGAACCTGCGCTTTCACCCCGAGGAGGAGTCGAACGACACCGCCTTCTCGCGGCGGCTGGCCCGGCCGGCCGACCTCTACGTGAACGACGCCTTCGGGTCGGCCCACCGGGCGCACGCTTCGGTCGTCGGGATCACGCGTCATCTGCCGACCCCGGCGGCCGGTCTTCTGATGGACGGCGAGATCGCGGCCCTGACCCGCCTGAGGGACCGGCCCGAGGCGCCGTACGTCGCGGTCCTGGGCGGCGCGAAGGTGTCCGACAAGATCGACCTGATGCTCAAGCTCATCGACAGGGTGGAGGCGATCCTGATCGGCGGTGCCATGGCCTACACCTTCCTGAAGGCGCGCGGCGTGCCGATCGGCTCGTCGCGCGCGGAGATCGATCGTCTCGATCACGCCCAGGCGATCCTGACCCGCGCCACGAACTCCGGGGTGCGTGTCCGGCTGCCGCTCGATCACGTGGTGTCCCGCTCGCCGGAGCCGGGCCAGGAGGCCCGCGTCACGCCCGGCCCGGCCATCGACGACGGGCTCGTCGGGCTGGACGTCGGCCCGCAAACGCGCGCGGGGTACGCGCTGGACCTGGCGTCGGCGCGCACCGTCTTCTGGAACGGTCCGCTCGGATTGTGCGAGGTTCCGCCCTACGACGAGGGCACGCGCGACGTGGCCCGGGCGATCACGGCGACCGGGGCCTTCAGCGTGGTCGGCGGCGGTGACTCGATCGCAGCGATCAACCGGCTCGGCCTGGCGAGCCGGTTCACGCATCTGTCGACCGGCGGCGGCGCCTCGCTCGAGTTCCTGTCGGGCGTCGACCTGCCGGGCGTGCTGGCCCTTGCCGATGCGCCGGGCGCGGAGCGGGCCCGATGAGCCGGCCGATGCGGCGGTTGATCGTCGGCAACTGGAAGATGAACCGCACGGTGCCGCATGCGGTCGCCCTGGTGCGCTCCCTGCTGCCGCTCCTGCCGCACGACCCCGAGCGCGAGGTCGCCATCGCCCCGCCGTTCACGGCCCTGGCCGCGGTGGCGTCCCTCCTGCAGGGGAGCGCCGTCGGTCTCGCCGCCCAGGACCTGTTCTGGGAGGACGAGGGGCCGTACACCGGCGAGATCTCCGGCGTCCTGCTGCAGGACGCCGGGGTACGCTACGTGCTGGTGGCGCACTCCGAGCGCCGCCGCCATCTGGAGGAGACCGACCGCGTGGCCGCCCTCAAGGTGCGCGCCGCGCTGCGCTGCGGGCTCAAGCCGATCCTGTGCGTCGGCGAGGACGAGGCCGAGCGCGCCGCCGGCCGGGCCGGAGCCGTGGTGCGCGCCCAGATGACGCGCGCCCTGGAGGGGAGCGCGCCCGGCGAGACCCCGTGTCTGCAGATCGCCTACGAGCCGGTGTGGGCCATCGGCAGTGGTCGCCCCGCGACCGCGACCCAGGTCGCGGAGATGCACGACCTGATTCGATCGGTGTCGCGCGGCCTGTTCGGCGAGGCGTCCCCGGCGGTGCGGGTTCTCTACGGTGGCAGCGTCACCCCCGACAACGTGGACGACCTGATGCGCACCCCGGGCGTCGACGGTCTTCTGGTCGGTGGAGCGTCCCTCGACGCCGCGCAGTTCGCCCGCATCGTGTCGTACCGCTCGTGATCGGGCGCTTCCCGGCCGGCGGAATGGACGGGATCGGGCCGGCTGTGCTAGGGTAGGCGGCCTATGGAAATCGCGCTGATCATTCTGCACGTCCTGGTGTGCTTCGTGCTGATCATGGTGGTCCTGCTGCAGAGCGGCAAGGCCGCCGACCTGGCCGGCGCGTTCGGCGGCGGCGGCAGCCAGACCGCATTCGGCAGCCGCGGCGCCGCCACCGTCCTGACGCGCGCCACCACGGTCGCGGCGGTGCTGTTCATGATCACGTCGCTGAGCCTGGCGATCATCGGCTCGCGGCGCAG
>CAYLND010000284.1:0-3464 GCA_964384905.1 uncultured Acidobacteriota bacterium
CGCCGGCGCTCGCGCCGCTGCGCAATCCGGGACTGACGCGGGAGCAGTTGCTGGAGATCCATCGTCGCCTGCGACAGAACCGGATGCTGGAGGACCGGCTCTCCGCACTGTACCGGCAGGGGAAGATCGTCGGCGGACTCTACAGCAGTCTGGGGCAGGAGGCGATCTCGGTCGGCAGCGCCTACGCCCTGGCGGCCGGCGATCTGCTGGCGCCGATGATCAGGAACATCGGCTCGCTCCTGGTGCGCGGCGTGCCGCCGGCGAGCCTGTTCCTGCAGTATCTGGCGCGGCGCGACGCGCCCACCGGGGGAAAGGACGGCACGCTGCACTTCGACGATCTCGAGCGATCCATCATCGGGCCGATCAGCGTCCTCGGGACCCTGATCCCGGTGATGACCGGCGCCGCCCTGGCGGCGCGCAACCGGGGGGAGAAGCGGGTGGCGCTGACCTACATCGGCGAGGGAGGGACTTCGACCGGCGACTTCCACGAGGGGTTGAACCTGGCGGCGGTCCTCGACCTGCCTCTCGTGCTGGTGGTCGAGCACAACGGGTACGCCTACTCGACGCCCGCTCACCGGCAGTTCGCGGTGGCCAGCCTGGCCGATCGCGGGCCGGCCTACGGCGTGGCCTCGGAGTCGGTCGACGGCACCGACGTCCTGGCCGTCTACGAGGCGACCCGGCGCGCGGCGGACAGAGGTCGCGGCGGGGGCGGGCCGACGCTCCTGGAGTGCCGCGCGTTCCGCCGGCGCGGGCACGCCGAGCACGATGACATGTGGTACGTGCCGAAGGATCTTCTGGCGGCGTGGGAGAAGAGGGATCCGATCGACCGCTTCGAGACCTTCCTCGTCGACGAGGGGCACGCGACGCGGAAGGGGCTGCGGGAGGTGGAGGCGTCGCTGGCGGAGGAGCTCGACGCCGCGGCGCAGGAGGCGCTCGCCTGCCCCTACCCGCAGCCGGAGGAGGCCCTGCGGGACGTGTACGCCCGGAGCAGGTGAGGCCGCGGCATGCTGGCGAGGGACGGAAAGAAGGGGGCGCGGGAGGCGGGCGATGCGCGGGCCGTGGCGCCGCGTGACGCCGGCGCGTCGCCGGACGACGCGGCGCTCCTCAAGATGCTGTACTACATGAAGCTGACGCGCTCCCTGGAGTTCCGCATCGAGAAGAGGCTCTACCGTCAGGGCAAGATCGTGGGCGGCGTCTACGTCGGCCGCGGCCAGGAGGCGATCTCGGTGGGAGCGGCGATGCACGTCCGCCGCGGCGGCGGCGACGCGGTCGACGACATCGTCTCCCCGTCGCACCGCGACATGGCCGTGTTCCTCATGCAGGGCGTGACCCCCGAGCGCATCCTCGCCCAGTACATGGGTCGCGCCACCGGTCTCACCCGGGGCCGGGACGGCAACATGCACATGGGCGATCTGGAACACCGCCTCGTGGCCTTCATCTCGCACCTCGGAGACAGCATCCCGGTGGCGGCCGGGTGCGCGCTGACCTTCCGCCAGCGCGGCACCGACCAGATCTCCTTCTGTTTCTTCGGCGAGGGCGCGACCAGCCGCGGCGACTGGCACGAAGGAGTCAACTTCGCGGCCGTGCGCCGGCTCCCCGTGGTGCTCGTCTGCAACAACAATCAGTACGCTTACTCGACGCACGTCACCCGGCAGATGCGCGTGGAGCGCGTCTCCGACCGGGCCGCCGGGTACGGGATCCCCGGCGAATCCGCGGACGGGAACGACGTGCTCGCGGTGTACGCCGCCGTCGGCCGCGCCGCGGCGCGGGCGCGCCGTGGCGAGGGACCGACGCTCCTGGAGTTCGTCACCTTCCGTATGACCGGACACTCCGCCCACGACGACGCGGGGTACGTGCCGAAGTCCCGGTTCGACGAGTGGGAGCGCAAGGATCCGATCCCGCGGTTCCAGGAGGAGCTGCTGAGGCGACGGCTGCTGGACGGCGCGGCGGCGCGCGAGATGGACGCGCGCATCGAGACCGAGCTGGACGAGGCGGTGACCTGGGCGGAGAAGCAGCCGTACCCGGAGCCGCAGGAGTGCCTGTCGGGCGTGTACCATGACGACCGCACGCTCGACGGCCGCTGACGAGGAGGGACGCGCGTGGCCCTGACGACCTACGTGGAGGCGATCCGGCAGGGGATCTGGGAGGAGATGGAGCGCGACGAGCGCGTGTTCATCCTGGGCGAGGACGTCGGCGTCTACGGGGGCGCCTTCAAGGTGACCGAAGGCATGCTGGATCGCTTCGGCGAGATGCGCGTCATCGACACGCCGATCTCCGAGTCGGCGATCGTCGGCGCGGCGATCGGCGCGGCGCTGATGGGGATGCGGCCGATCGCCGAGATGCAGTTCATCGATTTCATCTCCTGCGCCTTCGACCAGATCACAAACTTCGCCGCCAAGAACCGCTACCGCTGGGGGGCCGGCGTGCCGATCGTCATCCGCGGCCCGAGCGGTGGTGGCGTGCACGGCGGGCCCTTCCACTCGCAGAATCCGGAGATGTACTTCGTCCACACGCCGGGTCTCAAGGTCGTGGCCCCGGCGACGGCCTACGACGCGAAGGGGCTCATCAAGGCCGCCATCCGCGACGAGGACCCGGTCATCTATCTGGAGCACAAGTACCTGTACCGCCGCATCAAGGAGGAGCTGCCCAAGGAGGATTACATCGTGCCGATCGGCCGGGCCTCCGTGCGGCGCGAGGGGCGTGATCTGGCCATCCTGACCTATGGGGCGATGCTCTACCAGGCGCTCGAGGCGGCGGATGTCCTGGAGCGCGAGGCCGGGCTGCAGACCGAGGTCGTCGACCTGCGCACCCTGCTCCCCCTGGACAAGGACGCCATCCTGAGCGCGGCGAAGAAGACCGGCAAGGTCCTGGTGGTGCACGAGGACACCCGCACCGGCGGGATCGCGGGGGAGATCGCGGCGATCATCAACGAAGAGGTCTTCGAGTATCTGGACGGACCGGTCCTTCGGGTGACGGCGCCGGACACGCCGGTGCCCTACAGCCCGCCCCTGGAGGAGTTCTTTCTTCCGAACAAGGAGAAGATTCTGATCGCCGCTAGACAATTAGCGGCCTACTAGGTGGCGGCAACTTTCAGAGCTCCGGGCTGCAGCCGACGCGTGAGAGCGCGCGGCTGAGCCCGGGGGGAGCATGGAAGGACGGGAAAAGGAGCAGACGATGCGGGTCGACGTGATCATGCCTCAGATGGGGGAGAGCATCGCGGAAGGGACCCTCACCCGCTGGCTCAAGAAGCCGGGCGACAAGGTGGCCCGCGACGAGCCGATCTTCGAGATCTCGACCGACAAGGTCGACGCGGAGATCCCCTCGCCGGCGGCCGGGACGCTGGTAGAGGTCAAAGTCCAGGAGGGCCAGACCGTCCCGATCAACACGGTCGTGGCTCTGATCGAGACGGAGGCGGGAGCCGTCGCGGCGGCGGGCAAGGCCGCTTCCGCCGCCCCGGGCGGGGC
>CAYLND010000285.1:0-3449 GCA_964384905.1 uncultured Acidobacteriota bacterium
TCCCGCTCGGGCTCGCGGGGATGGTCGCCCTGATGGCCGCCGCCGCGCGACCCGCCCTGCGCGTCCTCGAGCGCGCGCACCGGCGCCGCGGCCGGCTGTCGCCCGATCTGCTCGCCCTGGTTCTCATCCTGGTGGCCGCCTCCGCCTGGCTGTCGGATCGCCTCGGCCTCCACGCGCTGTTCGGCGCCTTCCTCCTGGGCGCGTCGGCGCCCCGGGACGCACGGTTCCAGAGCGCCATCGAGGAGCGCTTCGAGGGGGCGACCGTTCTTCTCCTGCCGCTGTTCTTCTCCCTGACGGGGCTGCGGACGAGCGTACGGCTGCTCGCGGGCGGCGGTCCGTGGCTCGAAGGTCTCCTGATCGTCGGCGTGGCGATCGCCGGCAAGTTCGGCGGGGCCGCTCTGTCCGCCCGGCTCGCCGGCATGCCGTGGCGCGAGGCCCTGGCCCTCGGAGGGCTGATGAACACCCGGGGCCTGATGGAGCTGGTGATCCTGGGCATAGGTCTCGACGCCGGAGTGATCCCTCCGCCGCTGTTCTCCATGATGGCCATCATGGCGCTCGTCACCACCTGCATGACGACGCCCCTCCTCGCGTGGCTCGACCCGGAGCGCCTGCGACGAACGGCCGCAGAGCGGGCCGCATGACGATTTCGTGACCCGGGCGTCCGCGCCGCAGCGGCACCCGGCGATTCTTGACTTGCCGGCTTCCGGGGCAATATTTTCCAGAGACTTCGGATCGCAGGCCGCAACACGGCGAGGGTTTGCTCATCCGATCGAAACGACACAGCGTCCGCACTCTCAGCTCGCGACTGTTTCCGACGGGCCGCCTGGATCGGGGCGCGATTCCGTCCGCCCGTCGCTGGGCCCGCGCGGCGCGCCGCGCCCTGGACAGGGCCGAAGAGCCCTCCCGGCGCGGCCAGGCCGAGGAGGCGCTCGCGAACGAGCGGGAGTTCCTGCGCGCCATCCTCGATCGTGTCGAGGCGGGCATCGTGGCGTGCGATTCCCGGGGCGTCGTGACGCTGCTCAACCGCGCCGCGCGCAGCATGCACGGCCTCCCGGAGACGTCCGGGATGCCGGACCGCTGGACGCAGGAGAACGATCTGTACCGGCCGGACGGCAAGACCCGCCTGACGGACGGCGAGAATCCCCTGCGCCGCGCCCTGCAGGGCGAGACCGTTCGGAACGTCGAGCTCCTGATCGTCCCGAAGAACGGGCCCTCGCGCACCGTCCTGGCCAGCGGCCAGCCGATCGCGGACGCGCAGGGACGCACGCGCGGCGCGGTGATCGCGATGCAGGACATCACGGATCGCAAGCTGCTGGAGAGCCAGCTGCGCCAGGCGCAGAAGATGGAGGCGATCGGGCTGCTGGCCGGCGGGGTGGCGCACGATTTCAACAATCTGCTGAACGTGATCCTCGGGTACAGCGAGATGGTCCTGACCGACATCGGGACGGACGATCCCCACCGGCCGCGGATCGAGCAGGTGCACAAGGCCGGCGAGCGCGCCGCCTCCCTGACCCGGCAGCTCCTGGCTTTCAGCCGCAAGCAGGTGCTGCAGCCCCGCGTCCTCGATCTGAACGCGCTCATCGGCGAGATGGAAAAGATGCTGCGCCGGCTGATCTCGGAGGACATCGAGCTGGCCATCCGCGCCCGGCCGGGAGCTCTCGGGATCAAGGCCGACCCCGGTCAGATCGAGCAGGTGGCGATGAACCTCGTGGTCAACGCGCGCGACGCCATGCCCCAGGGCGGACGGCTGACGATCGAGACGGGCTCCGTCGAGCTCGACGATCGCTTCGTGCGCGATCACCCCGGCTCGCGCCCGGGCGCCTATGTCCGGCTCGCGATCGGCGACACCGGCTGCGGCATGACCCCCGAGATCCTGGCCCGCATCTTCGAGCCGTTCTTCACGACCAAGGAGGCGGGCAAGGGGACCGGCATGGGTCTGGCGACGGTGTACGGCATCGTCAAGCAGAGCGGCGGCTACATCGACGTCCAGAGCGAGCCGGGCCGGGGGACGACGTTCAGCGTCTATCTGCCCCCGACCCTGGAGGCGACGGAGACGACCGACCTGCGCCACCCGGCCGCGTCACCGCGGGGCGCCGAGACGATCCTCCTCGTCGAGGACGACCCGGGGGTGCGCGGCGTCGTGCGGGACAGCCTGCGGAGCTACGGCTACACCATCCTCGAGAGCGGCGACCCCGAAGAGGGCATCGGGCTCTGCGAGCGGCACCCGGGGGCGATCCATCTCCTGATGACCGACGTCATCCTGCCCAAGATGAGCGGCCGCGCGCTGGCGACGCGCTTGTCGGCCCTGCGGCCCGACATGAGGATCCTCTTCATGTCGGGCTACACCGACGACGCCATCGGGCAGCACGGCGTGCTCGACCGCGGCGTCGACTTCCTGCAGAAGCCGTTCCAGGTCACCGTCATGGTCCGGAAGGTGCGTGAGGTCCTCGACAAGCGCCGGTCCGGGGCGTCGTAGGGAACACCGACCGCGCCCCTTCAAGGACTGACGACCGCGAGGGCCTGCCCGGCACCGTGCCGGTACCCGGTCGCTGCGCTTGCGCCCGGTCGCGCCTTGCCGCAGAATTCCCGGGCGGCGGGCGGCCGCTCGGCGGCCCCGCCACGGAGACCGGACCGATGCGATCCACCGTCCACGCGACCGGTGCGAGTGACGAAGCCCGCTTCGTCGTCGCCGTCGCGGTCGCCGTGTTCCGCGACCGGCGCGTGCTCGCCATGCGCCGCTCGCCGCGCAAGGACGCGGGCGCCGGATCGTGGGAGACCCTGTCCGGCAGGGTGCTGCCGGGCGAGCAGCCGCTGCAGGCGGCGCTGCGCGAGGCGCGGGAAGAGTCGGGTCTCGACGTGACGATCGACCCGCGCCCGATCGCCTCCTACCAGGCGAAGCGCAACCGTGAGGACATGATCGTGGTCGTCTATCGCGGCACCGCCGCCGCGGGCAAGGTGATTCCCTCGGACGAGCACGACGCCTTCGCCTGGCTGACGCCCGACGAGTTCGCCCGGACCTGCCGATTCCCGCAGCTCATCGAGGCGGTCCGTCTGGCCGGAGCGAAACGCCGGACGGGCGCGGCGTGACCGGCGAGGCGGCCCGGCGGCCGCGCCTGACGATCGTCTACTGCACGCAGTGCCGCTGGCTCCTGCGCGCCGCCTGGACGGCGCAAGAACTGCTGACCACCTTCGAGGCGGAGATCGAAGAGGTCGCGCTGCGCCCCGGAGCGGGCGGCGTCTTCGATCTGCTGCTCGACGACGTGATGATCTGGTCGCGGCAGACGCAGGGACGCTTCCCGGAGATGAAGGAGCTGAAGCAGCTGGTGCGCGACCGCGTCGCCCCCGGCAGGAGCCTGGGCCACTCCGACAGGACCTGACCCGGCCGCCCGAGCGCGCTCCTAGCCCGGATTTCTCACCATAGACGTTGAAAGGGCTGTTCCCTTTCAGGC
>CAYLND010000286.1:0-3433 GCA_964384905.1 uncultured Acidobacteriota bacterium
CATCTACGTGTCGCCGTCGCAGATCCGCAAGTTCGACCTGCACACCGGCGACACGATCTCCGGACAGGTCCGGCCCCCGAAGGAAGGCGAGCGCTACTTCGCTCTCATCAAGGTCGAGGCGGTGAACTTCGAGCATCCCGACCAGGCGCGTGAGAAGATCTTCTTCGACAATCTCACCCCGCTGTATCCGAACCAGAGGATCAAGCTCGAGACGACGCGCGAGAACGTCTCGTCGCGCGTGCTGGACATCCTCTGCCCGATCGGGAAGGGGCAGCGCGGTCTGATCGTGGCCGCCCCGCGCACCGGCAAGACCATGCTGCTGCAGGCCATCGCCAACAGCGTCACGCAGAACCATCCGGAGATCATCCTGATCGTTCTGCTGATCGACGAGCGGCCGGAAGAGGTGACCGACATGCAGCGCTCGGTGAAGGGCGAGGTCATCTCCTCGACGTTCGACGAGCCGGCGACGCGTCACGTGCAGGTCGCCGAGATGGTCATCGAGAAGGCCAAGCGCCTGGTCGAGCACAAGAAGGACGTCGTGATCCTGCTCGACTCGATCACCCGCCTGGCCCGCGCCTACAACACCATCGTGCCGCCGTCCGGCAAGGTGCTCTCGGGCGGCGTCGACGCCAACGCGCTGCAGCGCCCGAAGCGTTTCTTCGGGGCGGCCCGCAACGTCGAAGAGGGCGGCTCGCTCACGATCATCGCCACCGCGCTGATCGAGACCGGCAGCCGCATGGACGACGTGATCTTCGAGGAGTTCAAGGGCACGGGGAACATGGAGATCCACCTGGATCGCAAGCTGGCGGACCGCCGCATCTTCCCGTCCATCGAGATCACGCGCTCCGGAACGCGCAAGGAGGAGCTGCTCCTGGCGAAGATGGAGCTCGACCGCTCGTGGGTGCTCCGCAAGGTTCTCAACTCGCTGTCGCCCGTGGAGGCGATGGAGCTGCTGATCGAGCGCATGCAGAAGACCAAGCACAACGAGGAGTTCCTGGCCGCCATGAGCAACATGGGGTAGGGCCTGAAACCCGGGCGCCGCGCGGGCCGTCTTAGAAGCGACAAGGCTTGGCGCCGGCGCCGGGTTCCGGCTATAATGCGCCGCGTTCCCAGGAGAGGAGTCGTCACATGAAGAGCGGGATCCATCCCGTCTACAAGGTCGTCACGGTCACCTGCGCCTGCGGAGAGACGTTCACAACCCGCTCCACCAAGGACGACATGCGTCTCGAGATCTGCGCCAAGTGCCACCCCTTCTTCACCGGCAAGCAGAAGCTGATCGACACCGCCGGCCGCGTCGAGAGGTTCGAGAAGCGCTACAAGGCGACCGTCGCGAAGGCCGCCGCCAGGAGCGCGGCGGCCGGCAAGCCCGTGAAGACCGGCGCCGTGGCCGGCGGGTCCGGGGCGGCCGCCGAACGCAAAGGCACGGCGTCGGGCGCCTAGCCTGACCATGACCCTCGCGACACGCGTGGCCCCGACCCCGGTGCCATCGTCCATCCCGAATTCCTAGACAGGCCCGACCGGCCGTCCCGCGGGACGAGCCCCGCGGGGGGCCGACCGCGCCCGGCGGAGACGGCTGTCCGCCTCGAGGAGCGTCCGACGTGGAGATACTCGATCGTCTCGCGGCTGTCGAGCAGAAGTTCGAGCAGCTCGCCCATCAGATGAGCGACCCGGCCCTGACGTCCGACCAGGACCGCTACCGGCAGGTCACCAAGACCTACGCCGAGCTGGAGAAGACCGTCGTCCGGTATCGCGAGTACAAGGACGTGGTGCGCCAGATCCAGGAGTCCCAGACGCTGATGCAGGACGAAGAGCTGCGCGCCATGGCCCGGGAGGAGCTGCTGGCGCTCGAGCAGCGCAAGACCGCCCTTCTGGACGAGCTGCGCACCCTGCTGCTGCCGAAGGATCCGCTCGACGAGAAGAACGTCATCCTGGAGATCCGCGCCGGCACCGGCGGCGAGGAGGCGTCGCTGTTCGCCGGCGAGCTGTTCCGCATGTACGGGCGCTACGCGGAGCGGCGCGGCTGGCAGGTGGAGGTGCTCAATCTGAGCTCGACCGGGCTGGGAGGGCTGAAAGAGGTCATCGCCCTCATCTCCGGGAAGCAGGTGTACAGCCGCCTGAAGCACGAGAGCGGCGTGCATCGCGTGCAGCGCGTGCCGGCCACCGAGGCGTCCGGCCGCATCCACACCTCGACCGCGACCGTCGCCGTGCTGCCGGAGGCGGACGACGTGCAGATCGAGGTCAACGAGAAGGACCTGAGGATCGACACCTTCTGCGCCACCGGTCCGGGCGGGCAGGGGGTGAACACGACCTATTCGGCGATTCGCATCACCCACCTGCCGACCGGGACCGTGGTGCAGTGCCAGGACGAGCGCTCGCAGCACAAGAACAAGGCGCGCGCCCTGAAGGTCCTGCGCTCGCGTCTTCTGGATCTGGAGGTCCAGAAGCAGCGCGACGCGATCGCGCAGAGCCGCCGCAGCCAGGTCGGCACCGGGGAGCGCTCCGAGAAGATCCGCACCTACAACTTTCCGCAGAACCGTCTCACCGATCACCGCGTCAATCTCACCATCCACCGCCTGCCGGAGATCATGGAAGGCGACCTCGACCCGGTCATCGAGCCGATCGTGGCGCGTTACCAGGCCGAAGCGCTCAAGGAAGAGGTGCGCGTCTGAGCAGCGCCGCCGCGTCCTCCCTGATCGCGGAGGGGAGGGCGGCCCTGCTGGCGGCGGGGGTGCCGGAGGCCGATCGCGACGCCGGCCTGCTGCTGGCCCACGTCCTGCAGATGGAGACGGGACGGCTGCAGGCGCGACCCGGGACGCCCGTCGGCCCGGAGGAGGCCGCGCGCTACCGGGCGCTCGTGGCGCGCCGCGGGACGCGGGTGCCGCTGCAGTACCTGACCGGAGTCCAGGAGTTCTGGTCGCTCCGGTTCGAGGTGACACCGGCGGTCCTGATCCCCCGTCCCGAGACCGAGGGGCTCGTCGAGGCGCTCCTCCGGCTGAACCGCGCGGCGGACCCTGTCGTCATGGACATCGGAACGGGGAGCGGCTGTCTGGCGGTGGTCGCCGCGCGGGAGATTCCGGGCGCGCGCGTCTACGCCACCGACCTGTCCGAGGCGGCGCTCGAGATCGCCAGGCGGAACGCGGCCGCCCACGGTGTCGCCGGCCGCATCGAGTTCCGCGCCGGGGATCTGTTCGAGCCGCTGCGCGCCGCGGGGCTCGCCGGACGGGCCGATTTCATCCTGAGCAATCCGCCCTACGTCAGAGACGGCGATCTGCCGGGTCTCATGCCCGAGGTCCGGGACCACGAGCCGCGCGCCGCGCTGCTCGGCGGCCCCGACGGTTTCGACGCGCACCGCCGCCTGGCCGCGGAGGCCCCGGGCTGCCTGCGACCCGGCGGGCATCTTCTGGCCGAGATCGGTTTCGGTCAGGAGCCGGGC
>CAYLND010000287.1:0-3415 GCA_964384905.1 uncultured Acidobacteriota bacterium
TGGCGGCGGCGCGCGCGCTCTTCGAGAAGAACCTGGACGCGATCCGCCGGCGCGATCGCAACGACTACCTGGCGTGCTACCTGCACGCCGACACGCTGGCGCGCACCGGGTTCGAGGGGCTGCGTCTCGGGTACGAATCGTTCGTGAAGGAATCGGGCGATGACTGGCCCGACCTGTTCGAGGGACTGGACCTCGACCTGGTGCCGATCCGCCCGGGTCTGGTCTACGGGACCTATCGCTACCGCGTGCGCTATGGGGCGCGCGAGGACGCGGGGATCTCCGAGCGCTTCTTCGTCAAGACGACCGACGGCTGGAAGATCGCGGTCACCACCGCCTTCTCGGCCCCGCCGGGGACGCCGCCACCGCCGCGGGCGCTGGTCGGGGCGACGCTCCTGGACGGCACCGGGGCGCCGGCCGTCCGCGACTCCGTGGTGATCGTGCGCGGCGGAACGATCGACTGCGCCGGGAGCCGGGCGCAGTGCCCGCCGCCCGCAGGGGTCGCGACGGTCGATCTGCTCGGGATGTGGATCACGCCCGGGATCGTGGACGCGCACGTGCACTTCTCGCAGACCGGCTGGGCCGACGGGCGGCCCGATTTCATCGACGTGCGCGACCGCTATCCGTACGAGGAGGTCGAGGCGGGCCTGCGCGCCCATCCCGAGCGCTTCCTGCGGTCGTATCTGTGCTCCGGGGTGACGGCGGTGTTCGACGTCGGCGGCTACTCCTGGACCTGGGACCTGCGGGCGCGCGCCGACGCCGAGGCGCTGGCGCCGCATGTCGCGGCAGCCGGGCCGCTTCTGTCGACCTGGGACTTCTGGATGAACCTGCCGGCCGAAAGGCAGTTCATCTATCTCGGCACCGAGCAGGACGCGCGCGCCGGGGTGCGCTACCTGGCGTCGCACGGCGCCGACGCGGTGAAGGTCTGGTTCATCCCGCTGGCCGAGCGCAACTTCGACGAGATGAGCAAGGCGGTGATGGCGGCGGGCGACGAGGCGCGCGCCCGCACGGTCCCGCTGATCGTGCACGCCACGGGCCTCAAGGAGGCGACCGTGGCGCTGCGGGCCGGGGCGAGCCTGCTCGTGCACAGCGTCGGCGATCTGCCGATCGACGAGGAGTTCCTGCGTCTGGCGAAGGAGAACCACACCATCTACTGCCCGACCCTCACGGTCCTCGACGGCTACCGCCGGCTGCAGGAGGCGGCCGCCGCCCAAAAGGCTCCGGAGGTGGACGACCCGAACGGCTGCGTGGACCCCGTGACCCTGGCGCACGTCGCCGAGAGCGCGCGCCTTCCCGTGAAGGACGACCCGAAGGCGGCCGAGCGCCGGCGGGAGCGCATTGCGACCTTCAACCGGGTCGGACCGGCGAACCTGAAAGCGGTGCGCGACGCCGGCATCCCGATCGCGATGGGGACCGATGCCGGCAACCCGCTGACGCTGCACGGCGCTTCGGTCTACGCCGAGATGGAGGCGATGCAGGCGGCGGGGATGACGCCGATGGAGGTCCTGGTCGCCTCGACCCGCGGCGGCGCCCAGGCGATGCACCGCCTCGACCAGTTCGGAACGGTCGAGAAGGGGAAGCGCGCCGATCTGCTGGTCCTGGCCGCCGACCCGGCGGCCGACATCAAGAACGTCCGGCAGGTCCGCTACGTCGTGAAGGGCGGCGTCGTGCGGGCGCAATCCGAGCTGCGTCCCGGGAAGGAATCCGAGGGCAAGGAGAAGTGATCCCCGGGCGCGTTGGGGAGACGTCGTGAGGGGTCCCGGTCGCCTGTCCGGCGCTATCCTTATTATCTGTATCCTCCACGCCAGGGCCACGGGAGCGGCCGCGCAGGCCGCCGCCTCCCCCGACACGCCGGAGCCGGGCTCGACCGAGGCGATCGCGCGCTGCACCACCGAGCCGCGCTTCCAGAGCCCGTGGGTGGCTTACGTCCCGGCCTCCGACAAGGTCCCCTCGCCTACGAAGCACCTGGGACACATCGCCGGGGCCACCGGCGAGCTGACGCATGCCGGGACGATCCAGTCGTACATGCGGGCGCTGGCGGCCGCTTCCCCCCGCGTGCACGTCGAGACCATCGGCAGGACCGAAGAGGGGCGCGAGATCATCCTGGTCGCCATCGCCGACGAGGCCGGCATCCGCGACCTGGACAGGCTCAAGGCGGCGACCGCCGCCCTCGCCGACCCGCGGCGCACCACGCCGGACCAGGCCGAGGCGATCATCGGCGGAGCGCGGCCGATCTACTACTTCGACTGCGGGCTGCACGCCGACGAGACCGGCAGCGCCGAGATGTGCATGGAGCTGGCGTATCGCCTGGCGGTCTCGGAGCAGCCGATGATCCGGGCGGCGCGCGAGAAGCTGGTCGTCCTGATCAACCCGATCGCCGACCCGGACGGGCGCGACAAGGTCGCCGACTGGTTCTACCGTTATCTGAAGGGCAGGACGGATTACGACGCCCTGCCCCGCATGTCGCCTCCCTACTGGAACCGTTACGTCTACGTCGACATCAACCGCGACGCGCACCAGCAGGCGTTCGGAGTCACCCGGGCGGTTTACGCCACGTACTTCGCGTACCACCCGACGGTGATGCACGACCTGCACGAGTCGATTGCGCTCCTGGAGACCTGGAACGGCACCGGCCCCTACAACCCGCATCTCGATCCGATCGTCACCAGCCAGTTCCTCGAGATGAGCCTGCACGAGGTCACCGCGCTGAACGCGATGGGGATGCCGGGCGTCTGGACCTGGAACTTCGGAGAGGATTTCGGCCTGCACTACCTCGACGCGATCGCCATGAACCACAACAGCATCGGGCGCGGCTACGAGACCTTCGGCAACGGCACGGCCGAGACCGCTGATCGCAGGATCCACGAGGGCGGGGGGGAGATGGAGGACTATCTGACCCGCGAGTGGTACCGGCCGGTGCCGCCGCCCCAGAGCTTCCGCTGGTCGCTGCGCGACAACGTGAACTACCAGGAGACCGGGGCGCTGTCGATCCTGGACTGGAGCGCGCGTCACGCGCAGGAGATGCTGCGCAACTTCTACCGCACCGGCTACAACTCCTGGCGCAAGGGGGTGACCGAGAAGCCGTGCGCCTTCGTCATCCCCGAGGACCAGGGTGACCGGCTGCAGGTCGCGGCCATGGTCAACCGGCTGCTCGACCAGCGCATCGAGGTCGGCAGGCTGAGCGCCGACCTGACCGTCACCGAAGGGAAGTTCCCGCGCGGCTCGTTCGTGGTGAAGCTCGACCAGCCGTACCGCAACTACGCCGTCGACCTGCTCGAGCCGCAGCGCTTCCCGGCCGAGTCGGAGAACATCCCGTACGACGACGTGTCGTGGGCGTTTCCGATCGGCTTCGGGGTGAGCGCGGCGCGCGTCGACGACGAGCGGGTGAAGAGCGCGGCGGCCGAGGCGCTGCGCGCCG
>CAYLND010000288.1:0-3377 GCA_964384905.1 uncultured Acidobacteriota bacterium
GACGACGGCGGCGACTCGCCGCGCGCCGACCCGCCGGCCGCGCGCCGCCTGCCAGGCGACCCCGGCCAGGAGCGCGCCCAGCGACGCGAGGACGTGGGTCATCAGGATCATCCGGTACGGCGTGGCGGTGCCCGTGACCGTGAGGACCAGGCTGGTCGCGATGGCCACGACGGAGGCGCCGGCGACGACCCACAGCCAGGCGTGGGCCGCCGCGTTCCCGCTCCGCGACCAGAGGCGCAGCAGGGCCTGGCGCCCGCGGGCGATCAGGAGCAGAACGAGAAGGAGCCCGAGGACGACGTGCAGCACGACCTGCACGTGATAGAAGATGGTCGCCGAGTCGAAGGCCGCCAGATACGAGGCGTTCGCCAGAAGGAAGATCAGGAGAGCCCGCAGCAGCGTCGTGCTCCTGCGCGGGGCCCCCCCGCGAACGGTCCCAGACTGCTCGTGCGCCGGCATGCCGCGACCCTCCTGGAGGCTCAGGATTCCCCCGCCTCGTCCGGATCCACTCCGTGCTTGCGCAGGTAGTACGCCAGGTTGCGCTGATCGATCCCCAGGAGTCGCGCCGCCTCCTTGCGCACGCCGCGCGCCCGTCGCAACGCCTCGACGAGCGCCTCCTTCTCCCGGCGCGCCAGCGCCGCCCGGAGCGTGAGATCGCCGCCCGTCTCAGCGGCGGGGGTCGTCTCGCCCGCGAGACCGGCGACCGGGGGCAGGTCCAGGGACGTCAGCGACGCCCCGGGATTCAGGATGATCGCCCGCTCCAGCACGTTGCGCAGCTCCCGCACGTTCCCCGGCCACGCGTAGGCCGCGAGGTCGGCCAGCACCTCCGGCGCGATCTCCGGCGCGCTCCGACCGAGGCGGGCCGCGATGTCCCGCGCGAACCGCGCCGCGAGCAGCGGCACGTCCTCCTTGCGCTCGCGCAGGGGCGGCAGCGCGATCCGCACGACGTCGAGGCGGTAGAGCAGATCCTGGCGGAAGCGCTTCTCGGCGACCGCGGCGTCGATGTCCGTGTTGGTCGCCGCCACGATCCGGACGTCGACGCGCGTCGGCTGCTCGTCGCCGAGACGATCGAACTCGCCGTCCTGCAGGACCCGCAGGATCTTGGCCTGCGCGGCCAGCGGCATGTCGGCGATCTCGTCCATGAACAGGGTCCCCTGGTGCGCCAGGCGGAAACGTCCCTCACGGTCGCCCGCGGCACCCGTGAAGGAGCCCTTGCGATGGCCGAAGAACTCGCTCTCCCACATCTCCAGCGGGATCGCAGCGCAATTGACCCGGACGTACGGACCCCGCGAGCGTCGGCTCAGCCGGTGGATGTGACGCCCGACGAGCTCCTTCCCGGTGCCCGACTCACCCAGCAGCAGGACGGTGGCGTCGCTGGCGGCGACCGAGCGCGCCGTCTCCATCACCGCGCGCCACGCGGGCGAGGCGCCGATCGGCGCCTGGTCGCCGGTCCCCTCTCCGCGACGCAGATAATCCACCTCGCGCTGCAACGCCCGGGTCGCGAGCGCCCGATCCAGCGCGACCTCGAGAGCGTCCGGGTCGGCCGGCTTCAGGATGTAATCGCTCGCCCCGGCCTTGATGCAGGCCACCGCCGAGGCGATGGTCCCCTGACCGGTCAGCACGACGACCGGGACGTTCGGGAAGGAGGCCTGCATGCGCTTCACCAGCTCCTGCCCGTCGGCGCCCGGCAGGCGGAGATCGGTCAGGACGACGTCGACCGGCGAGCGGGACAGCGAGGCGATCGCGCCGGCGACGTCCTCCGCCAGATCCACGTCGAAGCCCCGCTCCCCCAGGAGCTCTCCCAGCGAGGTCCGCACGTAGGACTCGTCCTCGACGACGAGAACGCGTCCCCGGGGAGGCTTCCGGTCGGGCATCCGACGGACCTCTCTCACGCCACGCCCTCGTTCGCCGCGGGGAAGCTCATGCGGAAGACCGCGCCGCCCCCCGGCCGATGCAGCACCGCCAGATCGCCGCCGTGCTGCGTCACGATCGAGTAGCAGATCGACAGACCGAGGCCGGTCGACTGCTTCGTCGAATAGAACGGCTCGAAGATCCGTGCCGCATCGTCCGGTGGCACGCCCGGTCCACGGTCGGCGATCTCGGCGATCACCCGCCCGCCGTCGCGCCGGGTGCTGACCCGCACCTCGCCACCCGAAGGCTGCGCCTCGCAGGCGTTGAGCAGGAGGTTCAGGGCGACCTGGGCGAGGAGCGCCTGGCTGCCCTGGACGCCGACCGGGTGGGGGGACAGCTCCTCGTCGAACCGGACCGTGCCGAACTCCGGACGCGAGCGCACGAACTCGACCGTCTGGCGCAGCACCGCGTTCAGATCGAGCACGACGCGCGGCGCCGTCGCCGGGTCGGCGTGCTGCAGGACCTGGCGCACGATCTCACCCGCGCGTCTCAGCCCTTCCTGCGCGCCGTCCAGGCGCCGCAGCGCCGAGGCCGCGTCGCCGCGGCCCAGATCGGCGCGTGCCAGGCCCAGATAGTTGGACATCCCCTCGAGAGGATTGTTGATCTCGTGCGCCATGCCGGCGGCCAGGCGCCCCACCGTGCTCAGCCGCTCGGTGTGAAAGAGCTGGCGCTCCAGGTCGCGCACCCTCGCCTCCTCTCGCGCCGCGGCCTCCAGCACCTGCCGGCGACGCGCCTGCTGCACGGCGAACGTTCCCAGCAGCAGGGCGAGACTCATGACGGCGAGATTCAGGAGGAGGGTCATGCGGTAGCGCGTCGCGAGCGGCTCCACCAGGGCCACGGCGGGACCGCCTCTCTGCGCACACGCCAGGCGCCACGGGGACGGCGCGGACCAGCTTTCCGTCCGGACCGGCGACTCGGCGCGCATCGAATCCATGTCCCGATCCTCTCCTTTCCCAATCTCCCGAGGGCGCGCGTCCGGCGGCGTCATCCGGGATCCGGGATCGGACGCCAGCACCGTCCCGGCCGCGTCGATCAGAAGGCAGCCCCGCGACGGGTCCTCCGCCCCCCGGCTCTGGGCCAGAAGACGCTCCGGATCCAGAGTCGCCTCGAGGGTCACCGCGCCCGAGACCTTGCGCGTGCCCGTGGCGAACTCGAACCGGCCGGTAATCGCCTGCCCCGCCGGCGAGGCCGCGTCAGGCGCTCTCCCGGGCGCCGCGCCGCCGCTCTCCGCCTCGGCGTCGGCCGGCTTCCACAGGACCGGCACGCCCCCGCGCCGGCCCGCCGCCACCAGCACCTGACCGCCCCCGGATCGGGCCGCCAGACGGGCTGCCTCGGCGTGGCCGCGCAGGAACAGAAGCAGCGCCCCCTCCGCCTCGAGACGTCCCCAGCGCGCCTCGCGCGGGTCACGCCACCCGAACCCCGATTCCAATCCGCAAAAACCAGGCGAGCCGGGCCACAAGGCCAGAACC
>CAYLND010000289.1:0-3344 GCA_964384905.1 uncultured Acidobacteriota bacterium
CCGTGACTGCGCTCATGGACGACCCCTCCATCAGATGCCTACCGTGGCGCTCCGCCGCTCGAGCAGGATCACGTCCCTCCAGACGCCGCCCAGGCGACCGAGACGCTCGCGCCGCCCGACCTCGCGGAAGCCGCATCGCCTGTGCAGCTCCAGGCTCGCTGTGTTCTCCGGAAAGACGCCGGCCTGCAGCGTCCAGATCCCGAGGCGCTCCGACTCGGCGACCAGCGCCTGCAGGAGCGCCCGGCCCACACCGCGGCCGCGGGCGGCCGCCGCGACGTAGACGCTGACCTCGGCGACGCCCGCGTAGACGCAGCGGCTCGACACCCCGCTCAGGGCCGCCCACCCGAGGACCGCGTCGTCGTCGCGCGCGACCAGCCGCCCCTCCTTCAGGTGCGCCGCGTCCCACGGCTCGCGCGCCGGCGCCTCCGTCTCGAAGGTGGCGTGGCCCGTGGCGATGCCCTCCTGGTAGATCGAGCGCACCCGCTCCCAGTCCTGCGGCCGCATCGCCTCGATCGTGATCATCGCCCCCGTCCGGCCGATCGCACGGCTCGATGATATCCCACGACGGCACGGGTCTCAGGACAGGATCCGGTCGACGATCCGCTCGACATGGACCCGGGTCGTGTCGAGGAAGGGGACGCCCGCGCTCCCGGTCTCCCGCAGGATCAGAGGCAGCTCGGTTCCTCCGAGGATCACCGCCTCGACGCCATGCCGCGTCTGGAGGCGCCGCGCGATCGCCAGGAGCCCCTGGCGCGTGTCCGGCAGGAAGATGCCCTTCACCAGCTCGTTCATGTACTTCTCGTGGATGTAGTCCTGGTCGCCGGTCTCGGGGGTCACGAGCGTGACGCGCGTCCGCGCGAACACATCGGGATAGAAGCGGCCTTGCATCGTGAACCGGGTGCCGAACAGGCCGACCCGCTTCAGCCCGCGCTCGACCGCCGCCTCGGCGGTCGCCTCGACGATGCTGATCAACGGGATCGGCGACTCCCGGCGCAGCTCGTCGAACACGATGTGCGGCGTGTTGGCCGACACCGCCCCGAAGTCCGCGCCCGCGCGCGCCAGGCGGCCGATCTCGTCCACGAGGTACCGGGTCAGCTCCGACCACCGCGCCGCCTCGACCAGATCGAGCGCCCGCCTCAGATCGACGCTGTTGATGAGGAGCGCGGGATAGTGTCCGTCCCCCGTCCTCTCGCGAAACCGCGTGATGATCGCGTGATAGTACTCGACGGTCGACTCGGGACCGAGCCCGCC
Source organism: uncultured Acidobacteriota bacterium (assembly GCA_964384905.1). GTDB lineage: Bacteria > Acidobacteriota > Polarisedimenticolia > Gp22-AA2 > Gp22-AA2 > Gp22-AA3. The sequence goes on from CAYLND010000289.1 coordinate 1,252, forward strand.
GATGATCCCTGCCGTCTTCAATCGACTCTCCTTCCGGGAAGGTACTCCGACTATACCAAGCTCTCCCGTCCACGGCTGCCGCACGGCGCCTCGTCCGTCGCCGCAGCACTCCATCTGGGCTAACATCCCCGTCGCCATGGCGCTGTACCTGACCGAACGGGATGTCGAGCGGCTCCTCGGCATGGACGCCTGCGTCGAGGCGGTCGAGCAGGCGTTCCGCCAGTGGGCGGAAGGCCGGGCGGACAACCGGCCGCGGGCGCGGGCGACCGTCACCGGCGCCGTCCTGCACGCCCTGGCGGCCGGCTCGGAGGTGTGGGGGCGCCTGGCCGCCAAGGTCTACGCGACGACGAGGCAGGGCGCTCGCTTCGTGGTGCTGCTGTTCGACGCCCGGAGCTCCGACCTGCTGGCGATCATCGAGGCGGACCGCCTGGGTCAGATGCGCACCGGCGCCGCCTCCGGCGTGGCGACGCGGCGCCTGGCGCGCGCCGACGCGCGCTCGCTGGCGATCCTCGGCACGGGCTGGCAGGCCCGCAGCCAGGCGCGGGCGATCGCGCTCGTCCGGCGGCTGGAGCGGATCCGCGCCTTCGGCAGGGACCGCGGGCGCCTCCTCGAGTTCTGCCGGGAGACGGAGGCGGCGTGCGGCGTGCCGGTGATCGGTTGCCTTACGGCGGAGGAGGCGGTGCGCGGGGCCGACATCGTCGTCACCGCCACCTCGGCGACGCAGCCGGTCCTGCGGGGCGTCTGGCTCGGCCCCGGCGTGCACCTCAACGCCATCGGAGGCAACCGGGCCGACCGCCGCGAGCTGGACGATGACGCCGTCGATCGGTCCGGCCTCATCGTGGTCGACTCGATCGAGCAGGCGCGCGGGGAGGCGGGCGATCTCATCGCGGCGGGCGCGGGGAAGGCCGCGCTCGACCGCGCCGTCGAGCTCAAGGACGTGCTCGGAGGAGCGCACCCGGGTCGCCGGGACGACGCCGAGATCACTCTGTACAAGTCCCTCGGGATCGGCCTCGAGGATCTGGCCGCGGCCACGCTCGTCTACGACAGGGCGATCGAGAGCGGCGCCGGCCGGCCGATCCCGCCGGACGCCGGCGGGACCGGCTGAGGCGCCCGCGGATGTCGGACACACGAGCCCGTCTCGAGACCCTCCTGCGCGACCGGTTCCGGCCGGCGCATCTCGAGATCCGCGACGACAGCGTGCGGCACGCCGGTCACGCGGGAGCCACGTCGGGCGGCGGGCACTTCGAGGTGGTGATCGTCGCGGCGGCGTTCGAGGGAAGAGAGCTGCTCGAACGGCACCGGATGGTGCACGAGGCGCTCGGCGATCTGGTCGGCGGGAGCGTCCACGCTCTCGGACTCAGGACGGTGGCGCCCTCCGAGTGGGGGCCGAACCGTCCGGACCCCGCCTGACGCCGACCGCGGACCTTCAATCCCCCCAGGCGCCCAGGGCGCGCAGGTGGGCCTCGACCGAGGCGCCGAGCGCCGCGAGGTCGTAGCCGCCCTCGAGCAGCGACACGATCCGCCCCCCGCAGTGCTTGTCCGCCGCCTCCCTCAGGATCGACGTCATCTCCGCGTAGCCTCGCTCGCTCAGCGACATGCCGGCCAGTGGATCGGCGTGGTGCGCGTCGAACCCGGCCGAGATCAGGATCGCCTCCGGCTGCACACGGTCGATCTCCGGACGGAGGACGTCGCGGAAGACGCGCGCGTAGGCCTCGTCGCCGGCTCCCGCCGGCATCGGACAGTTCAGCGTGTACCCCGCCCCGCGGCCGGTGCCGGTCTCGCGGGCGGAGCCGGTGCCCGGGTAGAACGGAGACTGGTGGACGCTGAAGTAGAACACGCTGTCGTCGTCCTCGAACAGGTGCTGCGTGCCGTTCCCGTGGTGCACGTCCCAGTCGACGATCAGCACGCGCCCGAGACCATGCCGGTCCTGGAGGTGCCGCGCCGCCACGGCGATGTTGTTGAACAGGCAGAACCCCATGGCGCGATCGGCCTCGGCGTGGTGGCCCGGCGGGCGGGTGCAGACGAACGCGGCGCGCGCCGTTCCGGAGACGACGGCGTCGCAGGCGGCGACCGCGCCGCCGGCCGACGCCAGG
>CAYLND010000290.1:0-3343 GCA_964384905.1 uncultured Acidobacteriota bacterium
GATGAACTCCTGGTAGTAGTAGGCCATCCCCAGCGGGGGATCCGAGGAGTCGGTGCAGATCGTCGGACCGTCGCCGAACGAGTCGTCGCTCTCGAAGCATGTCTGATCGTACACCGGGCCCGGCAGCCGGCTGCCGAGATTCTTCCCCGGGATGGTGCCGCGGTAGGTGTTCCAGTGCGAGGCGTCGGGCGTCGGCGCCCACAGGATCGTCTTTTCGTCACGGAAGGTGATCGGGCCCGGCTCCTGCACCGGGATCGGCCTGTGCACGCACTGCCCGGTGGAGGGTTCGCAGGCGTCGGCGGTGCAGGAGTCCCCGTCGTCGCAGTTCACCGGCACATGCAGGCAGGCGCCGGAGTGCGGGTCGCATTCGTCGAGCGTGCAGGGATTGCCGTCGTCGCAGCTGACCGGCGTGCCCTGGCAGACGATGCCGCCCACCGGGCTCGGCACGCACGTGTCGCCGGTCGTACAGCCGTTCCCGTCGTCGCACGGGGCGCCGGGCGTCGGGACGAACCGGCAGGCGCCGGTGGTCGGGTCGCACGCATCGCTGGTGCACGGGTTGCCGTCGTCGCAGACCACCGGAACGTGCTCGCACAGCCCGGTGCTGAGGACGCAGCGGTCGATCGTGCACGGGTTGCCGTCGTCGCAGTCGACCGGCTGGTGCTGGCACTGGCCGGTCTGCGGATCGCAGGCGTCCTTCGTGCACGGGTTGTGATCGTCGCAGTCGGCCGGCGGCCCGGAACAGGTGCCCGCGGGCGTGCAGACGTCGGGCCGCGTGCACGGGTTGCCGTCATTGCAGTCGCGGCCGGCGCACAGCGGGTCGCGGCAGTCGATCAGCTGGTTGCAGTTGTTGTCGTGCCCGTCCGTGCAGATCTCGATGTTCCCCGGGAAATTCGTGGGGTCGTGATCGTCGCAATCGGTGCCGCACGGCGGCGCCAGCACGCCGTCGCCGTCGGCGTCCTGGCAGCAGATCACCGCGGGGCTGGAGGGGCTCCAGGAGTCGCTGAACGAGTTCACCGTCCCCACCGGCCCGACCACCGGCCCGACGCCCGGGGAGTTGAACAGGCGCACCGGCCCCGTGCTGTCGAACGGCCCGAACAGACCCGGGAGCGGGTTCGTCCCCTTCATCCGGAGCGGATCGGTCGGCGAGTTGAAGAAGTTGTCGAACAGCGAATCGTGGATCTCGAAGAAGACGTCGAAGAGCGAGTCGACCGCCCCCGCGGCGTTCGTCTTGGACTTGCCGGGCGACCCGACACCCGGTTGAACGCGATACTGCAGCGGGCCGACCAGGGCGCTGGTGCCGGTCAGGTCCATCGCCAGGATCATGCTGTTGAACTCTCCGAGACCGTCGCCGGGATCGAAGGAGTCCGAGTGCACGACGCTGGATCGGCCGGACAGCTGCACGAGCTCCGTCCCCTGCGGCAGCGTCCAGGACATCTGCGCCTGGGTCGGCAGGCACTCCAGCCGCGGCCGGAAATCGATCGCCAGGTGGGTCAGGCTGGCGGTCGCGTTGTTCGCCGCGTCGACCAGCGCGACCGGGAGCGGTCCCGGATTGGTGAACACTTCGATCCACGGAATCGAATGGATCGACGCACCGATCCGATAGGCGGTCGCGTTGTGCAGGTCGAGCCCGCGATCCGGCAGCGACACGTCGAGGAGCAGGTCGAAGAACGCGTCGGCCGGGAAGTCGAGCGGGCCGGGGCTGCTGTGGACCGAGCCGCCGCTGCTCGTCCCGGGCTCGAGTGACACCTTGACCGTCCCGAACACCGGGCTGCTCCCGGAAAGCTGCAGCGCCGCCATTTGGGTCGCGATCGTCGTGCCCGTGGACGAGGGTGCCGGCGCGTCGCGTCGGACCAGGCTCACGCCGGTGAGGCGGACGAAGTCGCGTCCGGCGCCAGGGATCTCGATCTCGATGCCGCCCGCCGCCATGCCGTACAGATCGGTGCCGGCCGGCGGCGCCTCCGCCCGCGCCGCCCCCGCGGGCAGGCTGAGTAGAAGAAGCGCGAGGATCAGGAGAAGGCATGCCCGGCGGAACGAGGGCAGTACGGACGTGCGGATAAAGATCACGGGAGGCATCGGCGTTCCTCCGAATGGTGTGGCCAGCGTGGCTGGACAGCCGTGGCGGTCAAGGAATCGGCTCCCCTGTCCCGCGCGGAGACCAGGCGGCGTGCCCCGATTCCCGGCGCGCGGAACGACTTTCGCGCCCGGCGAGCGGAGAATTCCTCTTTCTCTTAATGGCGGTCATATACGACCAACCGGCGGGTCTGTCAATGTCATTGCGCGGGGGACGCGAACGCCTCGGGGATGGCCGGACCGGCCTGCGGGTCGAAGGCGCGACCGTCGAGACCGAAGAAGCGCAGGAGAGTGGCGGCCACGTCCGACTGGTGCACCGTCGGAGCGGGCGCGACCTCGCCCCGGTGAGGCGTGTCGGGGCCGATCACGGCCACCCAGATGTCCTCGGAGCCCGCGACCGTCTCGTCGTGGTCGATCCAGTCGGACGGGGTGATCCCGCGGCCGTGATCGGTCGTGATGATCAGGGTCGTCTTCCCCCGGTACATATCGATCGCCTGGAGCGTCTGCCACAGGCTGCGGATCATGCCGTCGGCGACGTTGAGATAGTCGAGGAGCCGGTCGTAGCGCCGCGCGTGCGCCCAATCGTCCGATTCGCCGAGCGCGATGTACATCAGGCGCGGATGCTGCGTCTTGAGGTACTCCAGGGCGATGTTGAAGGTGATCGCGTCGCTGCGCCCTTCCTCCCAGAGCGCCATGACCTCGAACTGCAGATCGCCGAGGAACGCCATGCGCGGCGTGGCGAGACCGGCCGGCACTCTCTCGTACCCGGTATTGGTGAAGAAGGCGTCGGCCCGCGACGACGACAGCGTCCCGAATCCCTCCCACGAGCCGATCGTGGCGACCTGCCGCCGGTCGAGACGGAGCGCGCTCTTGACGAACTCCAGGACGGTCCGATGCGGGTAGCGCTTGACGTCGTTCGTGGTGACGTCCGGCTGCGGCTGTCCGGTCAGGATCTCGGAGTAGCCCGGCGCGGAGAACAGCAGCGGATTGCGCGGCTGGACGCTGCTTCCCTTTTCCTTGTCGCCGAGGACGACTCCCTGGGGCGCCAGCGTGGCCCAGAAGTAAGGCATCAGCGCCGCGCGCCTCTCCTCCGGGGTGTCGCGCCAGAATCTCCGGCGCGCCCGATCGAGATCGTAGATCCCCGATTTCTTCTGCGTGCGCTTCCCGGCGAGGAGCGGGTCCATGCCGCCGAACAGCTCCTGGATCCGCAGCCCGTCGAGCGTGAGCAGAATGACGTTCCGGGTGCGCAGCGTGGCGCCCGTCGCCCCCTGCG
>CAYLND010000291.1:0-3331 GCA_964384905.1 uncultured Acidobacteriota bacterium
CCGGCCGTCCTGCGCGCCTCGACGATGCGGCGCTTGAGGGCGCGCGCCGCGGCGGCGATCTCGCCGGCGGCGGCGACGGCCGCCTCGACCGCCGCGCCGCTCGCGCCGGCCTGGAACACCGCGGCCACGTTGTCGACCGTGATGCCGCCGATGGCCACGACCGGGATCGGGACCGCCGCCGCGATCTCGGCCAGACGCTCGAGGCCGAGCGGCTCGCCCGCGTCGGCCTTGGTGGCGGTGGCGAACACCGGTCCGACCCCGATGTAGTCGGCGCCGTCCCGCAGGGCGCGCCGCGCCTCCTCCTTCGTTCCGGCGGAGACCCCGACGAGCCGTGGACGGGGAAGGAGCCGCCGCGCCTCGCGGGCGGGGAGGTCGTCCTGGCCGACGTGCGCGCCGTCCGCCCCTGCGACCAGCGCCACATCCACCCTGTCGTTCACGAAGCACGCCGCCCCGAATTTCCGGGCGAGTGGCTGGATTTCCGCCGTCATGAGACCTAAGTTGTAGGCCGTGGAGGACTTGTCCCTGATCTGGATGGCGTCGGCGCCGCCTTCCAGGGCGCCGCGCGCAACCTCGATTGGAGAGCGCCCGAGTGATAGGACCGGATCCGTGATGACGTACAGATCGTAACGCGGCCAACCGTCGGCCATGCGGCCTCCAGTGGGCCCCGATTCTAGCACCATGGAAGAGACCGGACCGGCCAATTCTCCAGAACCCGGACCCCTCGGCGGTCGTCGCGGTGAAGGAGAATCCGCACCTGGGGAGCGGCGCCCGGACGCGCCGCCGGCCGTCACGCTCTCGGGCGGCAGCGCCGCGCCGCCCATCCTGCCGGACCAGAGCGGCCTGGACCCGCAACGGGCCGTCCATCGACCTTCGGGCGCGTTCCTGTCCCACCTGCAATCCCTGCGGGAGCTGCAGATTACTCTCTCCCAGGAAGGCCGCCCCGAGGCGATCCTGGTCGAAGGAACGACCGGCACCGTCGAGATCGTCGGTGCCGACTGCGCCGTCGCCCTGGTCGAGCCGTCGAACGGGCTGCCTCCTCTCCGCTTCGGCTGGATCGAAGGGCGGCACATGGCGCAGCACGAGATCGCCGTGGTCTGCCGGCGTCTCGAGGAGCCGATCGAGAAGGTGCGAACCGGTCAGACCGCGCGCCTGGTCTTCGGAGCGGGGATCGAAACGGGCGAGCCGGAGCACGGGGCCACGGGAGCGGCGGGTGATGCGGGTCGTGCGTCGAAATTCGGAGCGACCCTCGTGCTCGGCATCAGTGCGGCCATGGGATCGCGCGGCGCCCTCGTCCTGGCGCGTCACGACCCGGTGCCGTTCGGCCGCGAGCAGGCCCTGCTGGCCGACATCCTCGCGTCCCTCATGGCGATCCAGATCGAGCGGGCGCTGCGGGCGACGGACGCCCGGCGCTCGAGCGAGCGTCTCCAGGAGGAATGCCAGGTGACCACGCGTCAGCTGCAGGAGACCCGCCAGGAGCTGGCGGCGCTGAACGCCATCGCGGCCGCGGCCAGCCCCTCGCTCGACCTGGACCGCCAGATCGAGGCGTCGCTGCGCAAGGCGCTCGAGGTCACCGGGTTCAAGGTCGGGGCGATCAGCCTGGTGGAGGACCGGGAAGGCTCGGAGATCCTGCGCTTCGCGCGCGGCGTGGGCGATCAGGGTTATCTCGATCTGGCGCGCACGCGCTCGTGCCGGAAGGGCGAGGGAGTCGCGGGCACGGTCTGGGCGCGCGGCGAAATTCTGTCGTTCGCCGACCTGTCGGAGGCGGCGTACCCCGACGACTGCGCCGAGGAGCTGGCGGCGCTCCGGCGCTCCGGGTACAGGGCCCTGGCCTGCATGCCGCTGCGGGCCCGCGGCCGCATCATCGGCACGATGCAGCTCCTGTCGAGCGACGCGCGCCCCGAGCTCGAGAGCCGGCCGAGCATCGCGCAGGCGATCGCCGGACAGATCGCCATCGTCATCCAGAACGCCCGTCTCCTCTCCGAGCTGATGCGGCACAGCCTGGATCTCGAGGGCGAGGTCGAGAAAACGACCGTGGACCTCGGCCGTCGCGAGCGGACTCTGGAGACCGTGCTCGCCTCCGTGCAGGCGGCGAGCCGCTCGCTCGATCTCCGGGAGGTCGCCGAGGAGACCCTCACGCGGGGCCTCGCCCTGGTCGGGATGGAGGCCGGCACCGTCCATCTGGTCGAGCCGGGGACGAGATCGCTCCAGCTGAGGGCCCAGCGGGGGCTGTCGCGCCGCGCCCTGGACGATCTCGCCGCGCGGCTGGGCGAATCGATCATCGGCCGGACCTTCGAGTCGGGAGAGACGCAGCTCCGATCCGTCGAATCGATCGAGACGCTGGACGCCGCCACGCGGCTGCGCGTCCAGGCGGCGGTGCCGCTGCGCGCCCTGAGCGGCGTTCACGGGGTGCTGGCGGTCGCCGGCACGGAGGACCGGATTCCCGGAGGACACGAGACGCGCGCGCTCCAGGCGATCGGCGAGCTGCTCGGTCTGTCGGTCGAGAACGCGCGCGTCTTCCAGGCGGGGCCGCGGCCGTCGACCGCAGGAGACCTCCCGGATCGGCTCGTCCTGGCCCAGAAGATGGAGTCGATTGGCACCCTCGCGGCCGGCATCGCCAACGAGTTCAACAACATCCTGAGCGCGATCCTCGGCTACGCGAGCCACATCGAAAGCCTGACCACGGGCGACAATCCGATCCATCGTCAGGCCCTGACCATCGGGCAGCAGGCGCGGCGCGCCGCCGAGCTGACGCAGCAGCTGCTGGCCGTGGCGCGGGGCGGCCAGCCCCGCCTCGAGGCGCTCGACATGAACCGCGTCATCGCCGCCACCGTGTCGCTTCTGTCGAAGAGTCTCGACCCGCGCATCACGATCGAAGTCCGTCCCGATGCGGATCTGCCCGCGGTCGAGGCGGACGCCGGGCAGATGCAGCAGGTGCTGATCAACGTGGCGGTGAACGCGTCCGAGGCGATGCCGGAGGGCGGCCGGATCACTTTCGAGACGCGCGTCGCCCATCTCGATCAGACGTTCGCCCGCTCGCACCCTGAGGTGGCACCGGGCGATTACGTCGAGGTGGTGATTGGCGACACGGGCGAGGGGATGTCCCACGACGTGGCGGAGCGCGTCTTCGAGCCGTTCTTCACCACGAGAGCCGATGACAAGGCCACCGGTCTCGGGCTGTCGGTCGTGCACGGCATCGTCAAGAACCACCGCGGTCACGTCGGCCTGGTCAGCACGCCCGGCCTGGGAACCACTGTGCGCGTCTATCTTCCCGTGTTCAGCCGCCTGGCCCGCCCCGCGCCGGGAAGCAAGCTGGGAATCGATCCGCACCCGG
>CAYLND010000292.1:0-3320 GCA_964384905.1 uncultured Acidobacteriota bacterium
CATCAGGCCACTGGCTTAACGTCCAGATCACCAATGGTCTTGATCGGCTTCCCGAGATTGGCCAGAAGCAGCCGCTCGACGGCGTCGAGTGATGGCGGCGCGTCCCACGGCAGACTTCCGAAACGCTGGCGCCCTTTGTACTTCATGGTGAGAGACAGACGCTCGCCCATTCGCTTGACGGATTCAAGAGCGCCCTCCTCACCAACCAGAATCTCCTCTCCTCCTCGAGGGTGTGTGGAGAACGTCCATCGCGGGGGCCACACTGAATCGATCACCCCTCCAAACTTTCGCTTCAGGTGGCGAATCTTTCATAGAACGCTCTTCAGCGCCTCCATCCCGCTCTTGTAGAACGTGGCCTGCCAGCCCTTCTCGTCAGCGTCCACGCCGAGCCGCTTCCCGCGTGACAAGGACAAGTCCCTATCTGGATTCTTTAGGCACGGCTCGGCGCAATCAGCCGAAGCACCCACAGCAGAATGACAGCTCCGACAAAGGCGGTGAGCAGGCTAACGATGAAGCCCCCGCCGACCACCCCGAAGGCCACGGCGAAGAGCCAACCGCCAAGGAACGCGCCGACGACCCCGACGATCAGGTCTCCGAGCATGCCGTACCCGTGACCGCTCACCACTCGCCCGGCCAACGCACCCGCGATCAGCCCGATCAGGACGAACAGAATGAAGTGCATGGGGTCCCCCTTGTCAGTTGAGATGGCCTGCCCGCCAGCACGAGCACAGTACTACTCGATCACCTGGTCTGCCCTCAGATAGCGGGCCGGCCCGGGAGTCAACCGCGCGTCTTGTGCGCGTTCGTCCGCGGCGTTTGCTAGTTCAATCGCGCGCGGCGTAGCAGTCTAGCTCGGCATCCTCGGGCGTGACCCACCGCTCAAACACCACCCCACACGGGCACGCCACGGTAAGCAGCCCGGCGCGGCGAGTCATCGACAGCACGTCGGCACCGTGACGTCCGACGAGCCGGCGAGGACTTTAGCGCAGCTGAACGTCTCCGGGAGACGCGTGATCTGACCGCGCCGCCGGGTCGTGGCCCTCAGGGCTTCTTCAGACGCATGTCCTCATACGGCGCGGTAAAGTACAAGAGCGGGTTCAGGCCGACTCCTGGCTCGTCGACCCGTGGTCCCACCCCGTGCAGCGTGGCCGGCTCGAAAATCGGCGCGTGCATGACACGCTCGTGCATCAACCGTTGGATCTGATGGAGCAGCGCCTCGCGCCGCTTGCGGTCGCGCTCGCCCGCTTGCTGCAGGAACAGGTCGTCGAGGTCCGGATACCCTCCATAGACGTACGCGGACCCGCTGACGACGAAGGCCTCGATCCGAGAGGCGGCGTTGCCCTGCGCGGCCGAGGCATTGGCGATGAGGCCCTGCAGCTTCTTCGCTCGCCAGAGGTCGAGGAAGGCCGCCCGCTCCAGCATCCGCACTCGCGTGCGGATGCCCGCCGCCGCCAGCGAATTGGCGATGGCCTCACCCATGGTAGTGAACGGAGGGAGCGGGGTGAGGTCCCCGGCGTCGAAGCCGCTCGGGTAGCCAGCCTCCGCCAGCAAGCGCTTCGCTTGCGCGAGGTCATACGGATAAGGCTCGATGCGCAGCGCGAACTCCAGGACGCTCGGGATGATCGATCCCGTGAGCCGCGAGTAGCCCAGGCGCTCCGCGTCGTTGATCGACTGTTTGTCGATGGCCAGGTTCGCCGCCAGCCGGACGCGGCGATCGTGCCAGGGGGACGTGGGCTTCCACTGCTCGGGGAACTCGATCCACCACGTCGCGGACGAGATGACCTTGGCCAAACGTAGCTTGGGGTCCGCCGTGATGGTCGCTGCCTCGACCCCGACCATCAGGTAGCCGATGTCCGCCTCGCCGGTCTTCAACATCGCCAGACGCGTCGTGCGGTCCGGCACGCCCTTGAAGACGATGCGCTTGATGGACGGCTTCTTGCGCCAGTATTGGTCGTTGGCTTCGAGCGTCAGCTCGACGCCGGCGTTCACGCTCACGAACCGATAGGGTCCGAGCCCCACCGGGTGCCGCCGGAAGCCCTCCTCGCCGACCTTCTCGATGTATTTCTTCGGCACGACCCAGGCGGCGCCGGTCGCGGGCGTGCCATAGAACGCCAGGAAATCGGGCCAGGGCTTGTTGAGCACGAAGCGCACGCGATGCGGATCGATGATCTCGACGGCCTGCACGCGCTCGTGCAACAGCTTGGCGGCGGCGCCCCGGTAGCGCTGGAAGCTGAACTTCACGTCCGCAGCGGTGAAGGGGTCGCCGTTGTGAAATGTGAGGCCCTCGCGCAGCTTGAAGTCGTACACGAGACCGTCCGGGCTCTCCCGCCAGGATTCCGCCAGACAGGGCGCCATGTCGTTGCCCGGCAGCGGCTTGATCAACGCGTCGTGCAGGGCATACAGGAACGCGAAGGGGGTGGCGATCCCTGGGGTCTCAGCCGGATCGAGGAACGAGGGGGCGATCGAGGCGTCGAACGCAATGGTCAGTTGGCCGTCCGGCTGGCTTTGCGCACCGACCTCGGTGCGCAGCATCATCAGCGCCGAGAACAGAACGAGAGCAATCCGTCCTTTGATGTCACGCATCTCGAACCTCCTGATTCCTCGCGAGTGCGCTCCCGGTCCTTAGGGTTCTCTTGGCGTTCGCGGTCAACCGACCAGGGACGTTTAGATCAGGGTGTGGCTCCTCTCATGGTTGAGAGAGCTTCAGCTGATTCCGGTCGCTCCGCAAGCGGGTTGGGGGAGGCCGAGCGCGATCCGCCCGCACCGTTTTCGGGTCAGTGGGCGAAGAACGCGTGCGTACGTGTGGCAAGAGGGGCGGTTTCACGGAGATGTAGAGTTCTGGAAGACGCGGCTCAGTGAGCATTCCGACGTGAGCGAGGTGGGCGGGCGGTAGGCGGCTGCGGGTTTTTCTTGGATCAGCTGAGGACTTCGCGAAAGACGAGACTGCGATTCAACTAGAACTGTTGAGCACTACCTTTACCGAAGGAGACGAGACGCTAGATGAGAGCGAGCGATGATCAGTTGAGCCGGCATGTGCCCGCGCGTGCGCGACTGCGGAACCGAGGAATGCGACCTAGACTGGCGGCCTTGGGGCAGAATCGTAACGCGAGGGCCTGGCTCTTTACTTCACCTTCGGCCCGCGCGGGTCCATGGTGTCCGGGAAGCACTTGAAATAGCCCTTTCTGGTTCCCTCGCCTTTGTAGTTCTCCTCGTGGTGCCTTGCGGCTTCCTCACATTCAGATTTGCTCTTGAAGGCCTCGGCCGAGTAAAAGTGATCTGCAATTTCCCCGTCCCTCATGATGTAGACCTTCGACCAAAGC
>CAYLND010000293.1:0-3301 GCA_964384905.1 uncultured Acidobacteriota bacterium
GGGCGCAGCGCGGGGGGAAAAGGGGCGGGGGTTTAGGGGGGGCAGGCCGTCGTGGAGGCGGCTCACTCGAACCGGACGGGCTGCCTGGTGGTGGCGCGGCGCGGCGCCGGCCGCCAGCGCCGCCGCCGCGCGCGCTTCCTGCTCGACGCCAGCGGCCGGGACGCCTTCGTGGCGTCGCGCGGCGGCCTGCGCGACATGATGCCGCGCCTGCGCAAGGCGGCGATCTTCGCCCACTACGAGGGCGTGTCGCGGGCCCCCGGGCCGGCCGGCGGCAACATCGTCCTGGTCCTCCTGCGCGACGGCTGGTTCTGGTTCATCCCGCTGGCCGGCGGCACGACGAGCGTCGGGCTCGTGGGTGAGGGAACCTCGCTGCGGAAGAGCGGTCTCCCGCCGGAGACCCTGCTCGAGGAAGCGTTGAGACGCTGTCCCGCGGCGCACGACCGCACGCGTCACGCCCGGCGCGTGTCGCAGGTCTGGACCGCGAGCGATTACAGCTACGGCTGCCGCGACATCGCGGGGGACGGGTATCTTTTGCTCGGCGATGCCGCCGCCTTCATCGACCCGCTCTTCTCGACCGGCGTCTGGCTGGCGATGTCCTCGGCGGAGATGGCGGCCGACACGCTCGATCGGGCCCTGGGCCGCGGCGGAAGAGCGGGCGACCTGTCGCCGGCGGCGTTCGCCGCGTACGCCAGGAAGGTCCGCCGCCACGTGCGGATCTACACCCGGATCGTGAGCCGCTTCTATCAGCCCGGCTTCCTCGACGTCTTCCTGCGGCCGGGCGGGCGCTTCCGCATCCGGGAGGCCGTCGTCAGCCTGCTGGCCGGCATGGCCGATCCGAATGCGCCGGTCCGGCTGCGGCTGTGGTGCTTCTATCTCGTGATCCGGATGCAGCGGATCCTGAAATTCAATCCGCCGGTGCCGCTGCTCGGAGTCCTCGAGACCGCGCCGGGATCCACGCTCGCGGCCTGAGGCGGAGGCGGGCCGTCGATCGCGCCCGCACCGGGGTTACTTCACTCTCCAGCCGGGCGGGACCGGCTCGTCGGTCGTCAGGATGTGAGGCTGGCCGGTGTCGTCCGAGGCGGCCAGGAGCATCCCCTGCGACACGACCCCGCGCAATCTGGCCGCTTTCAGATTCGCCACGACGACGATCGTCCTGCCGACCAGCGTTTCGGGAGCGTAGCGCGCGGCGATCCCCGCCACGATGGTGCGGGTCCCGGTGCCGATGTCGACGGTGAGCTTCAACAGCTTGTCGGCCCCCTGCAGGCGCTCCGCCGCGACCACCTTCGCGGTGCGCAGCTCGACGCGCGTGAACTCGTCGATGGCGATCTCGGCCGCGCCGGGAGCGCCCGCGGGCGCCGCGGTTCCGGCTTCCGGGGCGGCGGGGACGGACTTCGGCGCTTCCATGTTCGCCTCCTTTCGGACGGTCGCGTCCTTGAGATAGGCCGCCTTGTCGATGCGCGGGAACAGCGGCTCGCCGCGCACCACGGCATGCCCGGGCCGCAGCTCGCCCCAGTGGACGTGCTCCAGGCTGGCGGCGCCGACGTCCCCGGCGACGCCGAGCCGCTTCCACATCTCGGACGCCGAGCGCGGCATGACCGGCGCGACCAGGATCGCCACGATCCGCAGCCCCTCGGCCACCGTGTACAGCACCGAATCGAGCGCCCAGCGGCGACCCGGGTCCTGCGCCAGCTTCCACGGCTCGTTCTGGACGATGAAACGATTCAGGGCGCCGATGAAGCCCCAGACGCGCGCCATCCCCGCGCTGAAGTCGAGCTCCTCGAAGTCCTTCACGAATCCCGTGGCCGTGTCGCGCGCCGCCACCTTCAGCTGCTCGTCCTCCCGGAAGCGCGGATCGGTCTTCGGGGTCTTCCCGCCGCAGTAATCCTCGATCATCTTGAGCGTGCGGCTCAGGAGGTTGCCGAGATCGTTCGCCAGATCGGTGTTGACCCGATCGATGAACGCCTCGTCCGAGTACGAGGCGTCCTGCCCGAAGACCATCTCGCGCAGCAGGAAATGACGCAGCGCGTCGACGCCGAACGCCTCGACGAGCGGCGTCGGATCGACCGCGCCGCCGCGCGACTTGGAGATCTTGAGGGCGTCGCGCAGCCACCAGCCGTGGGCGACCACGCGGCGCGGCAGCGGCTCGTCGGCCGACATCAGGAAGGCGGGCCAGTAGACGGCGTGGAAGCGCAGGATGTCCTTGCCGACCAGGTGGATGTCGGCCGGCCAGTAGCGCGCGTACAGCTTGCGGTCCGAGCCGTAGCCGAGCGCCGTGATGTAGTTGCTGAGGGCGTCGAACCAGACATAGAAGACATGCTTCGGGTCGTTCGGCAGCGGGATGCCCCAGGTGAAGCTGCTGCGGCTGATCGACAGGTCCCTGAGACCCGATCCGACGAACGACACGACCTCGTTGCGTCGCGATTCGGGAAAGACGAACTCGGGATGCTCGGCGTAGTGCTCGAGGAGAGGCTCCTGGTACTTCGACAGGCGGAAGAAGTACGACTCCTCCTCGGTCCAGTCGACCTTGTGCCCCTGGTCGGGACAGCGACCGTCCACGATCTGGCTCTCGGGATAGAACGACTCGCAGGAGGTGCAGTACCAGCCCTTGTAGGCGTCCTTGTAGACGTCCCCCTTCGCCACGATCTTCTGGTACAGCCGCTCGACGCCGCGGCGGTGGCGATCCTCGGTCGTGCGGATGAAGTCGTTGTGGCCGATTCCGAGCGTCCGCCACAGGCCCCGGAAGCGCTCGACCATCTGGTCGGCGTGCTGGATCGGCTTCAGGCCCCTGGCCTGCGCGGCGCGCTCGACGTTCTGGCCGTGCTCGTCGGTGCCGGTCAGGAAGAAGACATCCTGACCGAGCATGCGGTGAAAGCGCGCGATGACGTCTGAGACCACGGTCGTGTAGGCGTGGCCGATGTGCGGCACGTCGTTGACGTAGTAGATCGGCGTGGTCAGGTAGAACTTGCGCGCCATGGTGGACCTACCGTCGCTCGCCCGGCTCCAGGTAGATCTTGAACAGCCGGTAGAATTCCGACTCGAAGCTCTTGCGGTGGAATCGCTCCAGCGTGCCTCCGAACGTCGAGCCCATCTGCAGCAGACGCACGTACTCGTGGTACATGCCGTCGACGTCCCCCTTGGCGGCGAGCGAGCGCATCGCCTTCTCGGCATCCATCGCCGGGATGCGCAGGCCGGCCTCGCCACCGGGCCGGGTGGAGAGGTCGAGCGCCGCCTCGGTCACCTCGAGGACGACGGCCAGCATGCGTGCCGCCTTGGTCCGGTCGTAGATCACCGGCGTCTCCTT
>CAYLND010000294.1:0-3185 GCA_964384905.1 uncultured Acidobacteriota bacterium
GGAAGGCACGGGTCGGCGCGAACTCGCCCAGCTTGTGGCCCACCATGTTCTCGGAGATGTACGCCGGGATGAACTTCTTCCCGTTGTGGACGGCGATCGTGTGCCCCACCATGTCCGGGATGATGGTCGAGCGCCGCGACCACGTCTTGATCACTTTCTTCTCGAAGCGCCGGTTCATCTCCTCGATACGCTTCCGCAGGTAGACGTCGACGAAGGCTCCCTTCTTGATGCTTCTCGCCATGGCCTACTTTCTGCGGCGGACGATGAACTTGTCCGTCCGCTTGTTGTTGCGCGTCTTCTTCTCGCGCACCCCCCAGGGCGTGCAGGGATGCCGCCCGCCCGAGGTCTTGCCCTCCCCGCCGCCCAGCGGGTGATCGATCGGGTTCATCGCGACACCGCGCACGGTCGGACGGATGCCCAGCCAGCGGCGCCGCCCCGCCTTGCCGAACGAGACGTTCTCGTGATCCGAGTTGCCGACCTGGCCGATGGTCGCGTGGCAGTCCTCCAGCACCCGTCGGATCTCGCCGGAGGGGAGCTTGATCTGGACCCACCCCGCATCCTTGGCCAGAAGCTGCGCGCCGCTGCCGGCGCTGCGCACCAGCTGACCGCCCCGTCCGGGCTGGATCTCGACGTTGTGGATCGCGGTGCCGAGGGGGATGCTCTTCAGCGGGAGCGTGTTGCCGACCAGGATATCGGCCGCGGCGCTGTTGATGATCGTCTGTCCCTTCTGCAGCCCCTGCGGCGCGATGATGTAGCGCTTGTCGCCGTCCGCGTAATGAATCAGGGCGATGCGGGCCGAACGGTTGGGGTCGTACTCGATGGTCGCCACCTTCCCCGGAACGTCCTTCTTGTCGCGCCGGAAATCGATCATCCGGTACGCCTTCTTGTGTCCGCCTCCACGGTGCCGGATGGCGATCCAGCCGATATTGTTCCGGCCCCCGGTGCGCTTCTTTCCGACCGTCAGCGGTTTGTGCGGTCCGGTGTCCGAGAGATCCTCGAACGTGGTCACCGACATGAAGCGGCGGCTCGGCGTCGTCGGGCTGAAGCTGCGGGTTCCCATCGGCTACACCGCCTCGAAATACTCGACCGGCTTCTGGCCGGGACGCAGCGTGACGTACGCCTTTTTCCAGTCCGGACGCCGCCCCTCGAAGCGCCCGACACGCCGGCGTTTGCCCCAGGCGTTCTGCGTCCGGACGCGCGCCACCTTGACCTTGAACAGGGTCTCCACCGCCTGGCGGATTTCCACCTTGTTCGCCCGGCGGTCGACGCGGAAGGCCAGCACCGGACCCTTCTCCTTGAGGAGGGTCGTCTTCTCGGTGATGAGGGGAGACACGATGACGTCGTGCGCGCTTCTCATGGTCGCAGCACCTCCGCCACGCGGCCCGCGGCCGCCTCGGTCAGGACCACGGTCTCGTGCGCCAGCAGATCGATCACGGTGAGCGCCGTGCTCAGGGTCGCCTTCACGCGCGGAAGATTGCGGGCCGAGAGCTCGAGATTCCTGTTCCCCGGCTCGTCGACCAGAAGCGCGGAGCCCTTCAAGCCGAGCCCGGCGATCAACCGCGCGAGCTCCTTCGTCTTCGGTCCGGCCAGCTGGAGCGAATCGATCACCACCAGCCGGCCGTCTTTCAGCTTTGCCGACAACGCCGAGCGCAGCGCCCCGTGACGCTTCTTGCGCGGGAACGGATAGGCGTGGCTGTGCGGCTGCGGTCCGAACACCGTCCCGCCCCCCTTCCAGATGGGCGAGCGGATCGAGCCGTGTCGCGCCCGCCCGGTCTTCTTCTGGCGCCACGGCTTCTTGCCGCCCCCCCTGACGTCGGAGCGGTTCTTGGTGGCGTGCGTGCCGCTTCGACCGGCGGCGCGGTAGGCCAAGACCGCCTCCTGGACCAGATGCGATTTCAGCGGGGTGGCGAACACCTCGTCGGGCAGCTCGAGGTCCTTGACCTCGTGGCCCTCCTGGTTGACGACCGACAGCTTCGCCATGCCCGTTATCCCTTGGCCGCCGGCTTGGCGGCCGTCTTCGCGGCGGTTCGGGCGCCGGTCTTGGGCGGCGCCTGCGTCTGGACCTTCTTGATGCGGACCGGCGCGCGGCTCTTGCGCACCGTCAGGTACGCGCCCTGCGCCCCGGGCACCGCTCCTTTCACCACCAGCAGGTTGTTCTCCCCGTCGACCCGCACCACCTCGAGATTCTTGACCGTGACCCGATCGCCGCCCATCCGCCCGCCCATGCGCATGCCGCGAAAGGTCCGCGATGGGTAGGCGGACGAGCCAATCGACCCGGGAGCGCGATGGAACATCGAGCCGTGGCTCGCGGCGCCGCCGCGGAAGTGATGACGCTTCATCACCCCCTGGAACCCCTTCCCCTTCGACACGCCGATCACGTCCACCCGATCGCTCGGCTTGAACAGGCTCTCGACGAGGACCTTGTCCCCGACCGCCGGGGTTTCCCCTCCGGGCAGCAGGCGAAACTCCCGGATCCGGCGCGTCGGAGGCAGGTTGGCTTTGGCGAAAAGGCCCTGCACCGCCTTGGAGACCCCGCGCGCCTTGCCCGGCTCGACCAGCCCGAGCTGCACCGCCTCGTATCCGTCCTTGGCGGCCTCGCGCCTCCGCACCACGATGCACGGGCCCGCCCGAAGCACCGTGCACGGGACGGTCCCGCCGTCCTGGTCGAACACCTGCGTCATGGACACCTTGCGGCCGATCAGCCCCTCGACCACTCCCGCCTCACCGTCGCTCTTTCTCGAACGCCTTGATCTCGACCTCCACCCCCGCGGGGAGATCGAGCTTCATGAGCGCGTCCACCGTCTGCGAGGTCGGCTCGAGGATGTCGAGAAGCCTCTTGTGTGTCCGGATCTCGAACTGCTCCCGGGACTTCTTGTCCACGTGGGGCGATCGATTGACGGTGAACTTGTTGATGATCGTCGGCAGGGGGATCGGTCCCGCCACGCGCGCGCCCGTCCGCTTGGCCGTCGCCACGATCTCGGTGGTCGACTGGTCCAGCACCCGGTGATCGTACGCTTTCAGGCTGATGCGAATCTTCTCGTTCAGCATGTCCTGCGTCCCATCCCTCTGCGTTCCTCAAAGAGCCTGCGGGCCGCCCCGGTCTCGGGGCGTAGCCCGTACGAAAACCTACTGCAGGATCTCCGCCACGGTGCCGGCGCCGACGGTGCGGCCGCCCTCGCGGATGG
>CAYLND010000295.1:0-3170 GCA_964384905.1 uncultured Acidobacteriota bacterium
CGGCGGGGGCGTGAGCGGCTCTCCGGCCGGCGTGGGTCCCATCGCCGGCCGCGCCGGCGGCGGCGTCGCTTCGACGAGCGCGGCCACCCGCAGCAGGATCTCGGCGGCCCGGCGGTGGGCCCCCTGGGCCGACAGGAAACGGGCCAGGGAGGTCAGACCTCCCGGGGATTGCGGCGCGCGGTCGGCCTCGGCCTTGAGGGCGGCGTAGCGGGCCGCGTCCAGACGGACGCGCTTCAGCGCGTCGCCCACCGCCCGCCGCATCAGGGCGTCGGTGATGCCGCGCTCGTACAGTCCCTGGAGCACCTCGACCGCCGCGCCGAAGTCCTCCTGAGCGCGCTTCAGATCGGACAGCAAGAGATGCGCGCCGGGATGGTCGTGATCGAGCGCGAGGGCCGCCTGGATCTGCGCCTCGGAGCGCCGGAAGCTCTGGAGGTCGAGATAGATCCTGGCGAGCGACGCGTACGGCTCGGGATCCTCGGGACTGAGGGTCTGGGCCTTGCGGATCGCCGCGATGGCGTCGTCGTACTGCTGCACCCTGCCATAGGCCACGCCGAGACGCGCGTAGGCGGCGCCGAAATCGGGTTTCACCGAGATCGCCTTCAGGAACAGCTGGATGGCGTCCTCGGGGCGCTCCTTGCGAAGGTAGAGGTCGCCGAGGTGCGTGTACGCGTCGGCGAAGGCGACATTGATCTCCAGCGACTTGCGGTACTGCTGCTCCGCCTGGTCGTCCTGGCCGGTCGTCTCGAACAGGCGGCCGAGACCGTCGAAAGCGGCGGCGTAATTCGGCTGCAGCTCCAGCGCTCGCAGATATTCGGCGCGGGCCTCGCCGGTGTCGCCCTGCTTCAGATAGGCGTCCCCGAGGGCCAGATGCGCCTGCACGTAATCGGGCTGCAGATCGAGCGCGATCTTGAGCGGCTCGATCGCTTCGCCATACCGACGATCCGCGTTCAGGCAGATGCCGAGGTAGTAGTACGCCAGGAAGGAGTTCAGGTTGAGATTCACGACCTGCTGGAAGGCCAGGGTCGCGTCCTTGAACTTGCCTTCCTTGTAAAGACGCATCCCCTCCGATTGCAGCTTGAACGATTGCGTGCGCGCCTCGGACGCCGAGACGGCGAGGGCGGGCGACGCCCCGATCGCCGTGCAGGCGAGGGCGAGTGCGATCGGGATCCAGGGGCGCATCAGTACGCGCTCAGTTCCTTCATGGCGCGGACCAGGTCGGCGACCTGGGGCAGGATTCGATCCTCCAGCCCCGGCTCGTAGGCCACGAATGTGTCGAGGGAGGCGACACGGCGCACCGGGGCGTCGAGATGCTCGAACAGCCGGTCGGCGATGAGCGCCGCGATCTCCGCGCCATAACCGAAGCTGAGCGGGTCCTCGTACGCCACCACCGCCTTGCCGGTCTTGGCGACCGAGGCGGCCACCGTCTCCCAGTCGAACGGGTTGAGCGAGCGCAGATCGATCACCTCGACGCCGATTCCCTCGTCGGCGAGAGCGCGCGCGGCGCGCAGCGAGCGCTCGACCAGGGCGCCGTAGGTGACGACGGTGAGATCCCCGCCCGCGCGGGCGATGAGGGCGCGGCCGAGCGGGATCGAGTGCTCCGGTCCGGGATACGGGCTCTTGTTGTACGTCTGGCGATAGAGGTGCTTGTGCTCCAGGAACAGCACCGGATCGTCGCAACGGATGGCGGTCCTCAAAAGACCGTTGGCGTCCAGGGCGTTCGACGGCATGACCACGCGCAGGCCTGGATGGGCGGTGAGCAGCGAGACCCCCGACTGGCTGTGGTAGACGGCGCCCCCCTGCAGGTATCCCCCGACGGGGACGCGCACCACGACCGGGCAGGAGAACGCGCCGTTCGAGCGCCAGCGCATCGGTGCCAGCTCGTTGCGCAGCTGCATCATCGCGGGCCAGAAATAGTCCACGAACTGGATCTCGACGACCGGTTTCAGGCCGCGGGTCGCCATGCCGATGGCCCGGCCGACGATCGCGGCCTCGGCCAGCGGCGCGTTGAAGACGCGCGCCGAGCCGAAGCGGCGTTGCAGGTTCGCCGTGACCTTGAACACGCCGCCCTTCCCCTTCACCTGGTCCAGATGGTCCTCGCGCGAGCAGTCGGCGACGTCCTCCCCGAACACGACGATGCGTTCGTCGCGCGTCATCTCGTCGCGCAGGCAGTCATTCAGGAGATCGACCATCGTCCGCGGCTCCCCGGTCAGGCGCGGCGCCACCGCGAAGCGCGTGGAGGTCGGGTCGACCTCCTCGGAGACGACGTGCCGCGTGACGGTCGCGGGGTCGGGGCGCGGCGCCTGCAGCGCCGACTCGGCCGCCTCGTCGACCTCGCGATCGACCTCCCCGCGCACCGCCTCGAGGAACGCCGCCGGGGCGACACGGTTCCGGACCAGGAATTCCGCGAAGGTCGGAAGGGGATCGCGCCGGGCCTCGTCCTGGCGCTCGACGTCCGTCTTGTAGAGCCTCTCGTCGTCGGACAGGGAGTGCGAGTAGGGACGGATCGTGTGCGCGTGCACCAGCACCGGCCCGCCTTCGCGGGCGCGCAGTCCGTCGATGCAGCGCTTCAGGATCACGTGCGAGGCGATCGGATCGCAGCCGTCCACCTCCTCGACTCGCAGATCGGGGAAAGAGCGCGCCAGGCGCGAGATGCTGCCGCCAGCGGTCTGGATCTCGATGGGGACCGAGATGGCGAAATCGTTGTCGGTGATGAGGAACAGAACGGGCGCCCGCCGCAGACAGGCGGCGTTCAGCGACTCCCAGAACTCCCCCTCGCTGGTGGCGCCGTCGCCCCCGGAGACGTAGACGATCGCGTCCGATGCCGGGTCGAGCAGGCGCTCCGCTTCGGCGCAGCCGACCGCCTGAAGGAACTGCGTGCCGGTCGGGCTCGATTGCGACACGATGCGCAGTCGCGCGCTGCCCCAGTGGCTCGGCATCTGCCGGCCGCCGGAGGCAGGGTCCTCCGACGAGCCGACCGCCTCGAGGAACATCTCGCGCGGCGTCACGCCGAGCTGCAGGCACAGCGCCCGGTCGCGGTAGTAGGGATAGAACCAGTCCCGCCCGGGTCTCAAGAGACGGCCGGCCGCGGCCAGGACCGCCTCATGGCCGGCCCCGCTGATCTGGAAGAAGATCTTGTTCTGGCGCTTGAGCTGGATCTCCTTGTCGTCGAT
>CAYLND010000296.1:0-3140 GCA_964384905.1 uncultured Acidobacteriota bacterium
ACGGGGTGACGTAGGCCAGCCGCGCCCGAGACGGCAGCCGGTGCGTCTGCAATCCTCCGCCGTCGACCGGCGTGCGGGCCAGTCGCGCGCCGGCCGCTTCGAAGGGAATCGTGACCCCAGGATAGTGCGGCTCCTCGACCACCGCGACGTCTCCGGGATCGAGCAGGACGCGTGCGACGAGGTCGAAGCCCTGCTGTGAGCCGCTGGTGATCACGATCTGGTCTGCCTCACACACGACCCCTCGCGCCCGCTTCAGATATTCCGCGAGGGCGGCGCGCAGCGGCGCGTACCCGGCCGGGTGCGCATAGCCGAACGCATGACGGGCCGTGCGCCGCGCTCGCGCGGCCAGCAGCCGCCGCCAGATTTCCCGCGGGAACTCGTCGAGGGAGGGTTCTCCATAGCGAAAGTCGTAGCGCAGACCGGATCGGGTCGTGGGCACGGGCGGCGCGCCGAGAAGTTCGGTCAGTCGCCGGGCGTAGGCAGAGACTGGTGGGGAATGCCCGGACTTCGGCTGTGAGGACGCGGGCATCGCCGAGGTCGGCAAGGTGCTCGCCACCGACGCGGTCGCTCGGTTCCGGCTGACGGCGTACCCTTCGGCCAGCAGCTGCTCGTAGGCCAGCATGACGGTGTTGCGGGAGACCCGGAGATCGGCCGCGAGCTCCCGGGTCGACGGCAGGCGCACGGCCGGCGCCAGGCGCCCGTCGCGGATCATCGACTTCAGGGCATGGTAGACGCGTCGATAGAGGGGACCGTCCGCTTTGCGCAGGTCGAGGAGAAGCATCTGGCACCGTAGATTAACTCGAAACTGGCTCTTTCAACATGCCAGAATCGGGCGCAAGATGCAGGAGGTGCGATCACCCCGACGGAGGAACCGGCGATGCGGAATACCACGACCGAAAAGGCGCGCGCGCGAACCAATGACGTCGAGACGCTCGAGCAACTGAACCGCGGCTACGTGCGGGCCGGCCAGACGTCAGACACCGGCTGGTTCGACAAAAACCTGGCGGCATGTTTCATGGCCAGCAATCCCGACGGGTCGCTGGTCGACCGTGCCGGTTTCCTGGACCGGATCGGCCGGCCGAATCCCAGCACGAACATGGCGCCCGTCGACCCCCGTATTCGAGTCGTCGGCGACGTCGGCATCGTCGATTCGGGCTACCAGTACACGAAGCCGGACGGCCAGGACGGCGTAGGGCACTACACCGACGTCTACGGCTTCATCGAGGGGCGCTGGCAGTGCGTCTCCGCGCACTTCGCCCTGCGGCCGGCGCCGCCACAAGTTGGGGCCACGAAGACTTCCGACGTGGTTGGGGCCCCGCCGAATCCGACGGATCACGCCGCCCTGGCCGACCTCAACCACCACTACATCCGCTCGGTCCGGGAGTCGGACGCCCGCTGGTTCGCCGCGCACCTCGCGCCGGAGTTCGTGAACGGCAACGCGGACGGCTCGTTCTCCGATCGAGCGGCGTTCATCGCGGTCATGAGCAAGCCGAGCCCGATCTCGAACCTCCGCGCAGAGGACGTGCGGATCCAGGTGGTGGGCGACATCGGCATCATCCACGCGCGCACCGCGTACACGAAGCCCGACGGTCAGGTGGGCACGGGGCGCTACACGGACATCTGGTGGCGAGCGGACGGGCAGTGGCGCTGCCTATCGGCGCACGTGACGCGCGGCTGAGCCACCGTCATGTAAAATTTCCTTCCGATTGTCCACGGTGCCCGACTAGGCTGTTGGCGGATCCAGATTCCAGTGGCGTCACGTTGCGACGACCGACCCCTCAGGGCCGTCGTTCTGGGGATGGGCGCCTCCCGGCCCGGATCGACTCGCCCGAAGTCCCTCTGCGAAAGTCCGCTGCGGTCGACTCACGAAGAACAGCAGGAGGTGGGCGATGGCGAATGTCCACGTGTCGACGGACGAAGACTTGCTCACGATCCGAGTAGACCTGCCGGCGGTCGCGAAAGCCTTGAGCGAGCGGGCCGAGGAGTGGCAGCAGACTGCCGAACGGACGCGAACGCAATGGGAGCAAAGTGAGTGGTATCTCGGCGAAGCCAAGGCATCCGTCGCGCGTCTCGAGGAGGAGCTGCAGGCTCTTCGGGAGGCCTATGGGCAGCTGGAGGCCAGCCATCGTTCGATGACGGCGCAGATCCAGGAGACCGAGCGGGAGCGAGACACAGCCTATGAGGGAACGCGTCGACTGACCGAGCACCTGGAGGAGGAGCTCGTCCGGGTCCAGGGGCACGCGGAGGAGACGCGGCGAGCGGCCGAAAGCTGTCAACAGCAGCTCACCATGGAACGAGCCCAGCGCTCGGCGCTGGAAGCGGAGCTTGCCGCGCTGAGGATCCACGGCGAGCGTCGTCGAGTTGCACGGGCGTTTCGTCCAGATGTGACGGCACAGATTCAGAGCCCGACCGGAGAGGTCCTGTTCGAAGGGCTGCCGCGAAACATTTCCGCCAAGGGGTTTCGGTTTGTTTCGGACCACGCGTGCGCCGATGGCGCCGACACCCTGTGGGTCACCTTCCATCAGCCCGGGGTCGCGCGGCCGATTGAAGCGCTCGGGCGCGTGGTCTGGCACGGGCCGGAGGCGACGGCAGAGAACGTGTGGGGCTGCGAGCTGCTCGACATGTCTCCCGGGTGCCGGAAGATCTTCGAGCGCGTTCTCGCGACTCCCGTCTAGACTCTTTCCCTTCCAGAGTCTCGAGGATCGTCGCGCCGGCGTAGCGCTCGGGCCCGTCCGGGACCTTCGTCGATTGGACCGCGCCTTTTGCCATAATCGACCCGCATGCTGGAGGTCTCGGGACTCGTCAAAGCCTTCGGGAATCTTCGCGCCGTCGATGGCGTCGATCTCGCGGTCGACACGGGAACCATCACCGGGCTCATCGGCCCGAACGGCGCCGGCAAGACGACCCTCTTCAACCTGATCGCGGGCGCCCTCGCGCCCGAGGCCGGCGCGATCCGTTTCAAGGGCGAGCGCATCGACCGGCTCACCCCCGATCGCATCTTCGCGAAGGGGCTCGCCCGCACGTTTCAGGTCCCGCGGCCCTTCCCCCAGATGACGGTGCTGGAGAACCTCATGCTGGCGCCGCTCCGCCAGTCGGGAGAGCGACTCTGGAACAATTGGCTGCGCGCCGGGCGCGTGCGG
>CAYLND010000297.1:0-3133 GCA_964384905.1 uncultured Acidobacteriota bacterium
GGCCGGGCGCGTCCTGGGCGGCGGTCGGGCTGCGCTCCCGGCGGAGGCGCCCGCCGCCTCCGGTCCGGCGAAACGCCTCCCGGCGACGGGCCAAGCGATCCTGGTGGGAAGCGACAACGCCCTTCCCGGGATGGAGCGCGCGATGCCGCTCCTGAAGACCGGCGCGGACCCGCTGGGGGCGGTGCTGGAGGCGATCCACGTGATCGAGGACGATCCGAACGACGTCACGGTCGGCTACGGCGGCATCCCGAACGAGGACGGCGTCGTCGAGCTCGACGCCTCGGTGATGGAGGGCGCCACGCTGCGCTCCGGGTCGGTCGGGGCGCTGCGCTCCATCCGCCACCCGTCCGCGGCCGCCCGGCTGGTGATGGACCGCAGCGACCGGGTCTTCCTGGTCGGCGAAGGCGCCCTGCGCTTCGCGCGGGCGCACGGCCTGCCGGAGGAGAACCTGCTGACCGAGCGGGCGCGCAAGATCTGGCTGTACTGGAAGGAGCGTCTGAGCGGCCGGGACGACTGGATCGAGGCGGCCGGCGAGTCCGACGATCCCGACATCCGCTGGTTCATCGAGAAATACGGCGACCGGGACTTCCTGCCGCAGGGCACCGTCCACATCAGCGCCCTGGCGCCTTCCGGCACCCTGGTCGGTTGCACCAGCACCTCGGGTCTCTTCTTCAAGCTGCCGGGCCGGCTCGGCGACACGCCGGTGATCGGGGCGGGTCTCTACACCGACGACGGCGCAGGGTCGTGCGGCGCCAAGGGGCGCGGCGAGGCGACCATCTCGGTCTGCGGCTCGCACACCGTGGTGGAGCACATGCGCGAGGGATTGTCACCCCAGGAAAGCGGGCTGCGCGTCCTGAAGCGGATCGTGGAGGCCGAGCGGAACCCGAGACACCTGTTCCCCGACGGCCGGCCCCGCTTCGACGTCAAGTTCATCTGCCTCAGCCCGCGTGGCGAGGCGGCCGGCGTCGCCATCTGGGGCGGCGCCCGCTACGCGGTCCATGACGGCACCCGCGCCGTGCTCAAGGACTGCGCCTCCCTGTACGGCAAGCCGCCCCAGCCGCTCTGAGTCCGGCCGGGTTGCCCCCCGCGGCGCCGCGCACTACATTCGCGCCCGCGCGGACCCACGGACCACGGGAGGACAGTTCTGGAGAACGCCGGGGACCTCGAGCTCCTGATCGCGTCCCACCATGCCATCGTGGCGATCGAAAGCCCCGAAGAGGAGCGGGTGCGGGATCTCGTCGCCGAGGCGGCCGCGCGCCAGGATTTGCCGTTCTTCGAGTGGAAGGTCACGACCGGTCTGGTGCGGGCGGGCGTGCCGGAGCCGGTCCACGACACCGACAGGCCGGGCCAGGCCCTCAAGGTCGTGGCGGGCCTGCAGACCGAGGCGGTCTACCTGTTCTACGACCTGCAGAAGTACTTCGAGGACCCCGCCATCCTGAGGGCGCTGCGCGACCTCGGACAGTCGTTTTCCACGGACCGGCGCACCCTGTTCCTGTCCGCCCCGGCGATCGAGCTCCCGGACGACCTGAAGACCTGCAGCGCCCTCGTCCGGCTCGAGCTTCCGGACGTGACGATGCTGCGGCAGCTGGCGGTGCGGACGCTGCGCGGGCTGGGCGCGCCGAAGCGGATCACCATCGATCTGTCCCTCGCCGAGATCGAGCGGCTGGTCGACTCGTTGCGCGGGCTGACTCTCGGAGAGGCGCAGCGCGTCCTGATGAGCGCGGCGCTCGACGACCTGCGGCTCGACCGCAAGGATTTCGCGCACGTCCTGGAGCGCAAGAAGGAGCTGATCGCCCACGACGGTGTCCTGGAGATCGACGCCCGCGAGGCGACGTTGCAGCAGGTCGGCGGTCTTGAGCGCCTCAAGACCTGGCTCAGGATGCGCGGCGCCGGGTTCGCTGCGGACGCGGCCCGGCACGGTCTCGAGGCGCCGCGCGGTCTGCTGCTGATCGGCGTCCAGGGATGCGGCAAGAGCCTCTGCGCCCGGGCGGTCGCCAGCGAGTGGGACCTGCCTCTCCTGCGGATGGACGCAGGGGCGCTCTACGACAAGTTCGTCGGCGAGTCGGAGCGGAGGATGCGCGACGCGCTCCGCACCGCCGAGGCGATGGCGCCGTGCGTGCTGTGGATCGACGAGATCGAGAAGGGGCTGTCCGGCCGCACCGGGTCGGAATCGGACGGCGGTCTGTCGCGGCGGCTGTTCGGCGCCTTCGTCACCTGGCTGCAGGACCGCCGGCGGCCGGTCTGCGTCGTCGCCACCGCCAACGACGTGCAGGCGCTGCCCCCGGAGATCCTGCGCAAAGGGCGCTTCGACGAGATCTTCTTCGTCGACCTGCCGGCCGACCCGGCGCGGCGCTCGATCTTCGCCGTGCATCTCCTGAAGCGCCGGCAGGACCCCGCCGCCTTCGACCTGCCGGCTCTCGCGGCCGCGACGGAAGGTTTCAGCGGAGCCGAGATCGAGGCGGTGATCGTCGCCGCCCTCTACACCGCCTTCGCGCAGAAGACCGGCCTGTCCAGCGCTCTCATCCTGTCGGAGACAGGCCGGGCCGTGCCGCTGTCGCGCACCTGCCGGGAGAGCATCGACGAGCTGCGAGCCTGGGCGAAAGGCCGCACGGTGCCGGCGGCCGATGTTCCTCAGCGCCCCGCCAGCACCGCCGCCTGACCGCGTCTCGGCCCGTCCGAGTCAAATCGGCTGGTCCGCGAGGCGGAACAGCCAGGCGGCCGCCGACAGGACGAGACCGGACCAGACGACGCAGGCCTGAAGACGCCCCCTCAGTCGAGGATGGATCTCCCTGGGGGCGAGAGACTCCGCCCCCACCCACAAGACCGACCCGAGCAGCATGCCGAACGCCAGCCATCCCGCCGGGTGCATGCGGAGACTCTCCCGCCACAGACCGTGCGCGAACAGACAGACGGCCCGGGTCAACCCGCAGGTCAGGCACGGCAGACCGGTGAGTCGGTGCAGCAGGCACGCGTCCAGAGGCAGGGGGCGCCGCGGCGGCAGAACGAACGACGCCCCGAGCGCCACCGAGAGGAGCGCCATGGCGGCCAGCCGCTCGCGACGCTGCGCGCGGGTCAGGGTCGTGGCCGGACGGGGCGGAGCGATCACGTCGCGGCCGGCACCGGCACCGGCGCC
>CAYLND010000298.1:0-3107 GCA_964384905.1 uncultured Acidobacteriota bacterium
CGTGGGGCCCCGTCGCCGGCTCGAAGGCCCCGCGCCGCCGCCGGGCCCGCTCCCCCGGAACCTCGATCCCGCCGAGTGCCGCCGCGCCTCGCTCCGGTGCGGATCTTCGTTGACACCAAGGAATGCCTGCCGTATAGTTCGAAGCTCAACTTGGAACAGCGGGAGCCCCGGTTTCATGGCCAAGAACCTTCGTGCACGCGGCGGCTGTTGTCGAAGAGCGGACATGCGGCTTCCGGGGGACAGGGGCGAGTAGGCGGTCTCGAGCGGACAATCCGACAACCCTTTCCGGTCGCCCGGGAAGGGTTTTTTGCTATCAGGAGAGGAACGTCATGACGAGCGAGAAGGGTGTGGTGGCGGAGGCGCCGGCGGGACGGCGGCCGGTCCGGTCAGGGCCGACTCCGGTCGGTGGACGTCTGGTCGATCGCGTGCTGGCCGGGGCCGAGCGCGATCGGGCGAAAGAGCTCGCCGGACGCCTGCCGAGGCTCACCCTGACCCTGGACCAGGTGGTCACCCTGGAGATGATCGCGACCGGCGTGCTGAGCCCGTTCGAGGGGTACCCCGACAGCAAGGATTACGCCTCGATCCTGGACCGGGGGCGGCTCGCGGACGGCACTCCATGGACGCTCCCCCCGACGCTCGCGCCGGGCGACGAGGCGGGACGACGCGTGGTGGACCGCGCCCGGGAGGGCGAGACCCTGGCGCTGGTCGACGCGTCCGGAACCCCGGTCGGCCTCCTGCACCTGCAGGAGAAATACGGATTCGACAAGACGGAGCGGGCGCGCAAGCTGTTCGGCACCACCGAGCGCCGGCACCCCGGCGTGGACGCCATCCATCGCAGGCTTGGCGAGGTCGCCCTGGCCGGGCCGATCGATCTCCTGGAGAGAACGCATTGGGGCCCGTTCGAGAAATACCGCCTGGAGCCGAAGGACGCCTGGCGCCTGTTTCACGAGGAGCGGCGCTGGACCACGGTCGTCGCCTTCCAGACCGCCAATCCCCTGCACCGCGGACACGAGCACCTTCAGAAGTGCGCCCTGGAGATCTTCGACGGTCTGTTCATCCACCCGGTGGTCGAGACGACGCGGCGCGCCTACTTCCGCAACGAGTTCCGCATCAAGGCCTACGAGGTCGCGCTGCGCGAGTACTTCCCCGCCGACCGCGTGGCCATGGCGCCCCTGCGCATCACCATGCAGTACGCCGGCCCGCGCGAGGCGATCCTGCACGCTCTCATCCGCCGCAATTTCGGCTGCACCCACTTCATCGTCGGCCGCGACCACGCGGGGTTCGGCAGCTTCTACGATCCGTACGCCTCGCAGCGCATCTTCTCCGATTACGACCGCGACGAGCTGGGCATCGAGCCGATTTTCTTCCGCGAGTCGTTCTATTGCACGCGCTGCGGAGCGGTGGCATCCGAGAAGACCTGCCCGCACGGACGCGAGCAGCACATCACGATGAGCGGCACCGGCGTGCAGGACATCCTGCGCTACGGCTATCTCCCGCCGAAGGAAGTGCTGCGCCCCGAGGTCGGCCAGGTGATCCTGCAGGGGATCCAGCCCAAGGGCGTGGGCGAGGACGGGCACGCCATCAAGCCGGTGGGCGACACCATCAAAGGATTGTTCCCCTCCTACCTGACGCACACGCGTCTCGGAGGACCGAAGCGCCCGCAGCCGCTGGAGCCCGGCGCGCTGAATGCCCGCGATCTGGAGGCGGCGCTCCGGGACGCGCGTGACAACGCCTCGCGCGTCTACGAGCGCGTCTACGAGACGTTCGCCTCCCTGTTCGACATCGAGCGCGGCGCCGACCAGACGCTGCACGAGGAGGCCCGGCGCAAGGCGATCGCCATCCAGGAGGAGCTGATCGAGGCGCTGGAGCAGAAGGTGGCCATCGCGCCGGCGGTGGTGGATGATGCCTACATGTATCAGGATCGGGACGAAGCCGAGCGCGAGCTCGCGGTCGCCCGGCGCATCCTGGACGAGCTGCGCAACGGCCGCGACGGCGACTTCCGCGCGCGCGTCTGGAACCAGCGTCCCTACGGGGATTACAAGAGCTGACGACCTCCGAACCGCGCGCCCGTCCGTCTTGACAAAGGATCACCCTTGTGATGTATTGAACGCCGTTTTCCAACAACTCAAGTAGAGGGGGTGAGACCGTGGCCAAGAAATCAAAAAAGCGTAAAGCCCCTCGCCGGAAGAAAGCGGCCCGCAGGGCTTCTGGGAAGAGGACCTCGGGCAGGAAAGTCGCCCGCCGGAAGACGGCCCGCAGGGCCAGGCCGGCGAGGAAAGCCGCCCGGAAGACCGCCCGCCGCAAGCCTGCGGCCCGCGTCATGACTCCTCCGGCTCCGGCCGCCGCTCCCTCCACGACCCCGATGTCCAGCTTTACGCCGACCTACGGGTCCGGATACGGTTCGTCCAAGGAGGAGGAATAGCCCTCCGAACAGGGTGATTCTCAGTCGACGCCTCTCTTGCCGCCCGGCGGCCATCCAGCCCCGGGCGGTTTCCTTTTTGTAGCGGCAGGCGCCCATTTGACTGCCCTCTCGACCGGACTATATTGGGTCATGGAAACTTGGCGCTTTCTCAACGCAACGAGGTGTCATGGCGAACACCCCGATCACCCCGTCGGAGACGGCTTGGCGCGGCGGCCTTCAGGCGCTCGAGCGGCGCAACTTCAAGGAATCGATCTCCCTGTTCCAGCAGGCCATCGACCAGGAGCGAGGCGAAGGGGCGAAGAACCCGAAGATGAAATACATCTCCTATCTCGGGCTGGCGCTCACTCTGTCCCAGGGCAAGTCCGAGGAGGGATTGAAGCTCTGCGAGCAGGCCGTCAAGAGGGAGTTCTTCGACCCCGATCTGTATTGCAACCTGGGGATCGTCTATCTCCGGCACCGCATGAAGGCCCCGGCGTTCGAGGCGTTCCAGAAGGGGCTGAACCTGAAGCCGGGGCACGCGCGTATCCTGGACGAGCTGGAGAAGTACGACCAACGCAGCGACCCGGTCTTCACCTTCCTGCCGCCCGGCTCTCTCCTGAACCGCGTCGCCGGCCCAGTGCGCAACCGTGCGCCCCCCCCTGCCCCGCGCGCCCCCCCGCACCACCCCCCAGTGCCGGTGCCACCC
>CAYLND010000299.1:0-3099 GCA_964384905.1 uncultured Acidobacteriota bacterium
GACGCGGTCAAGGGCGACCTCGAGCTCCTGAGGTGGACCGCACCGGGTCGCGGGCGCCCCCGCGCGCTGGGGCGCGGGGGGCCGGCCGGCCCGGGTTGCACGGGAGCGGGGAGATGGGCTAGGCTCTGCCGCGCTTCGTGACGCAGCACCGCTGCCTTCGATGCGGGGTCGATGGCCCAACCTACCGCTGTCGTCGAAGACGAATCCACCGGATTCATTCGCGGGCTCGGTCTGCTCGATTCGACGATGATCGTCGCCGGGTCGATGATCGGCTCCGGCATCTTCATCGTCTCCGCCGACATCGCCCGGCACGTCGGCTCGGCCGGCGGTCTCATCCTGACCTGGGTCATCACGGGGCTCCTGACCGTGACCGCCGCCCTGTCCTACGGCGAGCTCGCGGCGATGATGCCGGAGGCGGGAGGGCAGTACGTCTATCTGCGCGAGGCGTTCTCGCCCCTCTGGGGGTTCCTGTACGGCTGGACGCTGATCCTGGTGATCCAGAGCGGCACGATCGCCGCCGTCGCCGTCGGCTTCGCCCGCTACCTCGGGGTGCTGTTCCCGTCGATCTCCCCCACCGCCTGGATCGTCGCGCCCATCGACCTGTCGGGCGGCTACGCCGTCAGCCTGTCGGTGCAGCAGCTGGTGGCGATCCTGATGATCGCGGTCCTGACCTGGATCAACACGCGGGGCCTGCGTCTCGGGAAGTGGATCCAGAACGTGTTCACCTCGGCGAAGACGCTGTCGCTCGGAGCGCTGATCGTCCTCGGTCTTCTGATCGGCCGCAACGCGCAGGTCGTCGCCGCGAACTTCGCCGGCGCCCTGACGCCGCGGGACGCGGAGGTGATCCGGCCCGATTTCGCCTTCATGCCGGCGATCTCGGTCGCGAGCGGCCTGTTCGGCGTCGTGGTGGCGTTCTGCACGGCGCAGGTCGGCTCGTTGTTCTCGGCCGACGCCTGGAACAACATCACGTTCACCGCCCGGGAGGTGCGCGACCCGCGGCGGAACATCCCCTTGTCGCTGGCGCTCGGGACCGGGCTGGTGATGAGCCTGTACGTCCTGGCGAGCGCCGCCTATCTGTGCGTGCTCCCGCTGACCGCCATCCAGCACGCGCCCGACGACCGGGTCGCCACCGCGGCCCTGGAGGCGATCTTCGGAGGCGTCGGCGCGGCGATCATGGCGGTGGCGATCGTGATCTCGACGTTCGGATGCAACAACGGCCTGATTCTCGCCGGGGCCCGGGTGGTCTACGCCATGGCGCGCGACGGTCTGTTCTTCCGTCAGACCGGCCTCCTGAACCGGAACCACGTGCCCGGGAGGGCGCTCGTCATCCAGGGGCTCTGGACCGCGCTTCTGGTCCTGCCCCGCACCCGGCTGCGCGACCCCGCCGGCGCGCCTCTCCTGGACGCGGCCGGCGCCCCGACCTACGGCAACCTCTACAGCAATCTCCTCGACTACGTCATCTTCGCCGCGCTGGTGTTCTACGTCCTGACCATCGCCGGTCTTTTCGTGCTGCGGCGCAAGCGGCCCCACGCGGAGCGGCCGTACCGCGCCTTCGGCTACCCGGTCGTCCCGATCCTGTACATCGCGGCGGCGTCGCTGATCATGCTGGTGCTGATCACCTACAAGACGCAGACCACCTGGCCCGGCGTGGTGATCATTCTGACCGGCGTGCCCTTCTATGTCCTGTGGCGGTGGCTGGCGCGGCCGGCGACGGCGCCCTGAGGGCCCGCCACCGCGGCCCCGCGCGGGCGAAACGCCGCTCCTAAGCTAGAATGCTCCCACCATGAATCGGACACACCGTCCCGTCCCGGGCCTCGTGGCTCTGGCGCTCGCGTCGGCCCTGACCGCCGCGGGGCCGGCGCCGGGCGGCGCCCCGGCCGCCCGGAAGCCGAATCACCTGGCGGGCCAGTCGAGCCCCTATCTCCTGCAGCACCTGTACAACCCGATCGACTGGTACCCCTGGGGCGACGAGGCGCTCGAGAGGGCGAAGAAGGAGGACAGGCCGATCTTCCTGTCGATCGGCTACTCGGCGTGCCACTGGTGCCACGTCATGGAGCGCGAGGCGTTCTCCGACCCGGAGGCGGCGCGCATCCTGAACGAGCATTTCGTGTCGATCAAGGTCGACCGCGAGGAGCGCCCCGATCTGGACGACGTGTACATGAGCGCGGTGGTCGCGTTGAGCGGGCGGGGCGGCTGGCCGATGAGCGTGTTCCTGACGCCCGAAGGCGTGCCGTTCCACGGCGGCAGCTACTATCCGGCGGACGCCTTCCGCAAGCTCCTGCTCACCGTCGTCGACGCCTGGACGAGCCACAGGAGCGACGTGCTCGCCTCGGCGGACGGCGTCCGCTCGATGCTGCACGACCTGCAGCATCCCGGCGCCGCGCCGACCGGCGGCGCCACCCTCCCGGCGGGGATGCTCGAGAAGGCGGCCGCCGCATGGGAGGCCGACTACGACGCGACCCACGGCGGGTTCGGGCGCGCGCCCAAGTTCCCGCCGCACGGGGGGCTGCGCGTGCTCCTCGAGACGCACCGCCGGACGGGCGACCCGCGGGCCCTCGACATGGTGGTGCGCACGCTCGACGCCATGGCGCGCGGCGGCATCTACGATCAGATCGGCGGCGGATTCCACCGCTACTCCACCGACGACGCCTGGCGGGTGCCGCATTTCGAGAAGATGCTGTACGACAACGCCCTCCTCGTGCCGGTCTACCTGGAGGCCTGGAAGGCGACGGGCCGCGAGGATTTCCGCCGGATCGCCGACGAGACGCTCGCCTGGGTCGGGCGCGAGATGGCGGACCCGCAGGGCGGCTTCGCCGCCTCGCTGGACGCGGACAGCGAGGGGGAGGAGGGCCGCTACTATGTCTGGACGCGAGCCGGAGTCGAGACGGCCGTCGGCCGCGCGGACGGGTCGCTGGCGGCCGACTACTTCGGCGCGACCGCGGAGGGGAACGTCCCGGGAGGGCGCAGCGTCCTGCACGTGCAGGTGCCGCCGGAGGAGTTCGCGGGCGCCCGCGGACTGACGGTCACGGCGCTCCGGGCCCGGGTCGACGACGCGCGCCGCAGGCTGCTCGAGGCGCGCTCGCGGCGGCCGCGACCCGC
>CAYLND010000300.1:0-3063 GCA_964384905.1 uncultured Acidobacteriota bacterium
CGGCACGACGGTCGGCAGCCCGACGCGCTCGCACAGCGCGCCGATGCGCTCGACCGCGTCGGCGGCCAGGAGGCCGCTGCGCGCCGCGATGCGGGCCTCGGCCATCATGCCGATCGACACCGCCTCGCCGTGCGCCAGCCGGAAGCCGGAGAGCGTCTCGATGGCGTGGCCGATGGTGTGGCCGAAGTTCAGGATCTTGCGCCGGGTCGACTCGCGCGGGTCGGCGGCGACGACGCGCGCCTTGATGCGGCAGCAGGCCTCGATGACCCGCGACATCAGGTCCGGCTCGCGTCTCATGATCCGCTCCCGATGGATCTCGAGCGATGCGAACAGCGCGCGGTCGGCGATCACGCCGCACTTGATCACCTCGGCCAGACCGGAGACGTAGTGGCGGTCCGGCAGGGTCTTCAGGTAGTCGACGTCGACGTAGACGGCGGCCGGCTGGTGGAACGCGCCGATCAGGTTCTTGCCGGCGGCGTGATTGATGCCGGTCTTCCCGCCGATCGCCGAGTCGACCATGCCGATCAGCGTCGTCGGGACCTGCAGGTACGGGATGCCGCGGTTGAACGTGGCGGCCACGAAGCCGGTCAGGTCGCCGACCACGCCGCCGCCCAGGGCCACCAGGGCGGTGTCGCGCCCGGCCCCGAGGCCGATGACGCCGTCCTCGATCTCGTCGCGCACGCGCCGCGACTTGCTGGCCTCGCCGGCCGGGAAGGAGATCAGGTCGGCGCTCAGGCCGCGCCGGCGGAAGGCGGCCTGCAGGGCGTCCCCCTGGCGCCTGAGATTGGAATCGGTGATCACGATGTAGCGCTGGGCCAGCCGGCGCTTGCGCAGAGCGACCGTCATGCGCGGGGCGAGACCCCGGCCGATGCGGACGTCGTACGACTCGTCCGTCATCCTGCGCAGATGGATCGGAACCCGGATCACGACATCACGTCGAGCGCGGCGTCTCCCCCTGCGGCATCGTGGTGAGACCCCGGACGTAGTCGTCGACCAGCTCGCGCTGCTTCGTGTCGTCGAGGGAGCGGGCGATCAGGCGCTCCGCCGCCTGGATCGCCAGATCGGCGACGTACCGGCGGAGAGTCTCCATCGCCTGCTTCTGCTCGAACTGCACCTGGCGCTTGCCCGCCTCGACCAGGTCGTGGGCCTCGCCGCGGGCCTGCGTCAGGATCTCGGCGCGCATCGCCTCGGCCTCGCGCTTGCCCTGCTCGATGAGGGCCGCGGTCTCGCGCCGCGCCTGGGCCAGGGCCTCCTGGTTCCTGCGCAGCGCCTCCTCCGAGTCGACCCGCAGCTTCCGGGCCTGGTCGAGCGCCTCCCGGATGGTCCGCTCGCGCTCCTGCAGCATCGTCAGGAGCGGCTTCCAGGCGAACCGGCCGAGCAGGAAGGCGAGGATGGCGAAGGTGATGATCGTCCAGAGAATCGTGCCCGGCTCCGGAATCACCAGTCGGGAATCCATGGCGGCCGCCTCTCTACTTGAACGCCAGGAGGATGCAGATGACCTCGGCGAACAGGGTGGCGCCCTCGATGAGCGCCGCGGCGATGATCATCGTCGTGCGGATGTCGCCCGAGGCCTGCGGCTGGCGGGCGGTCCCCTCCATCGCCGCCGCCGCCAGCCGGCCGATGCCCGCCGCTCCGCCCACCACGGCGAGCCCCGCCCCGATGCCCGCCGCAAAGTACGCCAGAGAGCTGCCCATCTCCATGCCCCGTTCCTCCTTGTGCGTCGTGCCGGGCGGCCCCCCGCGGGCGGCCCGGTCGTGCCTGACCGCGTTAATGTTGTGGATGCACCGACATGCCGATGAACAGCGACGTCAACATGGTGAAGATGTAGGCCTGCAGGAAGGCGACCAGCAGCTCGATCCCGCTGATGAACAGGGCCAGCGGCACCGACAGCACGGCGCCGACCAGGACGCTCTTGAGGATGAACACCAGGCTGAAGAACGACAGGATCGCCACGTGGCCCGCCGTCATGTTCGCGAACAGGCGGATGCACAGGGCGAACGGCTTGGTGAACATGCTGGCCAGCTCGACCGGGATCATGATCGGCACGAGCCAGAACGGCAGCCCGTGCGGCACCAGGTTCCTGAAGTGACCCTTCACCCCGTGCTGCCGCATGCCCCCGATCTGGATCACCACGAACGCCATGATCGCCAGACCGGCGGTGACGCCGATGTTCCCGGTGGCGGTCGAGGCGTACGGCAGGAGCCCGAGCAGATTGCAGGTGAGGATGAACATGAAGGTGCTGAGGAGGTACGACACGTAGCGGTCGCCCTCGTGGCCGATGTTCTTGCGGGCCAGCTCGTCGCGCACGAACACCGCGATCGCCTCCATGACGTTCTGCGCTCCGCGCGGCACCAGGGTCCGGCGTCGCGTCGCCAGCCAGGCGAACAGGAGCAGGAGGACCGAGGCGATCCACATCATCACGACGTACTTCGTGATCCGCAGGTCGTAGCCGAACAGGTGCAGCGTCGGCAGATGGATCTCCTGGCCGAACGGCAGCTCGAGGGTCTGCGAGTCGTTGATGTGACGGCCGATCAGCTCCTTGGGGTCGAAGGCCTCCGCGGCCCCCGCCGACGTCTCCGGCGCGCTCATGATTTCATTCCCCGCAGGCCCTTCAGCACGAACCGCATCTCCAGGATCTGGTACAGGGCGTAGAACCCCAGGAGCGACAGCGCCGTGGCGACCAGATCGAACGCCCTCGCCCGGAGCCCGACACAAATCAGCGCCGCCCCGAACAGCGCCAGGCGCCCCAGAAATCCGACGAGGAGCGCCCCGACGAAGTGCCCGGTCCGGCGCCCCAGCGACCAGGCGAACAGCGCCATCCCGCCGATCGCGCCGGCGGTGGCCAGGCCGGCTCCCAGGAGCGCTCCGCGCAGCGCCGTCTCACCCAGCCGATCGCCCCAGGCCACGATCAGCGCCGCGGCCGCCCCGCCGACCAGGACCACCAGGGCCGCGAAACGCGCCATCATCGCGCCGTCCGCCCCGACCCCGCTCCGCCGCCGCCCGGCGGCAGGACCAGCCTGATGAAGTTGACGAATCCCCCGACCATCCCCACCAGGAGCCCGG
>CAYLND010000301.1:0-3036 GCA_964384905.1 uncultured Acidobacteriota bacterium
GCGCCGCGGCGCCGTACTTCGCGCGGGCCACCATCTCGTTGACGAGGTACGACACCCCACTCGCCACGATCATGAGGACACGCATCGTGAAGATCCACACCAAGAGCTGTACCTGCACCGCCGGCTCCTTCACCGCGAGCAGGATGAACGAGATAAGGGCCACGCCCGTGACGCCGTATGTCTCGAAGCCGTCCGCGCTCGGCCCTACCGAGTCGCCGGCGTTGTCGCCGGTGCAGTCGGCGATCACACCCGGGTTGCGCGCGTCGTCCTCCTTGATATTGAACACGATCTTCATGAGGTCGGACCCGATGTCGGCGATCTTCGTGAAGATGCCGCCGGCGATCCGAAGCGCCGCCGCGCCGAGCGATTCGCCGATGGCGAAGCCGATGAAGCATGGGCCCGCATAGTCGCCAGGGATAAAGAGCAGGATGCAGAGCATCAGGAACAGCTCAACGCTAATGAGGAGCATCCCCACGCTCATGCCGGCCTTGAGCGGGATCGCGTACACCGGGAACGGCTTGCCCTCGAGGCTCGCGAACGCCGTGCGGGAGTTCGCGAACGTGTTGATCCGCATCCCGAACCACGCGACGCCGTAGCTGCCCCCGATACCGATCAGGCTGAAGGCAAGGATGATCAGCACCTTCGACGGGTCGAACTTCAAGAGGAGCCCGAAGTAGAGCACGATGATGACGCCGATGAACGCTTCGAGGACCAGCAGGAATTTCCCCTGGGTGATGAGATAGGTCTTGCAGGTCTCGTAGATGAGCTCGGAGATCTCCCGCATCGATGTGTGCACCGGGAGACCCTTCAGCTGCTTGAAGATCACGATGCCGAAGAGGAGCCCGAGGGCGCAGACGACCAGGCCGACCATCAAAAGACTGCGGCCGTTCATCCCCCCGACTGCAAACTGGCCGAGGTCGGGAACCTTGAGACTCGCCTCGCCTCCACCGGCGTGTTGGCCTTCCACCGGCGTGGCGGCCATGGCGACGGGCGCGGCCACGAGGCCAGCCACCATCAGGCCGAGCAGCAAGACCGGAACGATCCAGAGGGCGACGCGGCCTATCGCAAATTGCGTTTGATTCATTCGGTGGGCTCCTTCGGGCGCAGAGATCTCCGCAACTCTACGCGACGCCGACGATTAGTGTCAACGAAAACCATCCCTCCGGCGACCGCCAAGTGCCCGAGTTGACACGCTTTGCAGGCGCTCGTAGGATTCGAGCCAGATGGACGAACGCGTCCGTCGTCGCCATGTCGATCGCCGATGATGCTCTTCTCTTCCGGCAGCGCGAGCGCACCGTGACCTGCCCGACGTGCAGCGCCCCTGCGTCGTGGCAGGGAAACGCTTACCGCCCGTTCTGCTCGCTCACCTGCCGCCTCATCGACCTCGGCGCATGGCTCGATGAGGCCTACCGAGTGCCCACCGACGAGGCGAGCAATGTTCCGTAAGACGACCGGGTCGATTCTCTGCCCCTCGTGCGGAAGGCTGACGCATGCCTCCGCGCCCGTGTGCCTCGTATGCGGCCGCCGCAATCCAGGTATGTGGGGATTCGCCGGACCGCTCCGCGAGGTCTTCCGCTCGTGGAATTTCACGAACGCGGTGACACTCGCGTGCGTCGCGCTGTATATCGCGACGCTCGTGTTCGATCCCGCCTCGGCGCTACGCCCACGCGGCATCTTCGACGTGTTCGCGCCGAGCAACCGCGCGCTGTGGGCGTTCGGCGCCGCCGGCGCCATTCCGTGGCAGGCCGGGCACTGGTGGACGGTACTCACCGCGATCTACCTCCACGGGGGGATCCTCCACATCCTGTTTAACCTCTTGTGGGTTCGCTCACTCGGGCCCGAAGTCGAGAACGTCTACGGT
Source organism: uncultured Acidobacteriota bacterium (assembly GCA_964384905.1). Taxonomy (GTDB): domain Bacteria; phylum Acidobacteriota; class Polarisedimenticolia; order Gp22-AA2; family Gp22-AA2; genus Gp22-AA3. Next base: position 1,862 of record CAYLND010000301.1, read on the forward strand.
CCCGCGCGTCTGGTCGTCGTCTTCACGGTGTCGGGCGTGGCCGGGTTCGTGCTGTCGAACGCCTTCGATGTTCCATTCACTGTCGGCGCGTCGGGCTCAATCTTCGGCCTCCTCGGCGCTCTCGTCGCGTACGGGCGAAAACGTGGCGGCGCGTTCGGCCGGCTGCTGCTGCAGCAGTACGGTCAGTGGGCGCTGGTCCTGTTCATTTCGGGTTTCATCATGTCGGGCGTGAACAATTTCGCGCACGCGGGGGGCTTCATCGGGGGCTTCGTCTCAGGTCTCATCCTGTCTCTCGCCGAGCGTCGAGCTGAGACGACGATTGACTGGCTCCTGGCGAGCGGCGCGATCGTCCTCACGTTCGCCGGATTTGCGCTCTCGCTGTTCTCTGCGTTCGCGCACTAGCGACAGCGGAGCGGCGAGTTCGATGCAAAGTCGAAGGGGGCCAAGACTTGGCCCCCTTCCCTGAATTAACCCGGCAGCGACCTACTCTCCCGTACCGTTGCCAGCACAGTACCATCGGCCCAGGAGGGCTTAACTTCCGTGTTCGGGATGGGAACGGGTGTGGCCCCTCCGGCAATGCCACCGGGAATCGAACTGTCGCATCGGCAATGTCACGCCGATGCGCCGAACACGGAGACTCTCGAGCGTAGTCAGACGCTGCTCTCTCACGGATCAGTAGTGCTGAGAAAAAACCGTGGTCAAGCCGCACGGGCGATTAGTACCGGTCAGCTGAACGCCTTACGGCGCTTACACCTCCGGCCTATCAACCTCGTAATCTGCGAGGGCCCTTCAGAGGGCTTACGCCCTGGGAGGTCTCATCTTCAGGCGGGTTTCGCGCTTAGATGCCTTCAGCGCTTATCCCTGCCGGACATAGCTACCCAGCGGTGCTCCTGGCGGAACAGCTGGCACACTAGCGGTCCGTCCACCCCGGTCCTCTCGTACTAGGGGCAGCTCCCCTCAAACCTCCTCCGCCCGCGTCAGATAGGGACCGAACTGTCTCACGACGTTCTAAACCCAGCTCACGTACCGCTTTAATGGGCGAACAGCCCAACCCTTGGGACCTGCTCCAGCCCCAGGATGCGATGAGCCGACATCGAGGTGCCAAACCTTGCCGTCGATGTGAACTCTTGGGCAAGATCAGCCTGTTATCCCCGGAGTACCTTTTATCCGTTGAG
>CAYLND010000302.1:0-3011 GCA_964384905.1 uncultured Acidobacteriota bacterium
GGCCGACCCGTTCCGGGCCTCCGCGATGAGGGCGCTGTCGTCGCTCGACGGCACGTTGTGCGTTCCCGATGATGCCCTGCGCCTGGATAGACGCAACCGGCGTCCTCCCGTGAGCGGCCTGGACGATTCCCGGGGGCGGGTGCCGGCCCGCCGGTGGTCGCGAGGGTCAGACCGACTCGAGCAGACGCTGATAGACCAGGTAGTCGGCGCGGCTGAAGGCGACGAAGCGCACCTCGTCGAGCGGATCGCCCGCCTGGAGCCGCTCGCGCACCGCCTCGATGGCGATGCGCGCCGCCCGCTCCACGGGGAAACCGTACGCCCCGGTGCTGATGGAGGGAAAAGCGACGCGGCGCGCACCCACGGACACCGCCTGCCGCAGGCTTTCCAGATAGGCGCTCCGCAGGCAGTCGTCCTCGCCGCGGTCTCCGCCGCGCCAGACCGGCCCCACGGCATGGATGACGTGGCGCGCCTTCAGCCGGCCGGCGGCCGTGACCACCGCCCGCCCCGGCGGGCAGGCGCCCTGCCTGCCGACGATCGCGCGGCACTCCTCGAGGATTCCGGGTCCGCCAGCGCGATGGATCGCCCCGTCCACGCCACCGCCGCCCAGCAGGGACGAGTTGGCGGCGTTGACGATGGCGTCGACGTCCTGGCGGGTGATGTCCCCCTCGACCAGGATCAGCTTGGTGCCGCCGAGGAGCTGCTCCATGACCGGGACGAGATGTCTTCGAGCCGCTCTAGGCGCGGATCAGCGTGCGGCTCTGCTCGCGCATGAACTGGGTGACGTAGTAGGGACCGCCGCTCGCCTTCCCCGAAGAGCCGCTCCCCTTCCAGCCGCCGAAGGGATTGATCCCTGGCCAGGCGCCGGTGGTCGCGCCGGCGCGGCGGTTGACGTAGACCACGCCCGCCTCGATGCGATCGAAGAACCTCTTGATCTCCCCGTCGTCCCGGCTGAACAGGCCGGCGGTCAGACCGTACTCGGTGCGATTGGCGAGGTCGAGCGCCTCGTCGAGACCGTCGACCTCCCACAGGCAGGCGATCGGCAGGAACATCTCGTCCTGCGACAGCCGGTGATCCTTGGGGAGGCCGGCGATGAGGGTCGGCTTGACGAAGAAGCCGTTCTGGTGCGGCTCGCCCTTGAGCACCTCGCCACCGGCCAGGATGCGGCCGTCCTTCCGGCCCAGCTCGACGTATGCCGCGTATTTGTCCTGGGCCGCCTTGTTGATCACGGGGCCCAGCCAGTTCTCCTTCTTGACCGGATCGCCGATCGTGATCGTCCCCATCCTCTCGACGAGACGGTCGGTGAATTCTCCGGCGATGGATCGGTGCACGTAGATGCGGGAGCAGGCGCTGCATTTCTGCCCCTGCAGACCGAACGCCGATTTCAGGATGCCTTCGGCGGCGGCGTCCAGGTCGGCGCCGGCGCAGACGATCGCCGGGTTCTTGCCGCCCATCTCGGCGATGCACGGTTTCGGGTAGGCGCGCGGAAATCGGTGGTAGATCTCGAACCCGACCTCGCGGGAGCCCGTGAACAGGATTCCGTCGACGCCGGGGTTCGTGACCAGCTCCTCGCCCACGCTCGAGCCGGGGCCGGTGACGTAGTTGAACACTCCGTCCGGCAGCCCCGCCTCGCGATAGCAGTCAGCGAGCGCGTGCCCGGTCAGCGGCGTGTCGCTCGACGGCTTGAAGACGACCGTGTTGCCGCCCAGGAGCGCGCCCGCGCTCGGCCCGCCGGAGAGCGCCATCGGGAAGTTGAAGGGCGAGATGATGACCCACACCCCGTAGGGTCGCAGGACGTCCCGGTTGTCCTCCCGATCGGACAGACGCTCCATCGGCATCTCGTAGCCCTGATGACGCTCCATCTGATCGCAGTAGTAGCTCATCAGGTCGGCGGTCTCCTGGGCGTCGCCCATCGCCTCCAGGCGGTTCTTCCCGACCTCCATGCTCATGAGGGCGGCGAGGTCGAAGCGGCGCTTCTCGATGACGGCCGCCGCCTTGCGGAGATACCCCGCGCGGTCCTTCCACGGCAGGTCGCGCCAGACGGTCTCGAAGGCGCGGCGCGCCGCCGCGATCGCCGCCTGCGCGTCGGCGCGCGTTCCGCTGGCGAACCGGCCGAGCACCACGCGCGTGTCGCTGGGACTCGTGTCGGCGAACGTGTCCTTGCCCTGGATCTCCTTCCCGGAGATCCACTGGCCGTGCGTCCTGCCGAGCGTCTTCTTGACCCGCTCGACCGCCTCGTCGAACGCCCGGTTGAACTCCGGTGTCTGGCCGGCGGCCAGGGTCGCGTAGGTCACCTTGGGGGCGGCGGTTCGGGTGTCAGCCATCGTCGCGTACCTCCCGCTGAATGGGATCATTCTAGCCGATCCCCACGCCTCACGGAGAGACCGGAGCGCGTCGGTCAGGGGGCGGTCGGGGGCTCGAGCAGCGCGCGGGCCGCCTGCTTCAGGCGCGGGTCGCTCTCCTTGACGATGTAGTCCTCGATGACGGCGCGGGCGGCGGCGCCGGCGATCCGCACGATCGACCGCGCCGCGGCGGCCCGCACCTCCGGGGTCGGATCGGCGAGCGCCGCCCGCAGCGCCGGAATGCCGCCGCTGAGACCGAGGGCGCCCAGCGCCTCGGCCGCGGCGACCTTCGTCCCGATCGGGCCCGACCCGAGGACCCCGCTCAGCGGGTCGATGGCCCGATCGTCCCCCACCTTGCCGAGGACCTCCATCAGGGCGAGCAGGCGGGGCGTCGACGCCCGCTCGGAGGCCACCCCGTCGACCAGCGCGGGGATCGCGCGGTCCGCGAACAGAGCCAGCGCCTCGCCCGCGGACGCGCGCACCGACGCCGCCGGATCCCCCAGAAGCCCCAGGAGCGGTCCGATCCCCGCGGGATCCCCGAGGCGCCCGAGCGAGGCGGCGGCGAGGCCGCGCACGCCCTCGTCCTTGTCCGCCACGGCCCCCGCGAACCCCGGCAGCCCGCGCGGGTCCCACACGAAGCCGAGATCGTACCCCGCCCACGCCGGCCCCAGC
>CAYLND010000303.1:0-3009 GCA_964384905.1 uncultured Acidobacteriota bacterium
TCCCCTGACGCGTCACCGTGTTGCCGTCCTTCGTCCAGGTGTTCTGGCTGGTCGCGGTCTTCCCGTTCGGCAGCGTCGTCGTCGCGTCGCGCGTGACGGTATTTCCGTCCCGGGTGGTCGTGACGTTCTTGGTGGCGGTCTTGCCGTTCGGCCCGGTGAGAGTCCCCTGACGCGTCACCGTGTTGCCGTCCTTCGTCCAGGTGTTCTGGCTGGTCGCCGTCTTGCCGTTCGGCAACGTCGTCGTCGCGTCGCGCGTGACGGTATTTCCGTCCCGGGTGGTGGTGACCTCCTTCGTCACTGTCTTCCCGTTCGGGCCGGTTGCGGTCACGTCTTTCGTGACCGTCGTGCCGTCGGCCGGCGCCGGGGTCGCCTGCGCCGCCGCCTTGTCCTTGTCGTCCTGGCTCTGATTGGCGTCGTCGGCCAGAATCGCCCCGCTGGCCGCCAGGAGCCCGACCACAGCGAAGATACCCAGGGCACGCACCCGCTCCTTCATGTGTCTCCTCATCCTCTGCGCGTGGTCGATCTCCGGCCTCGCGTTCATGGAGGTCAATATGGAGACCCCCCGGCGCCGGCGCAAATGGCCATCCCGTCGGAGATTTCGGAGAGGCTCCCGCGAGTCATTCCACCCCACCAGGATGGGCCTGTGACGGAAAATTGACCCTCGATCAGGCATCGGCCTTCCCTGCTCTCGAGCAGGTCTTCCCGTCCCCGACCCGGTGCGGGGGATCACGCTTGCGAAATTGGCCATAGTGGGATAAAGAGAGGGCTCCATGCAGCCAATACGTGGCCGTTTCGTGGCCTTCGTGGCCATGATCGGCGCCGGTCTTTTATCCGGCGGCGGTCTGGCGCCGAGCGCCGCGCCCGGCGACCGTAGTCCGGCGCGCCAGGTGCGCCTCGAAATCGTCGATCTGTCGTCTCCTTTGCCGGGCGACCTCCAGTCACCCGAAGGGAAGACCCGCTGGGACCTGACGGCCCTGCGGGGCAAGGGAAGCGTCGTCCTGACGCTCACCGACGGTGCACGTGGGTCCGCCGTCATGGACGAGACCTCCGGGGCGGGTCGGGCGGCCGACCAGGAGCGGCATCATCTTTATAGCGCCCCCGATGGGGGCGACTCCGCCGGGCGCTGGGTCTTTCCCGAGCGCTTCGCCGACCTCATGCGTCCTGGGGCGCGTGCCTCTCTGGATCTTCTCGACGAGGAGGCGGGGGTCGACGGACGCCTCCACATCGAGATCGAGACGGTCGGCATCGGCTGGGTCCTTCTGCCCTCCGGCCCGCGCGAGGTCGTGCTCCAGCGGGCGCTGGTTGCGAGCGGCGGCGGCCGCGGGCCCGGTCTCGCGACGCTCGTGCACCGCTTCGTCGACCCGCGCGCCGGCGTGGTGGCGGAGATCGAGGGCCCGGCGGGGCCTTCCGGACGCGGGCGATCGTCGATCACCGCGGCGCGTTTCGTCGAGCAGGTGCTGGCGGGCGCCGCCACGCTCAAGATCTACGTCGACCAGCTCGATACGCCGGCCTTCAGCGGCGTCTCCTACGGCTGGGACAAGGGCCCGAACACGACGGTCTCTTCGCTGACCCCGCAGTCGTACGCGACCATGGGGGATCTCCTGGCCGCCGACACCTGGGACTTCTCCGGTGACATGTCGGGCGCCGGCGAGGACGCCTCGACCGGAGTGCCGGTGACTCCGGCCGAAACCTGCAACTCCGGCCAGTGCGGCTACAATCCGGGCGGTCTGCACCCGAGCCGGATCATGAGCCGCGAGGACATCACCGCGACGAGCGGCGGCGCGCTGACCAAGATCAACGCCGTGACCGAGCGCGAGGTGCGGGCGACCGACGTCACCGTCTGGCTGCGCGGCGGAGCGCAGTTCGAAGGCTCGAACGCCGCCCCGCCGAACGGCGAGAGCCGTTTCTGCTACGTCAACGACGACGGGGTGGCCCGCACGCCGGTGCCGATCTGGCGCTTCCCGAACCAGGACGCGCTCGGCTACTACATGCAGCCGGGCGACCCGGCCTGGGTGGGCGGCCCGTTCAACTGCGAGCAGAGCATCTTCAACACGGTGTGCGGCGTCAACGGCGTCATCCCGAAGCTCTTCGTGAAGGGGTGCGCCGGCACCTCGGGGAGCCACACCGGCACGCAATCGGGGCAGATCCTCAAGGGTGGCGTGGTCACGCTCCCTTCCGGACACACCTTCAACGCGCTCCTGGTCAAGACGCTCGCCGATTTCTGCGTCTACGCCGCGTCCGGCTGCCCGTCGTTGTTCAAGGTCGACGAGGTGCGCACCTTCGTCTACCTCTGGCAGGTGCCGGTGATCGGCACGGTGGCGCGCCTGACATCGGCGCAGAACCCGGCCGACGGCACCTCGATCACCACCGTCGCCGGGACCGATCTCATCTTCGGCCTGTTCCCGCCGCTGAGCATCACGGCGACCGGAACGACCGACACCACGCTGTCGCTGTCGTGGGACCCCGGGCGCGACACGCACCGCATCACCGGCTACAAGGTCTACTGGGGGACGACGTCGGGTTCCGGGGGACCGTATCCGTTCGACTCGGCCCGCAACCCGGGGCAGGTCGCCATCGCCGGCACCGGCGCGACCATCTCGGGCCTGACACCCGGCACGGCGTACTACGCGACGGTGACGTCGCTGTCCGACTTCAGGGACCCCTCGACCGGAATCACGACGACGTACGAGAGTCTCCTGTACCCGACGCAGGTCTCGGGGGATCCGGCGTTCGTCTACCCGATCGAGGTGCAGGCCAGAACGACCGGCGGAACCTGCATCCCGACCGCCGAAGTCGGCGGTCTCACGGTCGCCCAGGCGCCCGGAGGGATCCAGATCTGCTGGAACGCCGTGACCGATCCGTGTCTTGCCGGCTATGAGGTCCTCGGCGCCGCCACGCCGACGGCAGCCGCCAACTTCTCCGTTCTGGCCGACACCGGTCCCGAGACCTGCTGGACCGGCGACCCGGTTTCCGGCTTCTTCCTGGTCACGGCGAGGGGCACCGGCGGCA
>CAYLND010000304.1:0-2969 GCA_964384905.1 uncultured Acidobacteriota bacterium
CAGCGCGACGGTCGGAAGATCCGGATCGAGCAAGTCGAGGTCGGGAACATCGCGGACGGCCCGCGCGGGGCGGCGGGCATGAGCAATCTGGCGCTCGGGCTGCGCATGCGATCCGAAGTGCCGATCGACGTGATCCTGCACGTCTGCTGCCGCGACCGGAACCTGCTCGGGCTGCATTCCGATCTGCTCGGGGCGTGGGTGCTCGGGATCCGGAACCTGGTCATCATCACCGGCGACCCTCCCAAGATGGGCGACTATCCGGCCGCGACTGCGGTGTTCGACCTCGACTCGATCGGTCTTTTGCGGCTGGTCGATTCGCTGAACCACGGCGTCGACCCGTCCGGCAAGCCGATGCCGGAGCCGACCGGCTTCCTGATGGCGTGCGGCGCCGAGCCGGCGGCCCACGACTACGAGCGCGAGCTGCGCCGTCTCGAGGAGAAGAAGCGCGCCGGCGCCGAGCTGATCATGACGCAGCCGGTGTACGACTCCGAGGTGCTGCGGAAATTCCTCGACGACACACGGATCCTGGGACTGCCGATCCTGGCCGGCCTCTGCCCGCTGGCGTCGTCGCGGAACGCGGAATTTCTCCATAACGAAGTCCCCGGGATGCAGATCCCGCAGCCGATCCGGGAGCGCATGGCCGCGGCCGGCGACCCCGAGGCGGGACGCCGCGAGGGCGTCCTGATCGCGCGCGAGATGCTCGACCAGGTCAAAGAAGATGTCGTCGGCGCCTATCTCATGCCGCAGTTCGGGCAGTACCGATCCGCCGTGGAGGTGCTGGAGACCGTCGGGTACCGCTTCGCCCTGGAGGACCGGCAGGACGGGCGTCGCTGACGCGCCCGATCCGGAGCCTCAGCGGACGGCGGCGAGCTCGTACAGATAGTCGACGAACGAGGCGACGGCGCCGTCCCAGCCGCTGACCTTCGGGTTCGACGACTCGATGACGAAGTACTCGTCGGGCGCGTGGGCGCCGCTGCCGTGGCCGAGGCCGAAGTGCCCGGCCGGCAGGCGCAGCGGGTCGCCGGTGAACACACACCCGGGATACGAGCCGGCGTTGCGCGGCCACAGGATCGGATCGAGACCGGCGCGCTTGTAGACGGCGATCTGCGCGCGGATCAGCGGCGCGTCGGGGGAGGTGCCGGTCGGGTCGTATCCGCCGCTCGGGTTCACCTCGATGTCGCCGAAGCCGCGGCGCGCCAGATGCGCCTTGAGGGCGGCGACGGCGCCATCGAAGGTCATGTCGGGGACGAGACGCAGATCGAGCTTGGCGACGGCGCGATGCGGCAGGACGGTCTTGCCGCCGGGGCCGGTGTAGCCGGCGACGAGCCCCTCGATGTTGACGGTCGGAGTGAAAAGAAAGCGCTCGAGGGTCGCTCGCCAGGGCAGATCGTGCGCCCAGCGCTGGGACGACAGGAGCTTCTTGTCGGTCTCCTCGGATTTGCGCGCCGCGGCGGCGTCGAGCATCGAGACCTCGGCGGCCGAGGGGGCGCGTGCCGCGTCGGCGAAGCCGTCGATGGCCGGGTCGCCGGCGGCGGTAATCAGGGTCGCGAGCGCCTGGACGAGGTGGAACGCCGGGCTGTCGAGACGGGCGCGGTTGCTCGAGTGGACGTCTTTCGCCGGCCCGCGTCCCCATTTTTCGCCGCTCGCGACCAGCTCGAGCTCGACGACTCCCTTGGCGCCGAGCGACACGGTGACGCTGCCGTCCGGATCCTGAACGGCCGACGGCATGAAGACGCCGGTGCAGCGCCGGAGCGCGGCGGCGACCTCGGGGCGCTGCGCCACTTGGCGGAAGTGCGGCGAGCCGATCTCCTCTTCGCCTTCCGCGACCAGGATCAGATTGACCGGCGGCTTCTTCCCCGCCCCGCGGATGGCGTGGAGCGCGGCCAGGAAGGCGGCCTCCGGCCCCTTCTGGTTCACCGCGCCGCGGCCGACCACGACCTTGCCGAACCCGGGCTTGTCGACCAGCGCCGCGTCCCACGGCGGCGAGGACCACTCGGCCGGGTCGGCCTGCTTCACGTCGTACATGAAATAGAGACCGACGGTGCGCGGCGCCCCGGCGTCGAGCGTGGCGAACACCGCCGGCTGGCCGTCGGTCGGGACGCGCGTGACGTTCTCGAAGCCGGCGTCGCGCGCCAGCCGCATCATCAGGTCGCACCCCTCGCTCATGCCGCGGTTTTCGGCGGCGATCGACGGCTGGCGCACCCAGTCCTGGAGGCGCCTCACGCCCTCGTCGTGGCGCCTGGCGATCTCGGCGCGGATGGCGGCGGTCGCTTTGTCCGAGCCGGCGGGAGCCTCGGCCGCGATGGACGCGACGGCGAGCGCGACGGCGAGCGCGGCGGCCAGCGCGACGGCGGCGGTCAGGTGCCGGGACGCGATCGACATGCGGCGCAGTGTATCATCCCGGCCGTGATCGTCGAACCGGGACGGAGGCTTTCGCACTATCGACTCGTCGAGAAAATCGGCGAGGGCGGGATGGGGATCGTCTACCGGGCGCACGACGAGCGTCTGGGACGCGACGTCGCCCTGAAGGTCCTGCCAACCGGAGCGGTGGCGAACGACGACGCGCGCCGGCGCTTCCGCCAGGAGGCGCTGGCGCTTTCCCGATCGAGCCATCCGAACATCGCGACCATCTACGATTTCGACACGCAGGAGACCGCCGAGGGGCCGGTCGACTTCCTGGTGATGGAGCACCTGGAAGGCGAGACGCTGGCCGATCGCCTCGCGCGCGGTCCGCTCCCGCTCGATCAGGCGCTGCGCACCGGTCTCGAGATCGCCCGGGCGCTCGATCGGGCGCACCGCCAGGGGGTGGTGCACCGCGACCTGAAGCCGGGCAATGTCATCCTGACCAGAACCGGAGCGAAGGTGCTCGACTTCGGGCTGGCGAAGCTCAGGGTGCCGGCGGGAGTCCAGACCGCGCCGTCGCACTCCGCGCTGCCCACGGTCGGGGCCGGCGCGCTCCGCGGCGGCGG
>CAYLND010000305.1:0-2948 GCA_964384905.1 uncultured Acidobacteriota bacterium
TGCCTGAAAGGGAACAGCCCTTTCAACGTCTATGGTGAGAAATCCGGGCTAGCGTCGCGTCCCGTCCCTCCTGAGGGCCTCCGCCTCCGGGAGCATCCGGAAGCGGCGCGGATCGAAGGCGGTGAGATCGAACCCGGGCTCCTCGCCGCGCAGCAGGCGGAGCGTCACGACGGCGGTGATCGGCGCCAGCAGGATGCCCTGCCGCAGATGCCCGCACGCGTACAGGAGGCCCGGCTGCGCGGCGTGACCGAGGGCGGGCCAGTCGTCGCCGGTCGCGGGTCGCAGTCCGGCCCAGGCGGAGTGAAACGGCGCCTCCCCGAGGGAGGGAACGAGGGCGATCGCCGCGGCCGCCAGAGCGGCGATTCCCGAGGCCGTGACACGCCGGTCGAAACCGACGCGCTCCATCGTGCTCCCCGCCAGGACGCGCCCGTCGAGGCGCGGCACCAGATAGACGTCGGCGGCGTACACGGGGCGGCCCGGCGCCGCCGCTGGACCGAGACACACGATCTGGCCGCGCACCGGAGCCGACGGCACGGGAGCGACGCCGGCGATCTCGCCCGACCAGGCCCCGGCGGCGATCACGACGGCGCCGCCGCTCACCCGCTCGTCTGCCGCCCGGACACCGGTCACCCGACCACCTTCGGAAAGCAGCGCATCGACGCGCGTTCGGCGCTCGAGGCGGACGCCGCGGCGCTCGGCCGAGCGCTCCAGTCCGCGCATCAGGAGGGCGGGGTCCACGCTCAGGTCGCGTGGCAGGTAGAGGCCCTCGGAGCACTCCTCGCCCAGCGAGGGCTCAAGCCGCCGCAGGTCGTCGCCGCGCACGCGCTCCACGGTCAGGCCGATCGAGCGCTGGAAGGCGCACTGCCGATCGAGATCGCCGGTCTCGCCGCCGCGTGCCACGACCAGGGTCCCGCGCTCGAGGAACCCGGGGTCGATGCCGCTTTCGTCCCCGACCTCGCGCGCGAAGGCGGGGTACAGATCGCGGCTCGCGAGACTGAGATCCAGGAGGGGATCGGGACGCTCCACTCCGATCTGGGGCCCCAGGAGCCCGGCCGCGGCGGTCGACGCCTCGCAACCGATCTCTCCTTTCTCATAGAGGCGCACGCGCAGGCCGGCCCGGGCGGCCTCCCGCGCGATGCAGAGGCCGATGATCCCGCCGCCCACCACGATCAGGTCGTCGCATGCCATCGTGACCGCAGTCTAGACCCCGCTCCGTGACGCGTCAACGCAACGAACCGCGCTCGATCTTCCGATCGTGAGGCGCGTCGCGCCTCACGCGCGGTCGTTCGATCGCCGAACGCGTCCCAGGTGGGGGGGGAGCGGGGCCGGCGGCGGCGCGGGGCCTTCGAGCCGGCGACGGGGCCCCACGTTTTTCCAGTGGGGCAGGAGCCAGGCGAGCAGAGCCCGCGCGCGCCGATCCACCGTATTCCGGTTGCGCGCGCCGGCGTGCCCCGCGCCCCCGCCGGGCCCGCTCCCCCGGAACTGCTGCGCGCTCACTTGCTCGAAGTGCCTGCCTCGACCGCCGCCAGCGCCTCGAACGCCGCCTGCCGCACGCGCAGATCCGGATCGAGGTCGCGCAGCCGGCGGAGCGCGTCCAGGTGATCCCGGTCGCGCAGCCGGGCGAAAGCGCTCAGGGCGTTCAGGATCGCTTCCTCCTTCTGCTTTTCGGTCAGAACGCGTGGCTGGCCGGTCTCGTCCGGCCGGCGCACGCCGTCGAGGTAGGCGCGATCGATCATGCGTGCCAGGAGTGGCGCGCCGGCGCGGTCGCCGCGGCGCGCCAGCGCCAGGGCCGCATTCCAGGCGACGTCCTCGACCGGGTCGTTCAGCAGGGCGCGCAAGGGCTCGATCGAGCCGCTCGACTCGAGGGAGCCCAGGGCGTAGGCCGCGATCTTCCGGATACCGGGGTCCTGGTGATCGAGAAGCGGAACGAGCGCCGGCGCCGCGGCCGGATCGCCGATCGCGCCCAGCGCCCAGACCGCGTAGATCGTCGTCTGCTCGTCCGGGTCGCCGAGGGCCTCGACCAGGGAGCCGACGGCGCGCGCGTCGCGGACCTCGCCGAGGGACAGGGCCAGGTACCGTCGCAGGCGCGGGTCGTCGTCGCGGGACGCCTGGAACAGGTCGACGAGGCGCGGCACGAAGCGCGCGTCGCGGCGCGCCGGGTCCTCGCCCGGAAGCATCCTGGACATCTCGTAGGCGATCTGCCAGGCGTCGGTCCGGCGCATCCCGATCTCGCTCAGATAATCGGCGGAAGTCTTCCCCTCGCTGGCGATCAGCCCGAACAGCAGGTAGACGACGATCGCCAGGACCACCAGAGCGATCGGGAACAGCATCAGAGACGAGCGCCGGCGCGACGGCGCCGACGGCTCGCCCGGGATCTCCGCCGGCTCGTGCACCGCCAGGTCGGGGTCGTAGCGGATGCCCCCGGGGACGTCGGTGTCGGTGCGCAGGTCGGGGGTCGGAGGCGGGTCGCTCATCGCGGTTCTCCTGGCGGCGATTCTACTCTGGCGGGTGGTCCCGGCGCGCCCCGCCGGCGTGCTATTCTGCGGACGATGTGGACGGGATTGATCCTCGCCGGCGGGCGCGGCACGAGGATGGGGCGCGACAAGCCGTTGGTCCGGCTGGCGGGCCGCTCGCTCCTGGAGCGCGCCGTCAGGGTGGTGGGCGAGGCGGGCGGGGCGCCGCTGATCGTCGGCCCGCGCCGGGAGGTGGCCGGTCTTTCGGGCGTGCCCTGGGAGGACGAGAGCGCCGGCGGGATGGAGCGCGCCGGGCCCCTGCCGGCTCTGCGTCACGGGCTGACGGTGTGCGGCACCTCCGTCGCCGTCGCCCTGGCGTGCGACCTGCCGCTGATCCCGGCCGGACTGCTGCGCCTGCTGGCGCGGACGGCCGAGGACCACGAGGCCGTGGTGCCGCGGGCGGCCGGGGAGCTGCAGGTCCTGGCGGCGGCGTAC
>CAYLND010000306.1:0-2923 GCA_964384905.1 uncultured Acidobacteriota bacterium
TTGCCGCCGTCCGCCGCCGGTCCGCCCGCGCCCCGAGGCCGGCAGGCCCTGCCGGCGCACGACAGCCGGTAGCGGCGCGCCGCGATGTAGCCGTAGACCCGGTCCATCACGAACGGCACGCCCGGGATCCTGTACAACGAGGCGGCCCAGGACAGACCGCGCAGCACATGGAACAGCTCGCGCCACGCCTGCGCCCCTTTGTGGAGGGAGCCGTCCGGGGCGACCACGTACATCTGCCGCAGCGCGTCCTCGCGATCGACGCCGGGGAACCGGGTGGCGGCCGTCGGGTCGTGGATCGACAGCCACTCGACGATTCGCTTCGGGTCGCGGGCGATCATCCGGTCCCGCCAGCGCGTGCAGAAGCCGCAGTCACCGTCATACAGAGCGACGTAGCGGGCGCCGGAGGGGCTCACGGCGTCCCACCGGTCCTGGGAACCTGCGGGATTGTGTTGGGGCCGAGCCAGGTGATGGCGCCCTCCGCGTCGATCCGGAACATGAACTGCGGGGTCAGCACCAGATGCGGCGCGAGCGCGCGGTGTCTCATGACCAGAGCCACGTCGGTCGGGAGCGGCAGGCTGCCCTGCTCGTGGGCGTGCAGCGTCGGCTGGCCGGCCGGGCGGGCCGCGAGGGGAACCGTGGCGGCGCTCGCGTGCAGCGGCTCGACCGACAGCAGCTGGCGACCGCTCGCCGCGATCCGGATCACGAAGTCGTGCCCGAAGCGGACGGACCCCGGCGCGGTCCCGCCCTTGGCGTCCCCGGCGCCCTCCTCGTCGTGATGCGACAGGAGATACACGGTGAAGGTCGCGTCCTTCTCCCGGATGACGGCGTCCTCGAACGGAGCGCCGGCGTCCGGTCGCGACGCGACGGCCTCCTCCGCCTGTTCGAGGGCGCGCGCGTACGATTGCGCGGTCGCCGGGGCGGCGTGCGGAGGCTCCATGATGGTGAGCTCGCCGACCTCGCCCGAGTCCGGGCTGAAGCTGGTCTGGGCCACGAGGATCATCCCCTTCTTCGACTCGGTCGGCCCGCTCTCCTTGGTGAGATCCCTGAGGAAGTCCACCCGCCACCCATCCCGATCGAAGATCACGACCGTGCGGTCGGACCTGACCCCTTCGCTCGCGTGGCGCTGCAACAGCCGGGCGGAGCTCTCCACCGCCTGCAGGTAAAGGAAGACGGCGCGGCCGCGCTCCTGCAGCGTCCGGAGGGTCTCCTCCGAGGGTCGCGCGTCCTGGGCCCACGCCGCGTCGACGAGCGGCCGGAACGCCCAGGCGGTCAGCAGGAGCCCGGCGGCGACCCGGCCGCCGCGGCCGTGGCGTCGTCCTTGCCTCATATGCGGCCGTGTCCTCCTCTGTTGCGGGACCACCAGTTTACACCACGGTCCCGCGCGGGAAACGCGACGCGCGCCCGCTTGAAGGGCCCCCGGCGATCCCGTATCATGGCCGCTCCTGGCGCGTTTGCAAGAGGATGGAGACGACGATGTCCGCCAGCATGGCGCGGGACCTGCGGGCCCTTGTGTCCGGGCAGGTCCTCGAAGACGAAACGGCCCGCCTCGACCGGAGCGGTGACTTCGGGCGCATGATCCGGCGGGTCCCGGGGGTCGTGATCCGGCCGGCGGCAACGAGCGACGTGGCCCAGGTGATCCGCTACGCCCGGCGGACCTCCGTGCCGGTCGCGACCCGCGCCGAGGCCCACACCCAGAGCGGCCAGGCGCTCACCGACGGCGGCATTCTCCTTGACATGACCTCTCTCGATCGCATCGTGGCCGTCGACGCGGCCGCGCCCTGGGCCGACTGCGAGGCGGGAGTGAAGTGGGACACCCTGGTTCGGCGGACCATTCCTCAGAGGCTCGTCCCGCCCGTCCTGACGAACAACCTGGGGGTCACGATCGGGGGGACCCTGTCGGTGGCCGGGCTCGGCGTCGCCTCGTTCCGTCACGGCGCGCAGGGCGACAACGTCCTCGAGATCGAGGCGGTCATGGGCACGGGCGACGTGGTCGTCTGCTCCGAGGCGGCCGAGCGCGCCGTCTTCGACGCGGTGCGCTCCTCGTTCGGGCAGTTCGGCGTCATCACGCGGGCGCGCGTCGCCCTGCGCCGCTGCCGACCCAGGACCCGGACCTACTTTCTCCTCTACGACGATCTGGCCGCGGTCATGCGCGACGCCCAGGCCGCGATCGAGCGCGATCGGGTCGATTACATCGAATCGACCTGCGTGCCGTGCCCCCAGGGGTTTCGCACGATCGGCGAGACGAAGGAGGCGTTCGCCGCCTGGTTCTTTCCCCTTCACCTGACGGCGGAGTTCGACCCCGCCTCGCCGCCCGACGACGCCGAGGTGCTGCAGGGGCTGGCGCCGTACCGCAGGATGCACGTCGAGGATCAGGAGACGCTGCAGTTCGCGGCGCGGATGGAGGCGGTGTTCGCCATCTGGAAGCGGATCGGCAACTGGGCCCTGCCGCACCCGTGGACCGAGACCATCCTCCCCTGGGGGGCGGCGGTGCCGTTCATCTCGCAGGTGCTCGCGGGGCTGCCGCCCACCGCCCTCGGCGGCGGCCACGTCCTGCTCTGGCCGTGCCGCGGCACGGTGTCGCGCATCCCGCTGTTCATGCATCCCGAGACGCCCCTGGTGATGGGATTCGGGATCCTGCCCGGCGTGCCGCCCGACCTGCTGCCGCAGGCGCGCCAGCGGCTGACCCGGATGTCCGACATGAGCATGGCGGCCGGAGCGAAGCGCTACCTGTCCGGCTTCATCGAGTTCGACCGCGCCCGCTGGAAGCAGCACTTCGGCCCGCGCTGGGACGAGGTCCGCCGGCTGAAGAGCACGCACGATCCGGACGGCATCCTGAATCCGGGGTTCATCGACTACGGTGCCTGAGCGACCCGGAGACCGCGGACAGACGGGAAGGGGAACCGGCAGAGCTTCGCCGAAGACC
>CAYLND010000307.1:0-2908 GCA_964384905.1 uncultured Acidobacteriota bacterium
GGTCGGCGGAGGAGCGCGGCCCCGGGCGCACCGGCGGCGGCGGGCGGGCGCGCCGCGAGGCGCGCCTGCAGCGTCTGATCCGTCTGCTCGACGACATCGAAGAGGACGACGAGGCCCTGAAGGAGGACGTGCGCCGGCTGCGCCGCCTGGCCGCGTCCCGTCTTCCCGCCGGTGCGGCCGCGGGCCGCCGGGACCTCGACCCGGTGATCCAGCGACGCCGCGGGCAGATCCGCGAGTTCCTCGCCGCCTGGCGCGACGCGCTGCGTGACAAGCGCCGGGTGGAGCGGGCCTCGAGCCCGGGGCCCCGTCCTGTCCGAACCACCGCCCGCAAGGGCGACGCGGACGAGGGTTAGAGGATCCCACGCGGGCCGGCCGGGCCGGCCCGCGAGAACAGCATGCCGACCCGACCGTTGCACGCCGAGCCCGAGACCCCGCCCGCGAAGGGCGGCCAGGCGATGGGCCTGCGGCGCCCCAATTTCCGCCGGCTCGCCGACCGCGGGTTCGGCGACCCGCACAACAGCTACGCCCACTGCATGGGCTGGTTCCGCGGCCAGCTGTACGTCGGGACGACGCGCAACATCTTCCAGCTCGTCAGCATCGCCCCGGACCAGTCGACCGACGCGTTCCACCTGTGGCCGGTGCACGTGCCGCCCGGCCTCGACGCCGCCGGCATGCGGCAGAACTGCCAGATCTGGAGGTCCACGCCCCCCGACGGGCGGTTCGAGATGGCGTTCGAGTCGCCGCGCGTCGGCTCGCACGACGGGACCCAGCGCGTGTGGCGCGATTTCGGTTTCCGCAGCATGGTGGTGTGCCAGACCGCGAGCGACGCCGCCGAGACGCTGTACGTCAGCACCATGTCTTCGTCGAAGGCTCCCGGAGCCCTCATCCTCCGCTCGGTGGACGGGACCGACTTCGAGCCGGTGACCGAGCCCGGCATGGGAGATCGGGGCATCAGCTCGTACCGCGCGCTGGTCTTCTTCAAGGGACGCCTGTTCGCCGCGCCCGCCGGCAGCGGCCGCATGTGGGCCAACGCGGTCTCGACCGGTGTCATGGAGTGCCGCGACCCGCTCAGCCGCAGATGGACGCCGGCCTCGGAGCCCGGCTTCGGCGACCCGACCAGCGCCGGCGTGTTCGAAATGGCGGTGTTCGACGGTCATCTGTACGCCGGCGTCAGCAACGCCTTCACCGGCATCCAGGTCTGGAAGACCGACGCGGAGGGGAATCCCCCGTACCGCTGGACGCGTGTCCTGACCGGCGGCGCCGGACGCGGCAAGACGAACCAGGCGGTGCTGTCGATGTTCCCCTTCAAGGGGGCGCTGTACGTCGGCACCGGGATCCGGCGCGGCGGGTACGACCGGGAGTTCAAGATCGGTCCGGCGGCGGGCGAGCTGATCCGGATCGACCCGGACGATCGCTGGTCGCTCGTGGTCGGCGAGGCGCGGCGCACGCCGGAGGGGGACGTGCAGCCGCTCAGCGGGCTGGGGCCGGGGTTCGACAACCCGTTCAACGGCTACATCTGGTGCATGGCCGAGCACGACGGCTGCCTGTACGTGGGCACCTACGACTCCAGCATCTTCGTGTGGTGGATCGACCCCGCCCGGGTGCCGCGCGGCGTCCATCCCCGCCTGCGGCTGATCGGTGCCCAGAAGATCGTCGACCGTGAGGCCGGCTTCGATCTGTGGCGCAGCCCCGACGGCGCGCGCTGGTTCGAGGTCAGCCGCGACGGATTCGGCAACCCGTACAACTACGGCGTCCGCACGCTCCTCGGCCGGGACGACGCCCTCTACGTCGGCACCGCCAACCCGTTCGGGCCCGACGTGGCGGTGCAGACGGCTTCGGGCTGGACCTACACGCCCAACCCGCGCGGCGGTCTCGAGGTCTGGATGGGGCGGGCGGACTTCGCGGAGGACCCGGCGGGCGAGGCGAACGCCGGCGGGGCGGTCAACGCGCACTACGACCACGCCATGTACGACCACCCGCTGCTGCGCTCTGGGGAATACTTCAGCTTCAGCCGATTCTCGAACTACGGCTACTGGGAGGACGGCACCGAGAGCCAGAAGGAGGCCTGCGAGAACCTGATGGAGCGCCTGCTCGGCTTCCTGCCGGAGCGCCGCGGCTCGATCCTCGACGTGGCGTGCGGCATGGGCGCCACCACCCGCCACCTGGCGCGCGTCTTCGGCGCGCCGAACGTCACCGGCATCAACATCTCGGCCAAGCAGCTCGCGACCTGCCAGGAGACCGCGCCAGGCAGCCGGTTCCTGCTGATGGACGCGACGCAGCTCGAATTCGACGACGAGAGCTTCGACCACGTGATCTGCGTCGAGGCGGCGTTCCATTTCCGGACCCGGGCCCGCTTCCTGCGCGAGGCGCTCCGGGTCCTCAAGCCGGGCGGCCGGCTGGTGCTCTCCGACATGCTGTTCACGCAGGACGCGGGGACGCGCAGCCTCGTTCTGCACCCGAAGAACTACGTGGCGGGACCGGGCGCCTACCGGGATCTGCTCCGGGGCGCGGGGTTCGAGGACGCGTGCGTCGTCGATGCCACCGACGAGTGCTTCCTGCGCTGCAACGAGCACTTCATCCGCTACGCGCACGCCAAGTTTCTCGACGACGAGCTCGAGCCCGCGGCCTTCCGGGGCGTCATGGCGAACCGGCTGGCGCTCCTGCTGCGGGTGCGCGCCTACGTGCTCGCCGGCGCGCGCAAGCCGCCGGCGGCGGGCGGCGCGGGTTCCATCGACAGGACGCACGGATCGACACGGGAGACGCACAGTCCACCCTGGCTGGAGGAGTTCATGAAACGGAATCGCACGAAGAACGTCGACCGGGACGGCCGCATGCGGCGCTCGGCGAAGGCCCACTGGCTGCTCGCCTCGGTGACCAAGAAGCAGACCCAGCTGCACCGCGAGCTGTC
>CAYLND010000308.1:0-2891 GCA_964384905.1 uncultured Acidobacteriota bacterium
GGCGGCGGACGGCGGCAAGGGCGCCGCGCCGGTCCTTCTGCTCCTCCTTCTGCCGGCCTGCCTTGCGGCGGGGACGTCCGCGGCCTGCGCGGAGCGCGCCCCCGACCCGGTGAGCGAGCGGCTGGAGGCGATCGCCGACCCGGACGCGGCGGCGGTCATCGCCGCCTCGTTCGCGTCGTACGGGCCGTTCCCCGTCTGGCAGGCGCATCACAACGTCGAGTACACGTATCGTCTGGAGTTCTACGGCGGTCAGAAGGAGCCGCAGGCCGTCACGCGCCAGACGCACCGCCTCGATCTCGGCCCCCAGGAGCGCTCCTTCGCGCAGGACCTCGAAGGGGAGGCGCCCCAGGTGGTGCGCGCCGCCGGCGATCGGGTCGAGGTGACCCGCGGCGGCGCCCCAGTGGTCGACCCGGCGCAGCTCGATTTCCCGCGCGCCTTCATCCGGATCGCCCGCTGGTCCTTCCTGCTGCCCTGGGATCTGATCGATCCGGAGGCGCGCCTGCAATATCGCGGCGACCGCACGCCGCCGACGGCCAGCCGCGTCCCTTCGGATCAATGCGACGTCGTGCGTCTGACCTTCGAAGGGAAGGACGAGTCCCGCCGCGACGACTGGCACGACATCTATTTCAGCCGTGTGAATCATCTGATCGACCGCATCCATTCGTATCGCGGCGAGGATCGGACCTATTCGGTGGTGCTGTGGTCCGACCACCTCACGTTCGGCGGCGTGCGCGTCGCCACGCATCGGGAGACGCACGCCACCGACGTCACCGGGGAGATCGGCGCCCTCGAGGCGGTCGTGGAATATTCCGGCGTCCATTTCGACGCCCCGTTCGGGGACGAGGTCTGGAGCGGGATGAGCGCGACGGCACCGGTCGCGACCGGCGGCCCGCCATCGCAGCCGGCCGCGGCCGGTCCCCTGCCGGCGCCCGACGCGGGGACCGGCGGGCGCGACGGGACGAATTGACTTGATGCCTCCGCGCCTCGCGGAGTATGTTCTGCGGTACACGAGGAAGGAGGTGGTCCAGCAAATGAGTTATGACAGTCGCAACGAGGTGATCTATCGGACCCGTGAGGTGGCGGTAACTTAGGCGGACCCACGGTCATCGGGCCGCTCGGTATCTCCGCCTAGGGAATACCGGCCGGCCACCGAGCCCGGAAGCCCCGGTCATGGTCCAGCCGGGGCGGCGCACTGCGCCGCAGACGCTTCCGGGTTTTTCTTTTTCTGATAGACTGCGCGCTCCAGCCGCATCCACAGGCCGTTTCATCCGGTGACCCCGCCGCCCGGCCTGCCCGGGAGCCTCTCCCGGGCTCCGGGGACGAAGCGAGCGGAGCCGGCGGCGGGGAGGGCCGAGAATGTCCAGCACCTACGACGCGATCGTCAGCCGGTACCGGGAGCGGACGAAGAAGTCCCGCGAGCTGCACGACGAGGCGAAACGCCTCCTGCCGCGGGGCGTCTCCTCGAATTTCCGCGTGGTCGACCCGAATCCGATCTTCATCGAGTCGGCGGTCGGCAGCACGATCACCGACGCCGACGGCAACCGGTATACCGATTTCGCGAACGCCTTCGGCGCCATGTTGGTGGGGCATGCCCATCCGAAGATCGCCGCCGCAGTCGCGGCGCAGGCGGGGCGCGGCACGCTGCACGCCATGCCCCACCGGCTGGAGGTCTCGGTGGCGAAGGAGCTGCGCGCCCGATTCGGCCAGGAGCAGTGGCGCTACTGCAACTCCGGAACCGAGGCCACCATGCACGCCATCCGCCTGGCGCGCGGGTACACCGGCCGCGGCAAGGTGATCAAGTTCGAGGGGGCGTACCACGGGGCCCACGACACCGTCCTGGTCTCGAACAAGCCGCCCCTGCGTCTCGCCGGGCACAAGAGCCGCCCCCGGCCGGTGCCCTGGAGCGAAGGGATTCCGCCGGAGTCGTACGCCCATACCCTGGTCGCCACCTTCAACGAACTCGAGGGGGTGCGCGCGCTGTTCGAGGGCCATCTGAACGAGGTTGCCTGCCTGATCGTGGAGCCGATCATGCTGAACATGGGGGTGACCGAGCCGCTGCCCGACTTCCTGCCCGGTCTGCGCGCTCTGTGCAGCGAGTTCGGCGCCCTGCTCATCTTCGACGAGGTCAAGACGGGCGTGAAGATCGCGCGCGGCGGAGCGACCGAGCATTACAAGGTCCGCCCGGACATCACCGTCCTCGCCAAGGCGATCGGCGGCGGCATGCCGCTCGCCGCCTTCGGTGCCTCGGCCGACATCATGGAGGAGCTGAACGCGCTGCGCGTCATCCACGTCGGCACGTACGCCAGCAATCCGATCACGCTGGCGGCCGCCGAGGTCACGCTGAAGGAGATCCTCACCGACGAGGCCTACCGCAAGGTCTTCGCACTGAACAGGAAGCTGGTGGACGGCTACGGCGCGCTCATCCGGGAGCACAACCTGTCCTGCTACGCCAACGGCGTCGGGTCGATGGGGACGATCAACTTCAGGAAGGACGTCCTGCGCGACTACCGCGACTGGGCCGTGGTCGACCGCGTGGCGTCGCAGGCCTGGTATCTCGCCATGCTGAACGAGGGCGTGATCCCCCAGCCTCCTGGTCCCGACGAGCAGTGGACGATCTCGGTGCAGCACACCGAGGCGGACATCGAGACGCATCTGAAAGCCTTCGCCCGGGTGGCGCCGCTCCTGAAATCGCTCTGAACGCCGGGCTCCTTTCGTCATCGCACGTCCTCCTGAGGATCGCGTGAGCCGGGAGCAGGAGCTTCTCGCCCATTTCGAGACCGAGAGCCCCTACGCGCTCGAGCGGCTCGGCGCGCTGGTCTCGATCGACTCCCCCACGTCCGACAAGGACGGAGTCGATCGAGTCGGGGCTCTCCTCGCCGGCGAGCTGCGCG
>CAYLND010000309.1:0-2884 GCA_964384905.1 uncultured Acidobacteriota bacterium
TCGGGCGGCGGCACGCGCGTCAGGCCGGCGCGTCCGGGCGAGCCGCGACCACGCGGGCACTACCTGCAGGAGTGGGTTCGCGGCCGCCCCGGCTCGGCGGCGTTCCTGGCGGACGGGAGCGACGCGATCCTGCTCGGCGTGACGGAGCAGCTCTCCGGCTTCCGGCCGCTGGGCGGGAGCGGCTATCGTTACGGCGGAAACATCGCCGGGCCGGCGCTCCGGCTTCTCCCCTCCGGCGCCCTCGATCTCCTCCGTTCCGCCGCCACCGCCCTCACCCGCCGCTTCGGACTGCGCGGGCTCAACGGTCTGGACTTCGTGCTCTCCGCCGGGCGGCCCAGGATCCTCGAGGTCAACCCGCGCTACACGGCGTCGATGGAGCTCCTGCAGGAGCTGTCCGGCGCGAACCTCGTCGATCTCCATCTCGATGCGGTCGCCGGCGTGCCGCTGCCGGCCGAGAGGCTGCCGGAGGCGGCACGGGACGGCGCAGATCGCGCGGCGCCCGACTGCCTGGGCAAGGGGATCCTGTACGCGGAGCACCGCACGCGCGGCGCCGCGCCCTCCCTCCTGGCGCGACACGGCTGCCGCGATCTCCCCGCGGAGGGGGAGGTGATCGAGCCGGGTCACCCGATCTGCACCCTGATCGTCTCCGCGGCCACCCGCTCGCTCTGCCGGCGCCGGCTCGTCGAGCGCGCCGCCCTGGTGCGCGCGCTCCTGAGACCCGCTCGGCCGGCCCGCGCCAGGGAAGCCCTCGCCCCCGGTTCGTGGTAATCTCCCTCGTATCAATCAGAAGCGAGACGACCGTGACACCGACCCGAACGGCCCTGGTGACCGGCAGCACCCGCGGCATCGGCAAGGCGATCGCCTTCCGGCTCCTGCAGGAGGGCTACACCGTGGTCCTCAACTACGCTCACGACCGGAACGGCGCGGCGGGCGCGATGGAGGAGGCGCGGGCGCTGTCGCCCTCGAGCCTCGCCCTCCAGGCGGACGTGTCCCGGCCGCAGGACTGCGAGCGGCTGATCGCCGACGCGCTCGCCAAGCTGGGGCATCTGGACGTCCTGGTGAACAACGTCGGTCCCTTCCTGGAGAGGGCCCTGGGCGAGACGACCGACGCCGAGTGGCGCGAGATGATCGACGGCAACCTGGGCAGCGCGTTCTGGTGCTCGAGGGCGGCGCTGCCGTCGATGCGCCAGAGACGCTCGGGCTGCATCGTGAACATCTCGGCGCTCAACGCCGAGACCTCCCCCGGCATGACGCACGAGGCGCCCGCCTACTTCGTGGCCAAGACCGCGTTGGCCATGATGACCAAGTCGATGGCGCGTCTGGAGGGACGGCACGGCATCCGGATCAACGCCGTCAGCCCCGGCTTCATCGAGACCGACAGCTACGCCGACTGGCATCCGGACGAGCAGGCGCGCTGGCGCGATCAGATCCCTCTCGGTCGCTTCGGCCGGCCCGATGACGTGGCGGAGGCGGTCGCCTTCCTGGTCTCCGGCCGGGCCGGCTACGTCTCGGGGTCGGTCCTGCACGTCCACGGTGGCCTATGGATCTAGCGACCGGGGCGCGCCGCCAGTTCGTCACAGGGCAGCTCGCGAAAGACGCCCTGGAGAAGACCCTCCAGGCGTGCGGCGCCGGCTTCGACTGGTCGATCCAGGCGCTGCGGATCAAGGTGGCCGCGCTGATGACGACCGATTACATCGAGTCCGCCCTGACGCTGCCGCCCTGCGACG
The DNA here is from genome assembly GCA_964384905.1 of uncultured Acidobacteriota bacterium. Lineage (GTDB taxonomy): Bacteria > Acidobacteriota > Polarisedimenticolia > Gp22-AA2 > Gp22-AA2 > Gp22-AA3. The sequence goes on from CAYLND010000309.1 coordinate 1,728, forward strand.
CCGTCTATCTACCCGGTCTGTGTCAGGCCGACACCGAGGCTCTCACGCGATCGTTCGGCGTCCCGTTCGTCAAGGGACCGAAGGATCTGCGCGATCTGCCGGCCTTCTTCGGCCGGGCCGCGGAGGGGTACCGCCCGGACGGCGAGCACGCGCTCACAATTCTGGCGGAGATCAACGACATCGACCGCCTGAGCGACGATCAGATTCTGGCCGCGGCGGAGCGCTACAGGCGATCCGGCGCGGACGTCATCGATCTCGGGTGCTCGCCCGAGCGACCGCTGGCGGACGCCGGCCGGATCGTGAGGCTGCTGCGCGAGCGCGGCCATCGCGTGAGCATCGACACCTTCAACGAGGAGGAGGCGCTGTCGGCCGATGCGGCCGGCGCCGAGCTGCTCCTGAGCCTCGACTCGCGCAATCTGCACCTCGTCCCGCGGCTGCGCTCGGTGGCTCCGGTGATCCTCCCCGACCAGGGCGGGGGTCTGCCGTCGCTCCGCCGGAACCTGGAAGAGGCCCGCCGGCGCGGCGCCGGGAGGGTCATCGCCGACCCGGTGCTCGAGCCGATCCATGTCGGATTCGCCGCCTCGATCCGGCGCTACTGCGAGGCGCGCGAGGCGCTGCCGGACGTCGAGATGCTGATGGGCACGGGCAACCTGACCGAGCTGACCGAGGCCGACTCGAGCGGCGTCAACGCCGTCCTGCTGGGTCTCATGAGCGAGCTCCGGATCGGCTACGCCCTGACCACCGAGGTCGCCGCGTGGGCGCGCGGCAGCGTGCGCGAGCTCGACTGCGGGCGGCGCATGATGCACCACGCCGCCCGCCGCTCGGGCCTCCCGAAGGGGTTCGACGACCGCCTGGTCACGACCCGAGACGTCCGCGTCACGCATCCGAGCGAGGCCGAGCTGCGCGACATGCAGAGCCGGCTCACCGACCGCAATTTCCGCATCGACACGGACGGCGAGTCGGTCTTCGTGTTCAACAGCGACCGGTTCGTCAAGGACACCAACATCCGCGACATCTTCCCGCGCCTGGGAGAGGAGAAGGACACGTCTCACGCCTTCTATCTGGGACGCGAGCTGATGAAGGCCGATCTGGCGCGGCGGCTCGGGAAGAAGTACATCCAGGGCGAGCCCCTGCACTGGGGCTATCTGACCTACGCC
>CAYLND010000310.1:0-2884 GCA_964384905.1 uncultured Acidobacteriota bacterium
CCCCGCGGCCGCCATGGTCCAACCCTCGAGACGCACGCGCCGCCACCCGTCGCGCTCCTCGAGCACGGTCACGGTGGCGCTTTCCTTCACGGTGGCGAGCCACGCTCCCCGCGGTGCGTCGAGCAGCACCATGTCCGTGCCGCTCTGTCCCCGGGCGGCGGGCGAGACGCCCAACAGGGCGACGGCGAGCAGAGCGATCCGGTTTCTCATGTCGAGCCCTCCGCGTTTCATTTGTGTAGTCGGTCGTCCGCGCTCTTGATCGACGGTCGGACGTCCCTATATTCGATGCGACGCGGCGCCGTCGGCCGCGGGGGCGATAAGGTGCTCAAGTCCAGGGTCATCCGCACCATCATGGAATCGTGCCGCAGGCGCGCATCGTCCGGCGGCGGGTCTTCATCGCAGGCGCGCTCGCCGGCGGCCGGCGGAGGGCTCGCCGGGGCGCCGCATGTGCGATCGGCGCGCGTCACGCTGAGGGATCCACGGCTCGGACAGAGCCATGGCGCCCGGCGCCCGGCCCGTGGTCGGCGCTCCTGAGGACGGGCGGCCGGGCTCAGTTGTCCTTCTCTCCGTCTGTCGGCGAAAGAGTCTGGAGCCAATCCCCAGGGGGATCGAACGTCGTGGCGGCCTCCGGGGGCCCGTCCGCCTGGATCCGCGCGATGTCGCGCTCCTTCTGACGGATGTCCACGACGCTCTTCTCGAAGGTGTCGACCGAGGCGGCGTGCGCCGCGGCCATGTCGAGCCGCTTGATCTTCTCCTGCAGGAGCGTGATCTCGATGTTCCGCTCTTCCACCTCGATTTCCGCCTGGCGCAGGTGCTTGCGGAGAAACTGGATCTCGCGGACGGCTCGCGCCCGCAGTGACTGGTAGCGCTCCTCGGCCTTGTGCAGATCTTCCTCGCCTGCCTCCGCGGCCGCCTTGAACTCCAGGAGCTTCTGGCCGCCGGCACGGATCATCCCGTACTGCACGAGGAGCTGCTCGTGCTTCATCAGCAGATCGTTGAACAGGGCGGCCGGCACCATCAGCTCGCGCCGGTCCGTCTCCCGGACTGCCGGGACGGCCGATTCGACCCTCACCGGCAGCTCCGAGGCCGCTGGAAACCCGAGCGCCAGGAGATCGTCCCTGCGGATCTTGTATTCCTCGCCGAATTTTCCCATTTCCTTTTCCGCCCTGAGACGACCCGAGCGGATGTAGCGTCGGACGGTGGCGGGCGTTCTGCCGATGAGCTGGGATGCCTCGCGGATGGTCAGGAGCATCAGGCGCGACTTATACCAGAATCTCTCTCGGGATCGCAAGCGTTCAGGTCTCGTGCAGCATCAGCAGGAGCCCGACGGCGCTCACCAGGGCTCCGCTGATCAAATCCCCGTAACGCGTGAAGAACGGCAGCTCCATGCGGCGCATGCCGCGTGCGGCCACCAGACTCACGCCGACCATCGTGCCGATGGTGCAGAGGGCGAACCCCACGGCCGCGGCCAGGAGCGCGCCGGGTCCGACCGCGGATGCGGCGAACAGGATCGGGACCAGAAGGGCGCACGGACTGATCCCGATGACCACGACGAGGGTGCCCGCGGTGAGGGCGCCATGGAACCAGCGCTCCAGGAGATGACCGTGGGCGTGCACGTGGTCCTTCCCGGCGGGTCGAGCGTCCCTCTCGGGCGCCCGCGGGTTCGGCTCGCCTCGGGCGTGGACGCGCGCCTCGCGGAGATGCCTGAACAGCCCGTACGACACGCCGAAGAGCACCAGCAGGAAACCGACGAAGAAATCCAGGGAGCGCCCTGTGCGCTGCGCCAGGCTCCGCACCGTCGTCGAGCCTGCCAGGATGGTCAGCGCGCCCGCGAGCAGGGTCACCATGACGTGCAGGAAGCCGGCGAGCCCGGTAAGGGTGGCGGCCCGTCTCTCGCTCCAGCGCTCGGCCCGCGACATGAGGACGAAAGGGAGCCAGTGGTCGGGAATCAGGGCGTGGATGATGGCGGTGCTGCAGGACGACAGAAACAGCAGGAACGCCGTGCGGGTCACGCGCCCTCCACCGGCCCGGAGGACGACCGTCCCCCCGTGGACGCCCGCCGCGGATTATAGCATCCGCCCACCTGACGGTCTGTTGACGATCGTCCGGTGGGTGGCGGGCCCGCTGCACATGACACCCGTGAAACCCTTGTGGCGCTTGACTTCTAGGCCGATCATCGTAGATTTGGCCATGCCCTTTTTGCAGGAGTTCGGCCTCGGCGGGCCGACCCGCAGGCGGCGAGCGACCGCTCCCCGCCTGTCGATCCTGGTCACCATCGCCCTGCTGTTCGCCATGCCGGCGCTTGCCGATCCGGCCGATACGCCGGTGCCTCTCGGTGATCGACCGAGCGGCGCCGGCGGGCTCCGACCCTCCGCCACCCTGCCGGGGCCTCCGGGGCCGCTGTCCTGGACCCTTCCGCTCCCGGCGTTCGCGTCATCGTCCGAGCTGGCGGCGACTCGTCCCTTCCCCGGTCTCGCGGCGGTCGGGCGATCGGCGGCGTTCGCGCCGCGCCTGCTCGACGGTCTCGATACGGGAGGTCTTGCCGGACGTCTCCTCTCGAGAATGAAACGCGAGGCGCTGCGCTACCGGCGCGAGAACGTCTCCTCCGCCTCCACGGCGGCCGGCTGGACTCCGTTCGACGAGATCGATTCGATCGCCGCCCATCAGCGCAGCCTGGAGGCGGAGCGGATCGTGACGCGCTCGACCCGCCGCACGATCGATCTCGAGCTGGAGCGCCTGGCGCGACGATCGCTCGGGCTGGGGCCGACGCTCGACTTCTTCGGGCGCCTCTCGACCCGGGGCGGCCGGGCCGACGCGACGGCCCCCGGCGGAGCGGCCGTCGCGCCCGAAGCGGCCCGCTCGGACGGCCTGACCGGCGGCGTCG
>CAYLND010000311.1:0-2871 GCA_964384905.1 uncultured Acidobacteriota bacterium
CCGGAGCCATCGAAGGCGTGCAGATCACCCGGGACGCCGTGATCCTGCAGACCATCGACGACGCCCCGCCCGTCGGCCTGTGCGGCTCCGGTCTGGTCGATGTCGTGGCCCAGCTCTACCGGCGCGGTCTGGTCGACGCCTCGGGACGCATGCGCTCGGCGGAGGAGGCGGGGAGCGGCGTGCCGGAGGCGCTCGCACGGCGGCTGGTCAGCCTGGACGGCCTGCGGGCGTTCGTCCTGGCGTCCGCCGAGGAGACGGGCGGCCGTCCGGTGATCTTCACCCAGAAGGACGTGCGCCAGCTCCAGTTCGCGAAGGGCTCCATCGCCGCCGGGATCAAGGTGCTGATGAAGGTGATGGGCGTCGAGCCGGGCGACCTGCACGAGGTGCTGCTCGCCGGCGCCTTCGGCTCCTACATCCACCCCGAGGCCGCCCGTCTCATCGGTCTGGTCCCCGCGGTGCCCCTCGACCGCGTCCGCGCCGTGGGCAACGCCGCGGGCGAGGGGGCGAAGATCGCCCTGCTGTCCTACCGCGAGCGCGAGGCCGCCGAGGCGATGCCCGGGCGCGTCGAGTACATCGAGCTCTCCGGCCGCGAGGACTTCAACGACATCTTCATGAGCGTCCTCGGCTTCCCGCCGTTCGACAATCTCCCCTGAGCGACGCTCAATAGCGCGGGAATCCCCGCTGCGCGAGACCGACCTCGAGCGCCTGGCTCTCCTCGTAGATGAGCGGGACGAAGACGCGCCGGCGCTCCGCTCCGAAGACCACGAAGAGACCCGGGGCCAGGCCGCCCGACCGGGGGTGGCGGCGCCAGTCGACGACCTCGCTCCACGGAACCTCCGTCTCCCCCAGCGGTCCCGCCAGCCGGAAGCCGCGCTCGTCGAGGATCAGGCGTGCGCAGCCGTAGCGGGCCGTGGCGTAGGCGGCCCACGCCCCGAGGACGAGCCCGAGCGCCCCGCGCCAGACGAACGGAGTGCGGGGAGCCGCGCCGTCCAGGTCGCGCGCCAGGAACACCGTGCCGGTCAGCAGGAAGCAGAGCGCGGCGCCGAGAAGCAGCCAGCGCGGCAGAGGACGGCTGTTCAGGACGAGGGGCGGGAGGGCGCGGGCCGGTCCGTCGGGGTCGGTCGGCCGGCTCACGCCGGCTGCCGGAGCAACTCGCGGCAGGAAGGGAGCACGCGCTGGATGGTCTCCTGGAGGCCGCCCCCGACGATCGCGCCGGCGGCGTTCGTGTGCCCGCCGCCGCCGAAGCGCGCCGCCAGCCGATTGATGTCGAGGCGCCCCTTGCTGCGGAACGAGAGCTTGGTCCGGTCCCCTTCGATTTCCTTGAACAGCACCGCCATGACGACGCCGTCGATGGTGAGCAGATCGTTGACGATGTCGGAGGTGTCCTCGGGCTCCGCCTGGCAGCGCCGCACCTGCTCGAGGGTCAGCGCGATCCAGGCCAGCCGCCCGCCCTCCTCCTGCCGCAGGTCGGCCATCGCGACCCCTCCGAGACGGATCAGCGCCGCCGTGTTGCGCTCGTAGACCTCCGCGTAGACCCGGGGCGGGCTGACGCCGGCGGCCAGCATCTCGGCCGCGGCCTCGTGACAGCGCGGGGAAGTCTTCGAGAAGCGGAAGTAGCCGGTGTCGGTCACCATCGACACGTAGGCCGCCTCCGCTCCCTCCCGGTCGACCCGACCGCCCATCGCCTTGATGATCTGGAACACCAGCTCGCCGGTGGCGCACGCCTCCGAGTCGATGAGGTTCACTTTCCAGAACGGCTCGATGAGATTGTGATGGTCGATGCAGACCGTGGTGGCGCGCGACGCCCGGATCGCCGGCTCGAGCGGCCCCATGCGCGACGTCGCCGAGTTGTCGAGCATGAAGATCAGATCGGCCTGGCGCAGGAACTCTTCGTGACGCGTCGCCTCGAACACCTCGACCGCGCCGTCGGGATCGAGGAAGCGGTAACGCGCCGGCAGCGGCTCGGTGTTGATGATGCGCGTCTCGATCCCGCGCGATCGGAGATAGCGGGCGAGACAGATCTCCGAGCCGATGCCATCGCCGTCGGGCGTGACGTGCGTCGTGAGGGCGGCGGTGCGCGCCGCGTCGACGAGGGGTCCAAGACGCCGCGCCGCGTCCTGCAGCATCGCCTGATCCCGGCTCGTCATGTGGTCTCCGGCCCGTCGACGCGGACGACCCCGTCGCGATAGGCGCGCGACAGCTTCACGTAGGCGGCCGCGTTGGCGTGGATCCTCTCGATCTCGCCCGGGCGCAGGGGGCGCACCACGCGACCGGGGACGCCCAGCACCAGCGAGCCCTCCGGCACGCGCGTCCCCTCGGGCACGACCGCGCCGGCGCCGATCAGGCAGTGGCGCCCGATGTGGCAGCCGCTCAGGACCACCGCCTTCATGGCGACGAGGACGTCGTCCTCGATCACCGAGGCGTGCACGATCGCCCCGTGCCCCAGCGTCACGCGCTCGCCGACGCGCGTCGGACGCCCGCGATCGACGTGCACCACGCAGGCGTCCTGGACGTTGCTCTCGGCCCCGATGGCGATCGGCTCCATGTCGCCGCGCACCGTGGCGTTGAACCACACCGAGGCGTTGCGGCCGAGGCTCACCTCGCCGACCAGGATGGCCCCCGGCGCCACGAAGGCCGTCGGGTCGATCGTCAGTCGCGTCGGTCGGACATCCTTCACGTTCTCTCTCCGGGAGCGTACCAGACGGCGGCGGCGCGTCACGTGGTCCGCGTGGTCCGTGGCGGGGCGAGCCGGGGAATATAGGCCAGCGCCGCCATCAAGTCAAGGCGACGACCTCTATTCGGGACAGGCCGAAGCCTCGTCCCGCGGCGCGCCGCCGGGTCCGGCCGGCGCGGAGCCGCGGGCGGAGGCGG
>CAYLND010000312.1:0-2852 GCA_964384905.1 uncultured Acidobacteriota bacterium
GCGTGCGTGGCCTGGCCGACCCCGGGGCGCATCCTGGTCGCGTTCGCCCTGCTCGCGCCGATCGGCTTCTTCATGGGCATGGCGTTCCCGCTCGGCATGGGCGCCGCCGCGGCGGGTGACGCCCGGATGACCGCCTGGTTCTGGGGGGTGAACGGCGCGACCTCCGTGTGCGGCTCCGTCCTGGGGACGGCGCTGGCCCTGTCGTGGGGCATCACCCTGGTCTTCTGGACCGGTGTCGGCTGCTACGTCCTGGCGCTGGCAGCGTTCGCCCTGGCCGCCGGCAGGCGGACATAAAAAGGGCCGGCGGACGATCCGCCGGCCCCACCCCCTGCCGGGGTACCTAAAGCTTGTCGCGGACTACTTGGACGCCGTGGCGGTGTCGCTGTTGGCGTGCTCCAGCATGTGGGTGCCGATGGCCCGCGCCAGCGCGTCGGCCGGCCAGGGCGCGAGCGTCAGCGACACCTGGCGCTCGCTGCCGTTGCGCTTGATGGTGTACGTGACGTTCTGGCCCGGCTTCCACTCCTTGCGGGCCTTCATCAGCGCCTCGTCGTTGTCCTTGTTGATGGAGACACCGTTGAGGGCGACCAAGATGTCGCCGGACTGGATGCCGGCCGCTTCCGCCGGGCTGCCCGGATACACCTTGGTCACGGCGTAGCCCTCAGCGTTGTCCGTGTCCAGCTCGACCCCCACGAAGCCGCTGTTCTTCATCTTGTTGGCCATGTGGTCGAGACATTCCTGGGTGCTGTACTTGCACTTGTCGCCGGCGAGTGCCGGCAGGATCGCGAGCATCACCACGGCGACGAGGACGATCCAGATGTGACGCTTCATGACTCTCTCTCCTCCATGGGAAAGGGGGGAACTCTCCGGATGGCAGGCGCACCGGCATCAAAGGACCCGCGGGCCGCGACCGGCCCGAAGGGATGACGCTGAACTGCCCGGCAGCCGCTGGTTGCCGACTGCCGTACGTGGGGTTCGTCGTGGGGGGGAAATCCATTTGGGAAGAGCCTCACCGGTTGCCGGGGCAGTTCATCGTTCACACAGCCTCGAATCGTCCGAAGTGTACGCAGGGGCGCTGTAAATGTCGCCAACGGGGGCGTAAAAGATTGTCTCAGATGTCAACGCGTGTAAAGAATCGGCCCCCCGCGGCTGCCGCGCAGCGACCGGCGGTATAGTGAGGCCACTCGACGATGGGCGGGCTGGCGGCGTTCCTGAAGAAACACACGCTCTGGGTCGGCTTCCTGGCCGTCCTCGTGCCTCTCCTCGTCATGCTCGGCCTGCAGTTCGTCTGGCTGGCGCGCCTCGAGCAGGTGTCGGCCATCGCCCAGAAGGTGGCGCACAGCAACTACCTCGAGGCGATCGGGACCGAGGTGCAGTTCTACTACCGTTCCAACGCCGAGCGGGCGCTCAACATCCCGTCGACGCTGTTCACGCAGAAGCGCCTCGACGAGGTGGCCCTCCTGTGGAAGAAGAGACCGGTGGAGGGCGTGCGCAGGCTGTTTCTCGTCGACTTCACGAGCGACCCCTACGGGCACTACATGGCCTTCGAGCCGGAGCGGGGGGAGCTGTCCGCCTTCCCCGCGTCCGACGAGGCCCTGGCGATCATCGTCGCCTGCACGCCGTGGCAGGTGATGAGCTACCGGCGCGCCGTGGCGCAGGCCCCGTCCCTGCGCGTGGACGAGCGCAACCCCGAGTTCCGCCTGATCCTCAACCCGATCACCGACGACGCCTCGCACGTGGTCGGCGTCGCGGGGATGGTCCTCGACGAGGATTACTTCAAGACGCATCTGCTCCCCGCCGTGATCCGGAAGGCTCTGCCGGCCTTCTTCCCCGGCATCGCGGCGGGGCAGATGGGGGTGACGGTGCGCGACGCCGCCGGGACGTCGGTTCTGGCGACCGGCGAGCCGCGGACGTCGGACGATCGGGACGCCTCGGCGACCTCCCGGTTCCCGTTCGTGTTCACCGACTGGACGATGGGTCTGCACAGCCCCGGCACCACGCCCGAGCAGTGGGCGCGCGCCAACTTCGCCTTCAATGTCGCCCTGTCGATGCTGCTGGCGGCGGTTCTGGTCGGCGGGATCGTCCTGGCGCTGCGCGTCGCCGACCGGGCGGTCCGTCTGTCCGAGATGAAATCCGACTTCGTGTCGAACGTGTCGCACGAGCTGCGCACGCCCCTCGCCTCGATCCGCGTCTTCGCCGAGCTCCTGCGTCTCGGCCGGGTGCAGACGGCCGACAAGGTCCAGGAATACGGGGAGTACATCGAGGCGGAGAGCCGGCGGCTGTCCCGGTTGATCGACAACATCCTCGATTTCGCGCGCATCGAGTCGGGCCGCAAGGAGTACCGGTTCGCCCCCGCCGACCTGCGTCAGGTGGTCGCGGGCACCCTCAAGACGTTCGAGGCGCACCTGCGGCACAGCGGCTTCCAGATCACCTTCCTCGGAATGGATCAGGCGCTTCCGACCGTGGAGATCGACCAGGACGCCATCGGTCAGGCGCTGCACAACCTTCTGGACAACGCCGTCAAGTTCTCCGGAGACTCGAAGGAAATCACCGTCCTGCTGGCCCGGGAGGGCGACACCCTGGAGCTGTCGGTCCGCGATCACGGCATCGGCATCCCGCGCGGGGAGCAGGAGAAGATCTTCGATCGCTTCCACCGCGTCGGCACGGGGCTGGTTCACGAGGTGAAGGGGAGCGGTCTGGGACTGTCGATCGTCCAGCACATCGTGCAGGTGCACGGCGGGCGCGTGGTGGTCGACAGCGAGCCGGGGAGAGGCAGCTCCTTCACGATGCGTCTGCCGATCCGCCGCACGCCGGGCGCGCCGGGCCGGCCCGGCGGCGCGGCGCCGACGCCCGCC
>CAYLND010000313.1:0-2847 GCA_964384905.1 uncultured Acidobacteriota bacterium
AGGCTCCGGGCCGCCACCTTGTAGCGAGGCGGAGGTCATGCCCTCTTGTGCTTCGAGAAGATCCGCCGGTACTCCCCGACACCCCATTTCATCACGTCCTCGATGCTCTGCCCGCGGGCGACACGGGTGAACATGTCGGGCAGGACGAAGAGGTTGACGACCTCCTGGATCGGGGTGATGAAGGGCCCGGGATAGCCGTAGAACGCGACGATCGGCGGGAAGTCCTGCAGGATCTGCAGCTTCGGATCGCTGCCGATCACCGGCATCGGCTTCTTGGCCAGGCCGTTCAGGTACGGCATGTTGTAGCCGCGGCTCGCGGTCATGCCCTCGCTGAACGTGTCGACCATGTAGGTCAGGAACTCCTTCGCCGCCTGCTGGTTCTTGGAGAACTTCCAGACCATCCAGACGTTCGCCGCGCAGGTGTTGACCCGCTTGCCGCTTGGCCCCGCGGGCTCCATCGCCACGACGGTGTTCTTGAAGACGTCGGGATTGGTGTCCTCGGTCGTGCGGTACGCCGAGATCGCGTCGTGGACCCAGCACGCGATGCCGGAGGCGAGATAGCGGTTGTCGGAGGCGTCGTCCCACGAGAAGACCTCCGCCGTCATGCCTTCGTCGAAGAGCGCCTTGGCGAACCGCAGCGCCTCGCGCGTCTCCTTGGAGTCGATGAGAATGTTCTCGCCCGAGGGGTCGAGCTCGGCGCCGCCGAAGCCGAACAGCACGGAGCGCCAGTTCAGGTTGGCGTCGGCGCACTGCGAGAACTGGATGCCCGTGGGATGCCCCTTCGGCTTGAGCGTGCGGGCCGCGACGCGCGCGAGCTCCCAGGTGTCGGGGGCCTTGAGGCCGTTGGCGTCGAAGAGGTCCTTGCGATACGTCATCGGAAGCAGGATGTAGAAGAGCGGAATGCCGTAGTAGCGACCCTCGGCCTCGACGAGCGACTTCGCGGACGGAATCCAGCCGCCGTGCTTCTTGCCGGCCACGTCGTAGATGTCGGTCAGATCCGCGAGGCTCTTGTAGTAGAGGCGCGTCAGGATCGACGAGCCGTTCATGATGATGTCGTGGCCCGCCCCCGCGGCGTACTCGGCGGCCATGCGCGCCGGGAGCTCGAGGTGCGGAATGTGATCGACGCGGACCTTCACGCCGTTCTGGTCGCCCCACTCCTTCGTCAGCTTGCTGTCGAACCAGGTGTCGTACGCGGGAATGAAATGGCTCCACTGCAGGATGCGAAGCGTCGTTCCCTTGATCTGCGCGGGAGCCTGGCGGGCATCGAGCATCGTCATCAACGAGCCGCCCGCGACGCCGGCGCCGGCCGTCGCGAGGAATTTCCTGCGGTTCAGGGTGGACGGCGAGGTTTTGGCTCGCTGCGCGTCCGTCATCGTGGGCCTCCTTGAGCGGTCCCGGTGCTATAGGGGGTTAGCAACTGACAACCCTCGTAAAGAATTAGATTCTTTATGCTGCCTTACGGGCTGTTGTCAAGTAGGTCGTGGCGCCCGGTGTATCCTCGCGCCCATGCGCCGACCGCTTCTGGCTCTTGTCGTGGTCCTTGCCGCGATCGGGGTCTTCACCGGCGGGCTGGCGTGGCTCCTGGACACCCCGAAGCCGCATGCCGGGGCGCCGAAGGCGGAGCGGCTGTACCTGGGTCTCTGCGCGACCTGCCACGGCGCGGACGGGCAGGGCTCGTGGAGCGCCGCTCTGTTCCTGGTCCGGCCCGGCAAGCTGAGCGACGCCGCGGCCCTCGACCGGCGCTCCGACCGGTACCTCTTCGATCTCATCAAGCACGGCGGCGCGCCCATCGGCCGGCCGGGGATGCCCGCGTTCGGCTCGACCCTCGCGGACGGCGAGATTGCCGAGCTGGTCGCGTACGTCCGGACGCTCTCCCGCGCCCGCTGACTCAGGGGAGCTTCTCGATCCGGAGCAGGACCAGCTGGTCGTCACGCTGCCGCACGGCGAGCTTCACCCGGTCGCCCGGCCGGGGACCGACAGGATCGAGGAGCGCCGGGCTCGCGGAGATCGCCATCAGCTCCATGGCGTTCATGCCCAGCGCTGCGACGGGGTCGTGGCGAACGAGGAGCATATCCGGTGCGGGACGGGCGACGATCGTGCCACGAACCTCGTAGGCCGCCGGACGGATGACCGTTCCCCAGATGCCCGCGGCGAACGCCGCCAGCAATGCGGCGAACAGGAGAACGGCTACGGTGCGGTGTGAGACGAGCCTAGTATCGGGAATCCCGCTCCCAGTCGAACCTGACCTCGGAATCGGGTCGGAGATCGTCGCCGGTGAGGATCCACTTGCCGCCGCAGCCCTCGCGCGCGAAGTAGGCGGCCGGCTTGGGCGCCGACCCGAGGCTGATGAACAGGATGAAGATTCCCACTGCGCCGCCGACGCCGCACATGAGCCCCTTGCCCGGGATGTAGAAGACGTTGGCGATGCCGGCGCCCACGTTGTACGCGGCGGACTCGCCGATGTGCGACTCCTGCTCCGGGAGATCGGGCGGCGGCGCCACGACGGGCTGCGGCATGGGCTGCGCGGGAGGCGGCGTCTGTGCCGGCTGCTGGGCTGCCGCGAGCGGGGCGAGCGGACCGGTGGCAAGCACGGCGAGCGTCACCACGACGGTGAGGATGCGGGTTGCGATCTTCATCGGAGATCCTCCTCCCTAACGCCTAGGGAGTTATTGTCCGCCCCCAGGGGGCACGCCACCCCAACAATTCCGGCAGACTTCGATCATAGCAAACGGCCGAGCGGCGCGTAAACTCGACAAACGCTATAATCGGCGGCACATTCACAGCCAGGAGGGCCGCTACCCATGAAGCTCGTGCGCTTCTCCACCAACGGCCAGACCCCACGGCTCG
>CAYLND010000314.1:0-2842 GCA_964384905.1 uncultured Acidobacteriota bacterium
CACCGCGACCTCGCCCTGCGCGCCGAGTCGCGCACGTTGTGGCACAAGACAGTGACCGCCCTGCTCCTGCGCCGCATGGCGTCGGGCGGCGCGCCCGCGCGCCCTTCCGCCCGCGGCGGCGGGGCCGAAGCCGAACATGACTGAGAGCGCCGGGACCAACCACGGCTTCTGGGACGAGACGACGCGCAGCGAGAGGCAGGCGTGCGAGAACCTGCTCGACCGGCTGCTGGCGCTCGCCCCCGAGTGCCCGGGGAGCGTCCTGGACGTCGCCTGCGGCGAGGGCGCGACCACGCGCCATCTGCTGAAGCACTACCCGGCGGAGAAGGTGACCGCCATCGACATCTCGGAGAAGCGGCTCGAGGCCGCCCGCGCCGGCCTGCCCGGCGTCACCTTCCGGCGGATGGACGCGACCCGGCTCGAGCTCCCCGACGAGGCGTTCGACCTGGTGATCTGCGTGGAGGCGGCGTTCCGCTTCGAGCCGCGCAGCCGGTTCCTGCGCGAGGCCCTGCGCGTGCTCAAGCCGGGCGGACGCCTGCTCCTGGCCGACCTGCTCCGCGAGCGCTGGGCGGGCGCCTCCGGCCGCACGGCGCATCCCGACGACGACGTCCGCGACCCGAAGGGGTACGAGACGCTCCTGGTGCGCGCCGGGTTCGAGCCGCCCCGGGTGGTGGACGCGACCGAGGAGAGCTGGGTGCGATCCAATCGGCACGCCCTGCACACTCTGTGCGAGCGCTACCGGCGCGGCCGGATCGATCGCCCGACCTTCGAGCGTCTCATGACCGGCCGCCTCGTCCGCACTCTGAGCACGCGCTATTACGTGCTGGTGTCGGCCACGAAGCCGGCGCAGGCCGAGGATCGGGAGACCGCCGCCGACGACGAGACCTCGCCGCCCGCGGCCGAGTGGCTGGGCCCGGCGCCCGCGCCGATGAATGGCCTGACCGTCCTGGTGGAGCAGGCGCGGCTGGCCGGCGCCGAGCGCGGCATGCGTCTTCTGTACATGGCGCGTCTGGAGGAGGCCTGGGCGCGCATGCTCGGACGGGACGGCGACCGCCGCGCGGCGCGCCGGCACGCCCAGCGCGCCCTCCTCTACCGCGACGCCGCCCGGGCGCCGGAGGTCCGGCGGACGTGACCCTGCCCGGCGCGCGCACCGATCGGATCATCAACTCCCGCTACGACCGCAACATGTACGGCGAGCTGGCGCGCGCCCTCTACGAGGGCAGCGATTTCCACAATCTCGGGTACTGGCCGGCCGGCACCGCCTCGTTCAAGGAGGCGTGCGAGAACATGATGGAGAAGCTCCTTTCCTTCCTCCCCGAGAAGCAGGGGACCATCCTGGACATCGGCTGCGGCAAGGGCGCCACCACGCGGCACCTCCTGCGCTACTACCGGCCGGAGGCGGTGCGCGGCATCAACATCTCGATCAAGCAGCTCGAGACCTCCCGGCGGAACGCCCCGGGGTGCGCGTTCGCGGCCATGGACGCGACCCGGCTCGCCTTGCCGGACGAGTCGATCGACAATGCGATCTGCGTCGAGGCCTCGTCCGATTTCAACACGCGCGAGAAGTTCCTGTACGAGGCCTACCGCGTCCTGAAACCGGGCGGTCGGCTGGTGTTCTCCGACATCCTGGTCGAGTGGTGGCTGGAGCGGCGCTCGCCTCTGCGCCGCGGCGCCAATTTCGTCGGCAGCCTGCCCGATTACCGGACCCTGTTCCGGCGGGTCGGCTTCCGGCAGGTCGAGGTGCAGGACGCCACCGACAGCGTGTTCGTGCCGTACATGCGGCACTACACGCGCTTCCTGAGGCGCCGGTTCGATTCGGGCGAGCTCGATCGGCGCGGCTACAACGCGGCGATGGCGGGGCTGGGGCTCACCCTTTTCTGGATGCGCTACTACGTGATCGGATGGGCGCTCAAGAGCTGACCGACCAGAAGCGCGGGGCCGGGGCCGGCGCGCTCGACACGACGTACGAGCCGTTCTCGCGGGAGCCGGCTTACGTCGCGCTGAACCGGGAGTTCGTCCGCAGCCTGGGGCTCGGCGCCGCCGGGCGCGTGCTCGATCTGGCCTGCGGCACCGGCACCCTGACGGAGCTGGTGCTCGAGGAGACGCGCGACCGGTCGACCGTGCTGGGCGTCGACATCTCCAGGACCTCGCTCGCTCTGGCGCGCCGCCGTCTCTTCGGCGCGGGCGCCGCCGCGGGTGCGGCCGCGCGGGTCCGGCTGGTGGCGGCCTCCGCGGATCGCCTGCCGGTCCGGGACCGGAGCGCCGACGCCGTGCTGATGGGAAACGCCATCCACTATTTCAAGGACCCCGACCCGCTTCTCGATGAGGTCCACCGGGTGCTGCGGCCGGGCGGGCTGTTCGCGTTCAACACGTCGTTCTTCGCCGGGACGTTCCTGCCCGGGACGGAGCGCTTCTACGAAGAGTGGGTCAAGGAGGCGGTCAAGTACGTCCTGAAGGCGGACGCGGAGGAGCGGCGGCAGGGTCGCGCCGGCATCCGCAGGACGCGCGGCCGTGGCGAGGCGCCGTTCTCGCGCCGCTGGCCGTCGCCGTCCGAGTACGCGGGGATCCTGGAGCGGCACGCCTTCACCGTCGCCGGCGTCCGCTACCGCACCGCTGTCATGACCCGCAGCTCGTTCGAGGCGATCGGCGCCTACGAGGGGTGCGCCGCCGCGCTCCTCAGCGGCTTCCCGGTCGCCCTGGCGAGCGAGGCGCTGGCGCGCACCGCCGCGCCGGTCCTGGCGGCCTGCGGCCGCGAGACGGTGCCGCGCCAGTGGCTCGAGATCACCGCCAACCGCAGCGGCGGCGGCGCGGCAACGGAGGAGACACATGGCGTCGCCTGAGGCCG
>CAYLND010000315.1:0-2837 GCA_964384905.1 uncultured Acidobacteriota bacterium
GCCCGCCGGCACCGCCGTGGTGCGGCTGACCTCCGGCAGCACCGGCCGGCCGCGCGGCGTGCTGGTCACGCCCGAGCAGCTCCTGGCCGACGCGGCGGGCATCGCCGCGACGGTCGGCTACCGCCCGAACGACACTCTGATCACCGCGATCCCGCTCGGACACGCCTACGGCTTCACCCACGTGCTGATGATGCTCGTGCTGCTGGGGGCGCGGCCGCTCCTTCTCGAGCATCCTCTGCCGTCCCTCTTCCTCGAGGCGCTGGCGCTGCCGGGACCGCTGGTCGTTCCGGGCACGCCGTATCTTTTCAGTCTCCTCCTGCAGGCGGCGGGGAAGCGGAGGCTCAAGGGACTGCGTCTGTGCGTGTCGGCGGGGGCGCCGCTCCCCGCCGATCTGTCGCGCGCCTTCAAGGAGCGGCTCGGCGTGCCGATCAGGACCTTCTACGGCGCCAGCGAATGCGGCGGGATCTCCTACGACCGCTCGCGCGAGGGGATGGTCCCGGACGGCTGCGCCGGCACGCCGCTCGAGGGCGTCGATCTGAGCGTGGTGCCGCAGCCCGGCCACGAGCCGGGTATCGGGCGGTTGTGCGTGCGCAGCGCGGCGGTGGGTCTCGGCGGCTTCCCCGACAGGACGCCCGATCTCGGCGACGGCCGTTTCCTGACCGCCGATCTCGGACGGATCGACGAGCAGGGGCGCGTGCACCTGCTCGGCCGGGTCGACCGCATGATCAACGTCGGCGGGCGCAAGGTGAATCCGGCCGAGATCGAGACGGTGCTGCGCGAGGTGCCGGGGGTGCGGCAGGCCGTGGTGCTCGGCGTCCCGGACCGGAACCGCGGTCAGATGGTGTGCGCCTGCGTGGTGGCGGCGCGGGGCGTGACGCGCGAGACGATTCTGGGGGCGTGCGCACCGCGGCTCGCGGCGTTCAAGATGCCGCGGCGCATCGAGTTCGTGGACAGCGTCCCGGTGAACGCGCGCGGCAAGACCGAGTACGGGACCCTGGTCAGCCTCGTGGCGCGTCCGCCTGCGGCGCGCCCCACACTTCATAGAAGTTGAACCACTGCGTCGGGAAGGCGGCGACGTGCTTCTCGGCCACCCGGGCGAAGTCCCGGGCGGCGGCGCGCACGCCTTCTTCCCCGGGGCCGACGCGCAGCGGCCCGTCGGCCACCAGGCGGTAGCGGAAATGGCCGCGGATGAGGACGCACACGACCAGGATCGGCGCGCCGCTCGCCTGCGCCAGCGCGAACGGCCCGGAGGGCAGATCGACCGGCGCGCCGAACAGCTCGGTCCGCTCGGTCAGCGGCCCGAACGCCCGATCGCCCTGGATCGCCACGATCTCGCCGCGCCGCAGGGCCAGGAGGAGCTCCAGACCGTTCCATGCCGATTCGCCCGACGGCACGACGCGCACGCCGGTCGCCGCGCGCGTCCTCTCCTCGAAGCGCGCCCCCTCGGAGTCCTCCGGCCGCATCACCACGTTGACCTTGTGGCCGAGCGCCGCCAGGTGCGCCAGCCCGATCTCCCAGTTGCCGAGATGCAGCGTCAGGACGATGAGCCCGCGCCCCTCCGCCAGGAGCCCCCGGATCCTGCCGGACTCCGTCTCGCTGCCCTCCACCCACCGGCGCAGCCGGACCGGGTCGAAGAGCACCAGGTCGGTGTAGGCGACCATGAACTTGCTGAAGTTGTAGAACAACCGGAAGGCCAGAAGACGGGCCGCCAGGCCCGAGCGGCCGGTGACCCGCTCGAGATTGAGACGCACGGCGCGTCTCTCGCGCGGCATCGCCGCGAAGCAGACGAGGGTGGTGACGAGATGGAGCGGCGGGCGCAGGACGCGCGGCACCCGCGGCAGGATGCCGTGGATCAGACGCCACGAGAGAGCGCGATTCCAGCCGTGCGTGTACCAGCGCGGCATTACTCGGTCGTGAGCGTGATGTCGATGTGCAGCGAGTCTTCGATCGCCTGGAGCCGCCGGCGCAGCGTCTCGAGATCGGAGGAGCGCGGCAGGTCGAAGCGCAGCTCCATCTCGTACAGCGGCGTCCCCGTGGAGGCGGCGGGGCGCAGGCGCGACGTCAGCTCCAGGATGTTGCCGCCCGCGTCCGCGATCGTGCGAGCGGTGCGCGCCACGATGCCGGCCTTGTCCTCCCCCATCGTGCGCACCCGGCAGGAGCGCGCGCCGGGGGGAGAGGCCGGGACGGCGCCCGCTTCGACCGGCTTGATGAAGATCGTCATGCCCTTCTCGTACTCGAGATGCTTGCACGCCATGTGCAGGCGCTGGCCCAGGTCGTCCCCCAGCCCGGACAGGAGCACCATCGTGGCGAACTCGCTGCCGAGGTTGATCATGCTGCTGGTCTCGAGATTGCATCCGAGGCCGTAGACCATCTCCGCCAGATCGGCGACGATGCCGGGACGATCTTTTCCGATGGCGGTCAGGACGAAATGATGCCTCACGGTGCGGCGATTGTAGATCAAGTCGCCCGGAGCGCGCGCGAGGGGATCGCGCTGTTCAACCGGCGGCAGTTCTTCGAGGCCCACGAGGTCTGGGAGGACGGCTGGCGCGCGGCCGCGGGTGAGGAGCGTCTCGTGCTCCACGGCCTCATCCAGATCGCGGCCGGCTTCCACAAGCTGCAATGCGGCCAGCCGCGCGGCTGCGCGCGCCTGCTCGCCAAGGGGGCGGGCAAGCTCGCCGCGGTCCGGGGCCCCGCGGCGGGCCGGCTTGCCCTCCCCTCGCTGCTCGCATCGGGCGGGCGCTGGACGGAGGTGGCCACGGACATGACGGAGCGGCAGGCGGCGGCGTACGGTCCGGCGGCGCTGCCTTCCCTGCCGGACCCGCCGCGCCGGCCGGTCG
>CAYLND010000316.1:0-2822 GCA_964384905.1 uncultured Acidobacteriota bacterium
TACGCGGCGGCGCTGCAGATCCTGGCGGCGCGCGATCGGCTGCGGACCGATCGGTCCTCCACGCATCGCGAGCTGCTGCGGTCCGTCCCCGAGGGAGACGCCTGCCGGCCTCCCCTGGTCGAATTGACCGGCCTGTTCGAGAGGATCTGGTACGGGAGTCTGCGGGCCGAGCCCGACGACGCCCTTCTCGCTCTTGCGGAGCTGGAACGACTCGGATGCGCGCTTTCCTCAGCGGCCGCGACCGCACGATCCTGATCGCCTCGGGCCTCCTGCTCCTGGCGGTGGCCGCCGCGTCGGTCCTGGTGCCGCCCGCGGCCGGTCCCGGCGTCGATTTTCCGTGCAGCTATGCGACCGGGGCCGGGGGCGCCAAGGTGGCCTATCTTCTTCTGAAGGACCTCGGGTATGCCGTCGCACGGCTCGAAGGACCCGCCGGTGACATTCCTGTCGAGGGTGCCGGAGCCGTTCTGATCGCCCCGGAGCCGTTCGCGGTCACGGAGGGCTGGCGCGCGCGCGTGCATCAGTTCGTGCGCGCCGGGGGCCGCGTTCTGGTGACCGGCATGTCCGGAGCGAGCCTGCTGCCCGGCGGGGCGCGCATGGCAGGCGACTTTCTGGACGTGGAGCCCAGATCCTACCCGGCGCTCCTCCCGAGTCCCTTGACGCGCGGCGCATCGATCGTGACGATGGCGCCGGGACCGTCCTGGGAGGAGGGGACCGGCGAGGTGGTGCCGCTGTACGGCGAGAACGGCCGGATGGTGGCGGTCACCCTGGCCGAAGGACGCGGCCGGATCATCTGGTGGAGCGCCGCGACGCCGATCACGAACGTGGGCATCAGCCAGGCGGCGAACCTCGCTCTTCTGCTCAATATCGTCGGCCCCGTTCGCGACACGTTGATCCTGTGGGACGAAGCGTCGCACGCCCACGGTGGTTCCCTGCTGGCGTACCTCGAGAGGACGCCGCTGACGTCGGGGCTCTTCCAGGCGGGGCTCGTCTTCCTGGCCGTGTGCCTGACGTTCTCGCGGCGCTCGGGTCCGCTGCGCGCCGGGGGCGAGCCGGCGCGACATTCTCCGCTCGAGTTCGTGGACAGCATGGGGGAGCTGTACCGCCGGGCGGGGGCCGCGTCCTCCGCCGTGGGGATTTTTCTGGCGCGTTTCCGTGGTCTCCTGACGCGACGGCTCGGCCTGGCGCCGGCGACGCCGGCGGGACCGCTGGCGGCCGCCGCCGCGGCGCGGCTCGGGTGCGACGCGTCACGCCTCGAGGATCTTCTGCGCGAGACGGAGTGGGCGGCGAGCGATCCAGCGACGGCGCGCGCGGACGGTCTGCGGCTGGCGCGCAGGCTGCAGGATGAATCGCGGAGGCTGGAGACCGGCGTCGGCATCCCGGGGGGCTCCTGACGATGAGCGAGAGGCGGGTGGCGGCGCTCGCCGGCCGCGTGCGCGCGGAGACCGGCAAGGTGATCGTGGGTCAGCAGGAGGCGCTCGACCAGATGCTCCTGGCGATCGTGGTCGGCGGTCACGCCTTGCTGGAGGGCGTGCCGGGCCTCGCGAAGACTCTGGCGGTGAAGATCCTGGCGCGCGTCTGCCGGGTGCAGTTCCGCCGCGTGCAGTGCACTCCCGACCTGATGCCGGCGGACATCACGGGGACGAACGTGTACGACGCCGTACGGCGTGAGTTCTCGCTGCACCGCGGCCCCATCTATACGGACCTCCTGCTCGTGGACGAGATCAACCGCATGCCGCCGCGCACCCAGTCGGCGCTGCTCGAGGCCATGGAGGAGCGTCAGGTGACCATCGACGGCGCCAGTCAGTCGCTCCCCCCCTGGTTCACCGTCTTCGCCACGCAGAACCCGGTGGAGTTCGAAGGGACCTATCCGCTCCCGGAGGCGCAGCTCGACCGGTTCCTGATGAAGATCCGCATCGGTTACCCGGACCTGGAGCATGAGGTCGCCGTCCTGCAGAGACACCAGGAAGGTCTGGACACGCGGAGCCTCGAGCGGCTCGACCTGGCGCCGATCGATGCGGGGGACCTCGCGGAGGCGCGGGAGGAGGCGGCGCGGGTGCGCGCCGAACCGGGCCTCCTGGGATATCTCGCGGCGATCGTGCGCGCCACCCGCGTCTGGCCGACCCTGACGCTCGGCGCCAGCCCGCGGGCCGCGGTCAACCTGCTCGTGGTCTCGAAGGCGATCGCGGCGATCGAAGGCCGCGACTTTCTGATCCCCGACGACGTGAAGGCGGCCGCGGCTCCCACGTTGCGACACCGGCTCGTTCTGAAGCCGGAGGCGGACCTCGAGGGCCTGACCGCCGACGAAGTCGTCTCCGCGGTGGTCGCTTCGATCGAAGTCCCGCGATGAGCGGCCGCTCGGGGCTCGTTCCGCCGCCGATCGCGGCGCGGGCGACTCCGATCGGGCGGGCTCCCTGGGCCTTCGGTCCGCGCTTCTTCATCGTCGTCCTTCTCGGCCTCGTCTGGCTGCTGCCAGCCTGGCGCTCGCCGCAGTACGTCCGGGTGATGCTGGCGTGGGATGCGGCCGCCCTCCTGCTCTGGCTCGTCGATCTGCGCGGGCTGACCGGCGATCTGCTCGTGACCCGGACCTTCGAGTCGGCGGCCGAGCTGGGCGTGGCGGCCCGCGTCCGGCTGACCGTCGCGAACGGCGGGCGTCGTCCGGTGCGCCTGCTGGCGATCGATGACCTGCCCCCGACGCTCGCCGCCACGCCGCCCCGGATCGTCCTGGACGTCCCCGCCGGCGGGTCGGCGAGCGCGGCCTACGAGGTCGTGCCGCGCGAGCGCGGCGATCCCCGTCCGGGCCCCGTCCATCTCAGGTTCCGCCC
>CAYLND010000317.1:0-2817 GCA_964384905.1 uncultured Acidobacteriota bacterium
CCGGTGACGGCGCCGGCGTCGCTCCGGAGGCGACCGCCGAGGGCTTGACCGCCGCCTTCGCCGGCAGGTAATCGAAGCTCATGGCGAACGAGATCTCCGGCCGCCCCGGATTCATCTTCCGCTCGGTGAGGGGCTGGACGTGCGTGAAGACCGGATTCTTCTGCAGCGTGTCCTCGAACCCGTACAGGGCGTCGTGGTTCTTGGAGATGCCGTCCACGCGGATGACGATCCCCTCGCTGGTGATCTGCGGCCGGATCGCCGTCATCATGACTTCGGGCGGTATGACGCCTTCGAGATGGTTGAACAGCAGCGTCCAGGAGAAGGCGCGCTTCAGGATCAGATCGCCCGCGAACTGGCCCCGGCCGTACAGCCGCCGGAAGTCGCGCCCCTGGATCTCGCGCGCCAGGCCGCGCTCCTCGGTCTCGAGCGTGCCGAGACGCTCCAGGTGCTGGCGCTCCTCCTGGCGCACCTGCTCGTAGCGGCCGCCGTGATTGGTGAAGACGTAGACGTTGTACACCGTCGCCAGGACCACCGCCGCGGCCACGACCGCCAGGACGGTCCCGACCACCAGGTTGTTGCGGAACGGGCGGGTCGCCAGGTTGAGCGTGACGGCGTTCACGCCCGTCTCCCGGCGACGGCGCCGATGGCGGGCGCGGCCCAGGCCGCTTCCTCCGCCGCCAGAACCGGCGCGCCGTTCAGCGCCACGTGGGCCAGCGGGTCGAGGATCTCGGTCTCGCCTCCCGCCTCGGCCGACACCGCCTCGCGCAGCGGCTCCACCGGCAGACCGGCGCTGCGCAGGAAAACGCGGCCGATGCCGCGCCCGAGCAGCTTCTCCTGATAGAACGCCAGCGACGTGTAGATCTCGCGGCGCACGTCGGTCATCGGGTCGGCCGAGGCGCCCCCGGACAGATGCGGCTTGCAGCGGTAGAAGATGATGTCCCGGTCGCGCAGGATCAGGACCGACAGGTAGTGCCGGGTCACGTTCAGGATCAGCGAATCCTTGTCCGGCAGCCGCTTGGCCGCGAAGCGCGGGCGGAACAGGTTGAACATCTCGAAGGTCGACAGGCTCACGAGACCGGGCCAGTAGCCGCACGACGAGAACAGGGTCTCGTACTGCTCGACCACGGCGCGGTGCACGAACGACGCCAGGACGGAGGCGGCCGCCGCCCCAGGCTGCGCCGGGCGGCCGGCGAGCAGCATCAGATCGAGCACCGCCTCCTCCGGCTTGAACGGCAGCGACTTCGCCATGCGGAAGCGCACCAGATCGGCCAGCTCGCGGCGCGTCTTGGGAAGGGTCGCGAAGCCGAGGAGCGCCACGCGCGCCACGTCGTCCGGCAGGAGCACCGAGATGCGCTGGTCCTTCGGCGCCAGCGTGTGCAGGGTCTCCGCCACCACCGACCAGACCGCTTTCTCGTCCAGGATGTTCGGCTTGGTCAGCGACACGTCGATCGCCCCCTCCGGAACCGGCCGCGACACCACCGCCGCCAGCTTCAGCACCCGGCTCTTGCGGTCGGCGGCCAGACGGACGGCGGTGACGCGGTCGACCGACACCTCGACCGCCGTGCTCGGGTAGCGCGGCGGCAGCGGGTCGGTGCCGATGGCGTCGAACAGACCGGCGAACTGCTTCTTCAGATCGAGGCTGGCCAGCGTGCTCTCCCTGTCGCGCTCATTCGACGAAGGTCACCTTGTTGATCTCGCGCAGCGTCGTCTTGCCCTCCAGGACGCGCGCCACCGCCGCCTCGCGCATGAAGGTCATGCCCTCCTCGCGCGCCGCCCTCTTGATCTCGGCGGCCGACTTGCGGTCCAGGATCAGCTCGCGGATCCGATCGCTCATGTCCAGGATCTCGGCGATCGCCATGCGGCCCATGTAGCCGGTGCCGTTGCAGTCGACGCAGCCCCGCCCCTCGTAGAACACCTGGTCCTTGAACTTGCGGGGGTCGATGCCCGACTCCTCGAGCTGCTTGTCCGTGTGGGTCGCCTCCACGCGGCAGCGCGGGCAGATGTTGCGGACCAGCCGCTGCGCCACCACGCAGTTGAGCGCCGACACGAAGTTGTACGGCTCGACCTTCATGTTCAGGAAGCGTCCGAGGACGTCGACCACGTTGTTGGCGTGCACCGTGGTGAACACCAGGTGCCCGGTGAGCGCCGACTGGATGGCGATCTGCGCCGTCTCCTCGTCGCGGATCTCCCCGACCATGATCTTGTCCGGGTCGTGCCGCAGGATCGAGCGCAGCCCGCGCGCGAACGTCAGCCCCTTCTTCTCGTTGACCGGGATCTGGGTGATGCCGGGGAGCTGGTACTCGACCGGGTCCTCGATGGTGACGATCTTGTCCTCGTTGGAGCGGATCTCCGACAGCGCCGCGTACAGCGTCGTGGTCTTTCCCGAGCCGGTCGGGCCGGTCACCAGGACCATGCCGTACGGCTCCCGGATGAACTTGCGCAGGCGCTTCAGGTCCTCCGGCGTGAAGCCGAGCACGTCCAGACGCAGCTCGGCGAACTCCTCGTTCACCGACTCCTTGTCCAGGATGCGGATGACGGCGTCCTCGCCGTGCACCGAGGGCATGATCGAGACGCGGAAGTCGATGGTGCGTCCCTTGATCTTCAGCTTGAAGCGGCCGTCCTGCGGCACGCGCTTCTCGGCGATGTCCAGCTCGGACATGACCTTGATGCGCGAGATGATCGACGAGTGGAAGCGCTTGTCGATCGGGTCCATGGCGTTGTACAGGACGCCGTCGATGCGGTACTTGATCATCACCTCGCGCTCGCGCGTCTCGATGTGGATGTCCGAGGCGCGGCGCTGCAGGGCGTTGAACACGG
>CAYLND010000318.1:0-2796 GCA_964384905.1 uncultured Acidobacteriota bacterium
TCGCCGAAGAAATCTCCCTTCTCCATGACCGCGAGCTCCTGCTTGACACCTCCGATGGTGCGGAAGATGCGCACGGCGCCCGACTGCACCACATACATCTCGCTGCCCAGATCTCCGTCGACGTAGATAGTCTCGCCCTTCTTTCGCTTGATCGTGAAGTCCTTGAAGGGATCGCCTGCCATCGGCTATTTCTCGGGCCGCCAGAGAGTTACGGGCGGAACGGCGGCGATGATAATGGAACCCAAAAGTCGAAGTCAATCGAAGCGTCGATTGGCGCCCGCCGTCTTTGTCGCTACAATGCGCCCGCGATGCGGCTCGCCTCGAATGTCACCGAGCGCCGCGCGTCGCTCGCTCCGCTCCTGATGGTCGGGCTGATCCTCTGCGGCTCGCCGGGGCTGGCCGCGAGCTCCTCGCGGCGCGCGCGCAGCAGCGCGGCGCCGTCCACGGGACGCGACACCCAGGCGCGCGGGCCGGGCAAGCCATTACTCTGGCCCTTGCAGGTCCCCGGAAACGTGCTCGCGTCGTTCGGTGAGTACCGTTACGATCACCTCCACGCCGGGATCGATATCTCGACCGCCGGCGTCACGGGGTACAAGGTCCTGGCCGCCGACGCCGGCGAGGTGTTCCGCCTCAAGGTGGAGTGGCGCGGCTACGGGCGCGCTATCTATCTGCGTCATTCCTCCGGGAGGGTCACGGTCTACGGTCACCTGGAGCGCTACGAAGACGCCGTCCTGCACCTGGAGCGTCTCGTGGCGCGCCGTCCGACCGAGGCCAAGACGCGCTATCCCGGCGACATCCATCTGGACTCCCCGGTGCGCGTCCGACGGGGGCAGGTGATCGGATTCTCCGGTGAATCGGGTGTCGGGCTGCCGCACCTGCACTTCGAGGTCCGCGACCGGCAGGACGCGCCGATCGATCCGTTCGAGGCCGGTCTCCCCCGTCGCGGCGACCGCCGGCCGCCGGTCCTCGAGACCCTGATCGTCACCTCGGGGTCGCCGGCGACCTGGATCGATGGGGACGCGCGCGAGAAGACCTATCCCCTGCGGGGGAACGGAGAGAACCGGCTCACGATCGACGGCGCGGTGCGGGTCAACGGGCCGTTCCTGGCGGCGATCGCGGCCTACGATCCCGCGGGGGAAACGGGCCGGGCCGGTCTGCACGCGATCGAGGCGTCCATCGACGGTGGGCTGCGCTACCATCTTGCGTTCCGCTCCTTCCGCTTCGATCAATACCCGGAGTCGGGGCTGATCTACGATCACCGCTACAGCCGCCTCGGTCCGCCCGCGTTCGCCTATCGGCTGTTCCCGCTGCCCGGCAACGAGCTCGCATCGGGCCCGGAGGGCGCGGGTGCCGCACCCGGCGGCTACCCAGGCGCGTTCGACCTTGACCCTGGCTCTCACCTGCTCGATATCACAGCCGAGGATTCGGCGGGCAACCGCGCGCGGGCCCGCGTCTGCATCCTGGTGGACCACCCCCCGACGCCAGGCGAGGTCGATTGGGACCCGACCATGGGAGGCGGTGCCCTCCGCCTCGGCGTCCCGCCGTCCGAGCCGTCGCCCATTCCCCCGGGGTCCATGCCGGAACCCGGATGCCCGACGTCTCCGCAGCGTGTCGAGGCGGAGTACTGGGACACGACGGTCGAGGGCTTCCGGGCGATGACCTGTGACGCTGGCGCACGGACCTGCTCCCCTCCACCGGGCGCCGCCCCGGCCGGGACACGGGCGGCTCGAGTGAGACAATGGCGTAACGGCGTGATCGGGCCCTGGCGCCTTGTGACCGCGCCTCGATCGCAGTCGTCCGGAACGTCCGATGTCGCTCCGTTGGTGAGCGCATGGCCCGCCTCCCTGGACATCCGGGCTTCGATGCGCGGACCGATCGCCGCGCCCCTGGCTGTCGCCGCAGGCAGCCCCACCTCCATCCTCGAGCCGCTCGTCTACGGGAGCGACCTGACCTGGGTCGCCGGCCTCGCGTACCCTCGCGCCTCCGGCTCGGCACCCTTTTTCATCGTCTCGCCGGGGGCCGCATCGGCGCTTGCCAGCCTCGCCCTGGACGTCCGCTGGGTGGAGCCGGGGCACCCCCTGGAGTATCAGGGCCCCGGCTTTGCTCTGACGTTGCCCGCCTCGGCACGGTTCTTCGCCGGACCCGTGGCGCTTCGAACGGAGCGGGTCGCCGGGACCGACAGGCTGCCCTCGATGGCCGAGGCGATCGATCTGCTCCCGGAGGGCGAGGCGCTCAACGAGCGCGGCATTCTCTCGTTCGAGATCAACCCCGAGGCCGTACCCCCGCAGTCGCTCGGCATCTACCGCTGGGACGCGCGGCACGAGACCTGGTCCTACGAGGGGGGCGACACGGAGGCCGGAGGGACGCGGATGACTCTCCGGTTCCGCCGCTACGGGCGGTTCGCCCTGCTGCAGGACGCCTCGCCACCGGAAATCCTCGAGCTGCACCCGTCCGCCGGATCGCGCGGAGTGCCGCGCCGCCCGGGGATCTGGGCGCGGGTCACGGAGGAAGGCAAGGGGCTGGACTTCGACGGAGTCCGATTCGAGATCGACGGCCGGCTCCTCGAGTCGGAGTTCGATCCGGACCGCGGTCTCTCCCGCGTCCTGGAGCCTCCCTCCCTCGCGCCAGGGCTCCATCACCTGCGGGTCGTGGCAACGGATCTCGCGGGAAACGTCTCCCAACCCGTCGAAGGCCAGTTCGAAGTCCGCTGAGGTCCGAGCCCGCCTTCGGCCGGCGCCTGACTAGCCCGGATTTCTCACCATAGACGTTGAAAGGGCTGTTCCCTTTCAGGCATAA
>CAYLND010000319.1:0-2782 GCA_964384905.1 uncultured Acidobacteriota bacterium
GGCCCCCGCCGCCGGCCGCTCCGGGCGGCCGCTACAGGCGCACGCCAGCGCCAGGAGCCCGAGCGCAGTCGGAATTGTCCCGCGGGGAACAGCACGACTCATCGGCCCGCATTCTAGCGAAAATGCCCGACGAGCGCGCGGTTCAGGGGTTGGCGGGCTGCGCCGCCGCCGGCTCGCCGGCCGGCGGGTGCTCCGCCTTCCAGCGCATCGCCATCCGGATGCGGCTCCGGCCGCTCGGGTGGTCGAAGAAAATCATCTCCTCCAGCGGTCCGGGGGCCAGCTTGCGGTACTCCCCGAGCTTCAGGGCGACCTCCGCGGCGCCGTCGGGCTGGGCGGCGGCGTTCAGCCCGAACAGATCGGCCTCGGCCTCGAGCGTGCGCGTGAACGTGTTGATGACCGGCGTCATCGCGAAGAAATACATCGAGAACAGCAGGAGAAGGAGCGGCAGTCCCGCGAGATCGCCGATACCGCTCACCTTCCACCTCGCCCCGAAGCGGCGCAGAAAGCCGTCGAACGACGCGCGCAGGAACAACGCCCCCGCGAGGAAGAGGGCCGCGAAGAAGCCGATCCCCTGATACGGGTGGTGCAGGACGTAGTGGCCCATCTCGTGGCCCATCACCGCCTGGATCTCCGGCGGGCTGGCGCGCTGGAGCAGGTTGTCGCTCAGGGAGATTCGCTCCGACCCCAGGGCGCCGCTGACGTTGGCGGTCACCCGGGTGCTCTTGCTCGATTCATCGAAGACGTACACGTCGTCGACGGCGATGCCGTTGGCGCGCGCCAGGCTCAGGATCGGCCGGCGGATCGCCTCGTCCTGGAGCCGGGTGAATTGATAGAACAGCGGCAGGATGTAGACGGGGGCGACGAGCAGCACGAGCGCCTGGAACGCGGTGGCGACCAGTCCGCCCCACAACCACCAGGAGCGTACCCGGCGCACGACGGCGTACAGGATCGGAATCAGCAGGGCCCCCAGAACGAGGTTCACCATAAGACCCTTCGCCTGGTCGCCGAGCCAGGCATTGAACGTCTGGGTCGAGAGCCCGTACTGGTGCTCGCGGACGAACCCCTCGTAGACCGCCAGCGGCAACTGCAGCACGGACAGGACGACGAGGAGCTGCATCCAGTACACGCCGGTCCGCAGCCACCCGAAGGGTGTCAGGCGCTCCGCCACGGAGCGCATCCTCGCGGACCACCCGGTGGCCAATAGAAGCCAGAGCGCCCCCGCGGCGTAGAGGAAGTCCCAGAGAATGAGCCAGTAGCCTCCTTCGAAATAGTCGTCGGAGCGCTGCCGCTGATCGGGCGGCACCTTGGCGAGGTAAGCCGCGGTGGCGGCCTCGACGTCGAGCGCCGGGCTGGCCGACGCCGCCGGGGCGGCAGGCCCCCCCGCGCCGGCGGCCTGGGCGCGCGCGGTAGGCGCGGCGGCGGAAAACAGCAGGATCAGCAGGCACGCACAGGACCGCGACCGGAATCGACGGCTCATGTCACCCCCCTCATGGCCACGGACCATCATACGTCCCGGGCAGCCGGCGCGTTCCCTCCGGGCGGGACGTAACCGTGGGGGCCCGCCCCGCGTCTGACGGTGTGAGCGGCGCGGGCTGCGACGTTCGGGAAGGAGGACATCATGACTCCACGCGGGAAGAAGGCGGTGGTTCTGGCATCGGTCCTGTCCGCCTGCCTGCTGACGTTCGGGGCGGCGGCCGGCGTGACGCACGCCTGGCACCGTCACGGCGGGCCGTTCGGGGGGTTCGGGTTCGGCGGGCGGCTGATGGGGGCCCTGTCCGACCTCGATCTGACCGACGATCAGAAGACGCGGATCAAGGCGATCCTCGGCGAGGAGGGACCGAAGATCGAGCCTCTTCTGGATCAGGTCGCGCAGTCCAAGAAGACCCTGTTCGAGGCGATCCACGGCCGGCAGTTCGACGAAGGCGCCGTCCGTTCGGCCTCGGCGGCCGCGGCCGGCGCGCAGACCGAGCTGGCCGTCGAGCGCGCGCGCACCATGTCGCGGCTGCGCGCTCTCTTGACCCCCGACCAGCAGGCGAGGCTGGAGACCATCCGGCAGGAGCTCGAACAGCAGCTGGAAAAGCGGATCGGCCTGGCCCGCAGCATCTGGCGCGAGCACGCCGCGGATTTCGTTGACGCCCTGTGATCGTCCCGTCGCGTCCGGCCCGGGCGGTGACCGGCGGCCTTATGATGGGGCCGTCCGGCCTCGCCCGGACGGAGGCTCCCGGTGCCGGTCCCGCCGCCCGGGAGCAGGACCGCGACGTGAACGACGATGCGAGCGATGCGTCCCTCCTGGCCCGCTCTGCCGCCGGTGAGGCGGCCGCGTTCGACCTCCTGGTCGGGCGGTGGAAGCATCGCCTGTTCCGGCTGGCCCTGCGCTTCTTCCGCCGCCCCGAGGACGCCGAGGAGATCGCCCAGGAGGTGTTCCTGAAGGTGTACCGCATGGCCGCGACCTACCGATCGGACGCGCCGTTCGAGCACTGGCTCCTGCGGATCGCGACCAACACCTGCGTCGACCGGCTGCGCCAGCGGCGCCGGCACAGGGAGGAGGTCCTGTCGGACCTCACGCCGGATGCGGCCGGATGGCTCGACGCGGCGCTCGCGGGGGCCTCGCAGGAGGCGCGCCAGGCGGAGGCGGCCCGGGCCCTGGCGTCCGAGCTCCTGGACGCTCTGCCGCCGAAGGACCGGATCGTCCTGGTGCTGCTGGATCTCGAGGGGCTGTCGGCGCGCGAGGTCGCCGCCGCCACCGGCTCGACGCGGGCCGCCGTCAAGGTGCGCGCCTTGC
>CAYLND010000320.1:0-2771 GCA_964384905.1 uncultured Acidobacteriota bacterium
CGTCGGCCCGCACCGGTCCGTCGTGCATCCGTTCCCGTCGTCGCACGACACCGGCACGTGCCCGCACTGTCCCGTCGCCGGGTCGCATACGTCCGTCGTGCACGCGTCCCCGTCCGTGCAGTCCACCCGCGTCGTCGCGCACTGTCCCCCCTGGCAGATGTCTCCTGTCGTACATCGGTCCCCGTCGTCGCACGGAGTCCCGTCCGGCTCCACCACGTGCACGCATCCACCGCTCCGTGGGTCGCACACGTCCTGCGTGCACGGATTGGCGTCGTCGCATACGACCGGGGTGTGCAGGCACTGTCCGGTCGCCGGATCGCACGCGTCGGCCGTGCACGGGTCGCCGTCCTCGCAGTCCTTCGGGACGGATACGCAGCCGCCGGTTTTCACGTCGCAGATCGCCGTCGTGCAGGCATTCGAGTCATTGCACACGACCGGAGAGTGCGCGCACAGGCCGGTCGCGGGATTGCAGGAATCCACGGTGCACAGGTTCGCGTCGTCGCACGTCACCGGCGTGAACACGCACTGCCCCGTCTTCACATCGCAGGCGTCCGTGGTGCAGAGGTCGCCGTCCGAGCAGCTCACCGCCGTCCCGCGGCACGCGCCCTGCACGCAGGCGTCGTTCAGGGTGCAGGCGGTGCCATCGTCGCACGCCGTCCCGTCCGGCTCGGGCGTGTGGCCGCACAGCCCGGTCTGGCCGTCGCACGCGTCCAGCGTGCACGGGTTGCCATCCGTGCAATTGAGCGGCGATCCGGCGCACACGCCGCCCGCCGTGCACACGTCGCCGCTCGTGCACAGATCGTGATCGTCGCAGGCGCGGCCACGGCAGGACTGGTCGGCGCAGTCGCTGAGACCATCGCAGTCGTTGTCGCGGCCGTCGCCGCAGTCCTCGAGATTCCCGGGGAAGTTGAGCGGGTCGGAATCGTCGCAGTCGTCGCCGCACGGAGGAGCGAACACTCCATCGCCGTCGGCATCGACGCATTGCCCGGCCAGCCCGAGCCAGGACCAGCTCACCGCGCCGAGCTGGCCGACGACACCCCCGGCGGCGTTGACGAGCGACACGGGCGCCGCGGACGAGTAGGGCGCGATCCCAATCGGCGGCCAGCCGGCGGCCGTCGTGTCCTGGTGGACCGGACTCGCGGAGAACGCCGGGAACGGATTGCTGTCGATGCGATACGAGATGTCGAAGAACGAATCGGCGGGGAACGCCGACCCCGGATTGAGCGCCTTGGTGCGGCCCGAGCAGACCTGACCATCCTGTCCGACCAGTTGGAGCAGTCCGTGCGCTCCGGTTCCCGCGAGACTCACCGACAGCAGATCGGTGTTGAATTCCGGCCGCCCGTCCCCCGGGTCGACGGCTGCCGAGCTGACGACGACGCTGGTCCCCGACAGGCCGACCTGCTCCGGTGGTCCTTGAAAAATCCAGGTCATCGAGCCCTGTGTTCTGAGGATGAACACGTCGGGATTGAAGTCGAGGGCCGCGTGGCTCAGCGATCCACGCGGCAACCCGGACACCGGGTCGACAAGACCCACCACCTGGGTCTGAGGCTCGGGAGAGTGCGTCTCGCGCAACGGTATCGACGTGGCGGTCGCGTGCAGGAAGAAGGGCCCGGACGCGTCGAGGCCGCCGCCGAGCGCGGAGACGTCGACGTGGAAGGTCGGCCCCAGGTACGAATCGAACGGCGTGTCCCGTCCCGCGGCGCGCGTCCTGATCGATCCCTGGTCGAAAACGCCCGGCTTCAGGGTGATCCGAACGCTTCCGAGAAGCGGACTGGTGCCTGCCAGGTCCAGCGATGTGAGGCCGGTGGAGATGATCATCGTGCCGTTGGGCCCCGGAACCGGGGGCTGGCGCATGATCGCCCCCTGTCCGCTCGCTTTCACGAGGTCGGAGCCAACCCCAGTTACTTCGATCTGGAACCAGCCGGTCATGGGACAGGTGTCGGCCCCCGCCGGCGGCAGCGCCGCGGATGTCAGGCCGGAAGCGGCGACGAGGAGAACGAGGAACAGCAGCGCATGCCGGCGCGCTTGGGCCGGCCGCGGCGGCGCCTCATCTGCCGTGGAATGCCTTGCGACGATGCCGGATCTCACATCGGCACCTGCGCCTTTCAGGAACTCAGGAGGCTGGATCTTGAACGGAGAATTCCGCCGCGAACCCCCCGAATCGCAGCAGATAGATGGCCGGATGTATACCGTGCTATCAGGGACCTGTCAACACAAAAATCGGGAGTTGTAGGTAGCAAATGATTTGTTGGGTCCGGCCGATGCTTCGGAGTGCCCGAACTCAAAACGAAGGGGGCCAACCTTCGGCCCCCTGCAAAAGTAAGCTCCGATCACCTTGTGGTCATCTCAATGGCAAGCCGCCCCTGCTCACGAACACCCGCTCGTCGCGCCGCAGTTCAGGCATTTGTAGCAGGCGGCGTTCCTGACCATGATGCTGCCGCAGTCGGGGCACGGTGGGGCGTCCTCGTCGGGGCGGAAGGCGAACATCTGGCGCGAGGGGTCGGAGACGGCGGCGCCGACCGAAGTCGGGCCGCTGGTGCCGCGGCCGGTGGTGGTCGCGACGGGGCCGGGGACCAGCGTGATCGGCACGGGGCCGCTGGGGTGGACGGGGTCGAGGGCGGTCGGCGCGGGGCCGGTCGGGGTCTCGGCGTCCTCCTTCACGTGCACGCCGATCGCCTTCTGCTGATCCTTGCCGAGGAACTTCGACGCCAGCCACCGGAAGATGTAGTCGACGATCGACTTGGCGATCGGGATCTCGGGGTTGTTGGTGA
>CAYLND010000321.1:0-2753 GCA_964384905.1 uncultured Acidobacteriota bacterium
GCACAGCCCCGAGCCGGCGTAGCTCAAAGCGACCACGAGGAACCCGACCAGCGCCACTCCGAGTCCGGCGAGCGCCAGACCGGCGATCCGCGCCAGCGGAGCGGCCTCGGTCTCGCCGCCGCCGCGCCGCCAGGGCCGCGCCGGGACGCCGACGCGCAGCAGCCAGAGCGCAGCCGCCAGCATTCCCAGGATCGGCAGGAGCCACAGGGAGGTGAACTTCGAGGCGAAGGCCCCGCCGACCGCCAGACCGCAGAGAGCGAGCCGGAGAGGCGAGGGTGTCTCGGACCAGGCCCACAGGGAGTAGACCGCGAGGTACATGAACAGGGTGACGCCGAGGTCCGTGGTCACGAGACACGAGTGGGCGACCACGTTCGGGTCGAACGCGTACAGGGACAACGCGAGCAGCGCGCCGCGCGCTCCGAGAAGCGTCCGCGCCCAGGCGAACAGGAACCACCCCAGCCCGATCGACAGCGCCAGCATCGGCAGCCGCCCGAGGAGCAGGATGGTGTCGTTCGTCAGACGGTTCTCGTGCACGAACAGGCGGCCGATGTTCCACTCCTCGGCCTGCTCCCACAGCGGCCCCCACGGAAACGACAGACCGAGCGGCAGCAGGGGCAGCGCCGCGATCTCCTTGAGCAGCGGCGGGTGCTCCGGATTGAGACGGAAATCGCCCGCTTTCAGATACGAGTAGCCGGCGGCGAGATGCGCCGCCTCGTCACTCGTCTGCGACGATTCGCCGATGAAGATCAGGCCCTGCAGCGCCAGGACGGCGAGAAGCGCGAGGGCCAGGGGGACGGCGCGCCGCTCCCAGAGGTCGGAGGCGGGCCTCCTGCCGCCGGGCTCCTGGACGCTCGGTTGTGGTCTGCCCATGTGCGGTTGCGAACCCGTCCGCGCGCAACGGACGGCCGGCGCGGCCCTCCGGCGGGGTCCGCCGGCGCGCGATGCTACTGCACGCCCCGGGTCAGGTCAATCGCCGCGACGGCCGTGCTACGATGCGCCCATGGCGCCGCGTCGCGACCCGGCTTCCCATCCGCTGCTCCTCGGCGTTCTCCTCCTCGGATTCTTCGTGCAGATGTTCACCGAGAGCCGGATCAAGACGCCGGTGTTCGACGAGCCGGCGCACATCGCGGCGGGTCTGTCGTACTTCGCCACCGGAGACTTCAAGATCAATCTGCAACACCCTCCTCTGCTCAAGGAGATCGGTGCCCTGCCGATGCTGCTGCTCGGCACGCACTTCCCGATCGAGCCGCGGGAATGGTCGGCGATCAGCAACCACCCGTCGACCTTCCTGCAATGGCAGCTCGGGCAGGACATCATCTTCGAGAGCGACCCGGTCCGTCTCATGGCCTGGTCGCGCTTCCCGTTCATCCTCCTGTCGATCCTGCTCGGCGTCCTGATGGTCGTGTGGGGCCGCCGGCTGCTGGGCGCGACCGCCGCGACCGGCGGGCTCCTGCTCTACGTCTTCGATCCGACCGTCGTGGCGCACGGCTACCTGGTGGCGACCGACCTCGGCTTCGCGGCGTTCGCCGTGCTGTTCTTCTTCGCCCTGTGGCACTACCTCAATCACCGCACCCTGAAGCGCCTGCTCCTGTGCGGCGGCGCGATGGGGCTGATGCTCGACACCAAGTTCTCGGCCGTTTTCCTCCTGCCGGTCGCGCTGCTGCTTCTGGTCTGGGGGACGCGCTGGATCCCGGCGGCGGTGCCGATGCGGACCTCGAGCCTGGCCGATCCGTACGCCTCCGAGCACGGCGGACAGCGGCTCGTCTGGTGCGTCTACGCCTTTTTCGGCCTGTCCGCCGTCGCGGCCCTGGTCATCTGGTCGACCTATTTCTTCTCGAGCGATCCGTTCCTCTACGTCGAGGGCATGCGGCGCATCAACGCCGACCATGACCGCACGTACTGGGCCTTCATGGCGGGACAGTTCAAGCCGCGTTTCCTGACCTATTACCTGGTCGCCTATCTGCTCAAGGAGCCGCTGCCCGCCATCATCCTGGCGATCATCGGAACGCGGGCGCTGTTCAGGAGAGGCGCGTCGGCCGCGATGGACCGCGCCTTCCTCCTCCTTCCGCCTGTGGCACTCTTCGCGGCCTACACCGTGTTCTCCGACAATCTCGGGTTCCGCTACATGGTGCCGGCCCTGCCGTTCCTGCATCTGTTGGGTGGGGCCGGGCTGGCGTCGCTCGTGAAGGAGGGCGGCCGGCCGGGCCGCGCGGCCGCCGCGGCGCTGTGCGTCTGGAGCGTCGTGGCGGGGACGGCGATCTATCCCGACCACCTGTCGTACTTCAACGAGGCGGCGTGCGCCACCACCGATCCGGGGAGGATCGGTCTCGACGGCGGCACCGCCTGCGGCCCGGCCTGGCTCGACGACAGCAACGTCGACTGGGGCCAGTCGATGAGCCAGCTCCGGATCTGGCTGCGGGACCACCCGCCGCGCGGCACGCTTCATCTGGGGTATTTCGGGAGCATCCGCCCCGAGCGCTACGGGTTCGAGGCGGTGTCCGTCAGCGTCGACGATCTGCAGCAGCCGCCGGCGCCCGGGACCTACGCCCTGAGCGCCCACATGGTGGCGCGCGCCACGGCCCTGCTGCGCCAGACGCACGGCGGCGGCCCGGAGAACTGGCTCCTGCACGCCCGCCCGGAGGCGGTCGTCGGGCACGCCTACTACATCTACGAAATTCCCGAACGGTCCGCGGGATGAGGGGCCGCGCGGGGCGGCTCGTCGCCACCCTCCTCGCCGCGCTCGTCGCGTGCGC
>CAYLND010000322.1:0-2752 GCA_964384905.1 uncultured Acidobacteriota bacterium
CGGCGCCGGGACCGGCAAGACAGCGCTCCTGGTGGAGCGGGCCTTGAATCTGATCGCCGGCGCTCCGACCCCGATCGAGCGGCTGGCGGCGATGACTTTCACCGACAAGGCGGCCGGCGATTTGCGCGAGCGCCTTTCCCGGGCGCTCGACGAGCTGCACGACCTGGCACGGCGCGACGCCGCGCCGGCGCCCGCCGCCGACACGGAGGCGGGCCGCTCGTACGCCTGGCTGCGGGGCGAGCGGGCGATCGCGGCGGAGACCATCGCCCGGCGCGCCCTGGAGGCACTGCTCGATCTCGAGCGCGCGCCGGTCGTCACGCTGCACGCCTTCTGCTCCGACATCCTGCGGCGCTACCCGCGCGAGGCCGGCGTGGACCCGGCCTTCCGCGTCGACGAAGGGCCGACCTTCCAGGCGCTGTTCGCCGAGGAGTGGAGCGCCTTCCTCGCCGAGGAGCTGGGCCAGCGAGCGCGGAGGCCCGCGGTCTGGCGGAAGGCGCTCGGAGGCCCGGGCGCCCTGGAGGCCGTGCGGGCCCTCGGCCACGCCCTGGCCTCTTCCATCCTCCCCAGGGATCCCGGACGGGAGCCGGTCTACGAGGCCGCGCCGCCGGGTCTCCTGTTCGAGCCGATCATCGCGCCGTTGCGCGAGCGGATCGCCGCCATCCGGAGCCGCTCCACCGGCCTGCGCCCGAGCTTCGAAATAGGTCTCGGTCTGTCCGGGCGCTATCTCGAGGCGTTCCTGGAGGGCGGTCCCGCGGCGATGACCCGGGTGCAGGGCGACTGGACTCTGGAGCAGTACCTCGGCAAGGGCGTGCCGTCTCCCGGGAAAAAGCTGGCCGGTGTCGCCGCGGAGGAGGCCTTCGAGACGGCGGACGAGGCACGCCGACTGGTCGATGCCCTTTCCCGGATCGACGAGGAGATGATCGGCGCTCTGGTCGAGGCGGCCGCGCCGCTCGCCCGGAGGGCCCGCGAGAGGCTCCTGGCGGCGGGATACGTCTCGTTCGACATCCTGCTGCGCCTGACGCGCGATCTCCTGGCCCGGGACCCGGCGATCCGGCGCGAGCTCGGAGCCAGGCACCGGGTGATCCTGGTGGACGAGTTCCAGGACACCGATCCGCTGCAGTACGAGATCCTTCTCTTTCTGGCGGAGGACGAGGGACCGCCGGCGGACGACGCCTACGAGGCCCGCCTCGCGCCCGGCCGTCTGTTCATCGTCGGCGACCCGAAGCAGTCGATCTACCGGTTCCGGGGCGCCGACATCGAGGCCTACCGTCGCGCCGTGCAGCGGATCGTCGGCTGCGGCGGGGAGGTGCTCTCCCTGAACGGCTCGTTCCGGAGCCCCGCCGAGATCCTCGCGCCGATCAACGACCTGTTCGGGAAGGAGATTGGCTGCCGGGGAACGGACGCGCAGCCGGCCTACGAGCCGATCGTCTCCGCCAGGGGGCGGGCCGCGGGAGAGCGGCCGCCGGTCGAGATCTGGTCCGTCAGCGCGCCGGGGAACGTCGAGGATCGTCGCCGCGCCGAGGGAGACGCCATCGCCGCCTGGATCGCGGGGCATCTCGGCAGGACGGACGCGGCCGGCGAGGCGCTGCGCTGCCGGGACGTGGCGATCCTGTTCCGGGCGCTGACCAGCGTGGAGGCCTACGCCCAGTCGCTCCGGCGCGCCGGTCTTCCTTTCGTGGTGGCCGGAGGCAGGAATTTCTACGAACGCCCCGAGGTGGGGGATCTGATCGCCTTCCTGAGAGCGGCGGCGAATCGGAACGACGGCCCGGCGCTTCTCGCCGTCCTGCGCGGCCCGCTGGGAGGCGTGCCGGACTCGGAGCTGGCCTCCTTCGCCGCCTCGGGCGGCCGTCTCGATCGGGTCGCGCCGGCCGGCGTCGACCCGGCGCGCTACCCGGGCGTGCGACGCGCGCTTGACCTTCTGGACTCGTTCCGCTCGCGCATGCCCGGGCGCCCTGTCGACACGATGATCCGTTCGGTCCTCGAGGAGACTCCCCTCCTGGTCCTGCACGCGTCGCTCTTCGAGGGGGCGCAGCGAACGGCCAACCTGCACAGGGTGGTGTTGGAGGCGGAGGAGCTCGCGCGCCGCGGGCTGTCGCTGGAGGAGACGCTGCGGGCCCTCGAGGACGAGCAGCGGGAATCGCGCTTCGTCGGCGAGAGCCCGCTGGCCGACGAGACGATCGACGCCGTCCGCATTCTGTCGGTGCACAAGGCCAAGGGGCTGGAGTTCCCCGTGGTCTTCGTTCCGGACCTCGGGCGCAGGGAAGGCGCCCGGACGCGACCGGCCACCTCGACCGCCTGGGCGCGCACCCCCACGGCGGGGTTTCTCGCCGTGCGCCTGGCGGACGGCACCGGCAACGCCGCCTGGGCGTGGCACGCCCGGGAGGCGCGCCGGCACGAGGAGGCGGAGGAGAAGCGCGTCTTCTACGTCGCCTGCACCCGCGCCCGGGAGCGTCTGATCCTGGTGAACAGCAGCGCCGCCGGCACGGCCCCCTGGCGCGACGGCCTGGCCCATCTCGGATACTCGGTCGCCGACGGATTCCCGCCCGATGGCCTTCTGGACGAGGGCCGCGTCCGGCACCGGGTCGTCGCCCCCTCCGCGTCGCGCGCCGCCGGGCCGGACGCGACGATCGATCGACGCTGGACGGAAGCGGCGCGCGTTTTCCAGGGCGTGTCCGCCGCGCTCGCGGGCGTCCGGCCTCCGATCCGATCGCCCGCCGGCCTCCTCGAGGGCCGGACCGGCGAGGCGCCGGGC
>CAYLND010000323.1:0-2711 GCA_964384905.1 uncultured Acidobacteriota bacterium
CCTTTCGGTGGTCATGTGGGACGCCTGGGCGGCCTACTCTCCGACGGCGATCGGAGTGCTCGTGACCGAGAAGCATCGCGCCGACGATGTGGAGGCGGCGCGGGCGGAGGCGATCAGCTTCGCCGCCTACCGGCTCCTGAAGGACCGCTTTCCGGTCGGGTTCCTCGACGCCGACTACAAGCCCTGCCACCCGAACGCCCAGGTGTCCCAGGCCGCCTTCGACGCCCAGATGGCGGCGCTCGGCTACGACGCCTCGTTCACGTCGACCGACGGCGACTCGCCGGCGGCGCTCGGGAACCGGATCGCCGCCGCCCTGATCGACTTCGGCCGGACCGATGGCTCGAACGAGGGGATCGGCCGGTGCTATCCGGACGACACGGGGTACACGCCGGTGAACCCCGAGCTGATCTTCAAGCTGCCGGGCGTCGGCCGGATCGTCGATCCGAACCACTGGCAGCCTCTGGCATTCGACTTCTTCGTGACCCAGAACGGCATCCCGATCGGCCAGTCGATCCAGAGATTCATCGGCGTCGGCTGGGCCGACGTGGTGCCCTTCGCCCTGGGACCCGAGGACGTGAATCCGGACACCGGTCTGGCGCTCGACCCCGGTCCCCAGCCGCATCTGGGTGGGGTCGGCGACGACGTCGTCAGGGCCGCGATGGTCGAGCTGATCCGGCTGAGCAGCCGCATCGACGTCAGCCAGGGCGATCTCGTCGACATCTCGCCCGGGGCGATGCTCGACAACTCGCTCGGCGCCGACGACGGCACCGGCTACCCGGTCAACCCGGTCACCGGCGCGCCGTATGGGCAGGAGGTCGTCAATCGCGCCGATTATCAGCGCGTCGTGACCGAGCTGTGGGCCGACGGGCCGAAATCGGAGACGCCCCCGGGGCACTGGAACGTGATCGCCAACGCCGTCTCCGACAATCCGCTCCTGGCGCACGGCAAGCGCATCGGCGGCCGGGGCCGGCCGGTGGGCGATCTCGAATGGGACGTGAAGCTCTATCTCGCGCTCAACGGCGCGGTCCACGACGCGGCGATCTGGGCCTGGGGCAACAAGAACGTCTACGACTCGTCGCGGCCGATCACGCTGATCCGCTTCATGTCGAAGCGCGGCCAGTCCTCGAGCCCCTCGCTTCCGTACTACAGCCCGCAGGGCCTGCCGGTCGTGCCGGATCTGATCCAGGTGATCACGCCGCAGTCGACGCGGCCGGGCGGCCAGTTCGCCGGCTTCGCCGGCTCCGAAGGCGAGATGGCGATCCGCGCCTGGCTCGGCGGCCCGGCCGATCCGTCCACCCAGGTCGCCGGCGTCGGCTGGAAGCGGGGCGCGCTGTGGATGCCCTACATGCCGAAGAATTTCGTGACGCCGCCGTTTCCGGGATACACCTCGGGGCACAGCGCCTTCAGCCGCGCCGCGGCCGAGGTGCTGACGGCGATCACGGGGACTCCGTTCTTTCCCGGAGGACTGGGGACCTTCGTCGCTCCGCAGGACAGGTTCCTGACGATCGAGCGCGGGCCGAGCCAGACCGTCGTGCTGCAGTGGGCGACTTACTACGACGCGGCGGATCAGGCCGGTCTGTCACGGCGCTTCGGCGGCATCCATCCCTTCTACGACGACTACCCCTCGCGCATCAACGGCTCGCGCATCGGTCGGAAGGCATGGACGAAGGCCGAGGAGCTGTACGGGCCGGGGATCGTGACGATCTGCCACGTCCCCGGCGGCGACCCCTCGAGGTCGTCGACCCTGCGGGTGGATGCGTCGTCGGTGGCCGCCCATCTGGACCACGGCGATTCGATCGGCCGCTGCGCGGCCGGCCAGGCGGGGCCGGTCCGGGCGCCGACCCGGACCCGCCCGGACTGACCCGCCGCTCTACTTGGCGAGCGCCACCACGCCGCAGGCGACCCTGCCGCCGGCGTTGCCGGTCGGCTGGGTCGTGAAGTCGTCGGCCTTGGCGTGCACGATGATCGCCTTCCCGACCACGTCGGTCTCCGCGGCGCCGCCGATCGTCCAGAGGTCGGTCGTCATCGTGACCGTGCCCTTGCCGTCCGCACCCACTTCGATGTTCCCGATGTCGGCGCGATGGAACGGCGGCGTCCCCCACTTGCCGTGGTTCTCGTGGGTCGGGTTCCAGTGCCCGCCGGCGGAGGCGCCGTCGGGAGCCGAGCAGTCCCCCTTCTCGTGCAGATGCACCGCGTGCGATCCGGGCTCCGCCCCGTCGATCTCGATGCTCAGGGTCACCTTCCCGCCCGTCGCGTGGAACGTCGCCTTGCCGGTGACGTGGCTGTCGCTCTTGGACTCGAGCACCGCGACCGCCGTCTTCTCCTGCGGCTTGACCGGCTCCTTCGGCCGGCCCTTCTCTCCCGCGGCGCAGGTCACCCCCGCCGCCAGCGTCAGACCAACTCCCAGACCGATCAGATAGCGTGTCATCGTCACGTCCGCCCTCCTCCGGCTTCCATGGTCTCGAAGCCGCGCGATCCTACAGTCGCCCGCCCCGATCGTCAACGCCGCGACTCTCCGAACCCACGTGTCTGAGTTTGCCTTGTCTTGCTGATCCAGATTGTGCCGATTGACGCTCGCCTTGCGCTCCCCTATCCTGCGCGCGTGCGACCTCGCCGGTGCGCGAGCCCCGCCAGGCCCGCGCGGCCTTCCGCAGCGCGCCCGGGACCCGCGCAGTCCAGCGGGACAGGCGCGCGGAGGAGAGGCCGCGCGC
>CAYLND010000324.1:0-2682 GCA_964384905.1 uncultured Acidobacteriota bacterium
GAGCGATCACGCAGACGGGCTCGCGAGAATCCGGTCCACGGTCAGCCACGCGGGCTGCCGGAGATCATGCTGCTCGTCGGCGACAAGCTGGAGCGGGTCGAGCAGGAGTGTCGGCGCCACCTGCGCTCCGAGGTGGGCGTCATCGACGAGCTCGGCCGCTACATCGCCGACGGCGGCGGCAAGCGGGTGCGGCCGATCCTGCTGCTCCTGTCGGCGCAGATGTGCGGCTACGCGGGCGATCGGGACGTGATGTTCGCCTCGGTGTTCGAGTTCATCCACACGGCGACTCTGGTGCACGACGACGTCATCGACGAGGCCGAGCTGCGTCGCGGGCGCGGCTCGCTGAACGCCCGCTGGGGCAACGGTCTGACCGTGCTCCTCGGCGACTACCTCTACATCAAATCGATGAACATGGCCCTGGCCGCGGACGATCTCGAGATCATCAAGATCCTCGCGCAGATCACCCTGAAGATGATCGAAGGGGAGCTGATCGCCGACCGTCGCCGCTCCGACATCGACATCACGGAAGCCGAGCATCTCGACATCATCCGCCGCAAGACCGCCTGCCTGTTCTCGGGATGCGGGCGCGTGGCCGGGGTGCTGTCCAAGGCGCCCAGGGACAGGGTCGAGGCGCTGGCCGACTACGGCATGAATCTCGGGATGGCGTTCCAGATCGTCGATGATCTCCTCGATTTCACCGCCAGCGAGAGCGTCCTCGGCAAGCCGGTCGCCTCCGACCTCCGGGAGGGCAAGCTGACGCTGCCGCTCATCTACCTGCTGGAGAAGAACGACCCGGACGAGCGCGCCATGGTGCGGACGGTGCTCGAGGAGCGTGATTTCAGGACGGTCTCACGGAATGAGATCATCGATCTGCTGCGGCGCGGCAAGACGCTCGAGCGCACGCGCGAGGTGGCGATCCGGTATGCCCGGAGCGCGCAGGCGGCTCTGAAGCCGTTCTCGCCCTGTCCGGCCTACGATGCCCTGGTCTCCCTTCCCGATTTCGTCCTGTTCCGGGAATACTGAGCCCGCGCGCTCCGTTCCGCCGGCCGCCCCGACCGCCACATCCTGCGCTTCCCGGCGATCGAGACCCTACATATGGGTGATTTCCCTCAGAACGGGGCGGCTTCGTGTGCTAAGATGACGCGCGTTTCGCCTCGTCCCGCCTCCACGGGAGGAATATGGCCCGCGTCCTGAAGCTCGACCGGATGGAAATCCTCGGGTTCAAATCGTTCTACGGTCGGACGCGCTTCGACTTCCCGGACGGCATCACGGCCGTGGTCGGCCCGAACGGCTGTGGCAAGAGCAATATCGGCGACGCCATCTCCTGGGTCCTCGGGGAGCAGAAGGCCAGCTCGCTGCGCAGCGATCGGATGGAGGACGTGATCTTCAACGGCAGCGAGGGACGCCGGCCCCTGGGCATGGCGGAGGTCTCGCTTCACTTCAAGAACATCCTGGCCGGAGCCGTGGAGAGGCGGGCCGGCAACGGCAACGGGAACGGTGGGAACGGGCACGGCGCCGCGAGCGGCAGGGAAGCGGAGGGCGCCGACGGCGGCGGGACGCATGCGGAAGCCGCGTCCGCAGACGAGCGGGCGGTCCCGATCCCGTCGGCGCCGGAAGGCGAGGCGCCGGCGCTGGCGATTACCGGCATCGAGGAGATTCCCGAACAGGTCGTGGTGACGCGACGGATCTACCGCTCCGGTGAGAGCGAGTACGTCCTCAACGGCGCCCGCTGCCGGCTCAAGGACATCCAGGATCTCCTGGCGAAGACCGATATCGGCTCGCGTCTCTATTCCACCATCGAGCAGGGAAAGATCGACCAGGTGCTCGCCGCCCGGCCGAAGGACCGACGCGCCATGTTCGAGGAGGCCGCGGGGATCCTCGGATACAAGGCGAAGCGCCGTCAGGCGGAGGTCAAGCTGGAGGCCGCCCAGGCCAACCTGCTGCGCATCAGCGACATCGTGGTGGAGGTCGAGAAGCAGATCCAGTCGCTGCGGCGGCAGGCGGGAAAGGCACGGCGCTACCAGCGGCTGGTCGAGCAGCTCAAGGAGAAACGACTGGCGCTGGCGCAGCGGCGGCTGCTCGGCCTCGACGAGGATCGCCGCGCGACCGGCTCGGCTCTCGAGACGCTGCGGGCCGAGGAAGCGGCCGCCTCAGCCGCGGTGGCCGCCGACGAGGCCGAGCTCGAGGGCATGCGCCTGCGGCTCGAGGAAGGGGAGGCTGCCGCGCGCCGCCGGCGGGAGGAGATTCACGCGCTCGACCTGGAGATCGACCGCATCCTGGAGAGGCTGCGTTCGGGCCAGGAGCAGGCCGGGGATTTCGCGAGCCGCAGCGCCGATGCGGCGCGCGAGATCGAAGGGCTCGCGGCCCGGTCGGCCGAGCAGGAGGCCCGCCTGCAATCGATGCTCGCGGACATCGAGACCGCGGAGGTCCGCCAGCGCGCAGCGGCCTCCGCCCTCGTCGGCGTCGACCAGGAGGACGGGGCGAGGTCGCGCGACGTCGCGGCGCGCGACCTCGGTCTCGAGGAGGCGCGGGCGCGCCTCCTGGCTCATCTCGACGCCATCGCCGGGACGAACCGGCGGCGGGCCGCTCTCGAGGAGCAGCTCCGGTCGGCCGCGTTCGCGCTCGACAGGGTCGCCCGCGAGACGGCGGCCTCCGAGGTGGCTCGGGTTCTCACAGGCCAGC
>CAYLND010000325.1:0-2674 GCA_964384905.1 uncultured Acidobacteriota bacterium
GGGCCCCGACGCGCGCTCCCCAGCGCGTTGGGTGGGCGCGCGGCGAGGAGAGCGGAGGGACGCGCAGCGTCCCGGACGCGTGCCCGGCGGGGGCGGGGCGCCGCGCCTCACGCGGGCGCTTCTGGCGTCGCACCAGGATTGCCGCGGGGCCGGCGACTGAGGGAAGATACGCCCCTGGGAGAGCGGATGACCGAAAGCGGCGCGTTCGAGAAGGAAGGTCTCGGCCCCGGCGATCTGCGCGAGGCGCGCCCGCGTGTCGCCCGCAACGCGCGTGCGACCCCGCTTGTGGCGTCGGAGAGTCTCACCGCCCGGTTCGGTCACCCGGTCGCGCTGAAGTGCGAGAACCTCCAGGTCGGCGGCGCCTTCAAGATGCGCGGCGCGACCAACTACATCGCGCGCCTCGAGCCGGCCGAGCGGGAGCGCGGCGTGCTCACCTATTCCTCCGGCAACCATGGCATCGCCGTCGCCTATGCCGCGCGCCGGGCCGGAGTCCAGGCGGTGGTGGTCATGCCCCGGACGGCGCCGCCGGTGAAGGTCGACCGGGTGCGCTCGCTGGGGGCGGAGGTGCACCTCGCCGGCAGCACCTCGCTCGAGAGAAAGGAGCGGGCCGAGGCGTTGCAGAGGGAGCGCGGGCTGACGATGGTGCCTCCCTTCGACCACCCCTGGATCGTCGCAGGGCAATCGACGTGCGGGGTGGAGATCCTGGAGCAGATGCCGGACGTCGGGACCGTCCTCGTTCCGGTGGGCGGTGGCGGATTGATTTCCGGCATCGCCCTGGCCTGCGCCTATCACCGCGCCGCCATCCGCGTCATCGGTATCGAGCCGGTGGGGGCGGCCAAGATGTCCGCGTCGATTGGGGCGGGCGCGCCGGTCACGCTGCCGGCGGTCGGCTCGATCGCCGACGGCCTGCTCCCGTCCCGCCCGGGCGACCTCACCTTCGCCATCACCCGCGCACTGGTGAGCGAGGTCGTGACGGTGCCCGATGAGGCGATCCGGGAGGCGGCCGCGTTCCTTCTCTCCTCCGAGCATCTGCTGGTGGAGTGGAGCGGCGCGGTCGGGGTGGCGGGCCTGATGACCGGCGCCGTCAGGACCTATGACGCGCCGACCGCC
The DNA here is from genome assembly GCA_964384905.1 of uncultured Acidobacteriota bacterium. Classification (GTDB taxonomy): domain Bacteria; phylum Acidobacteriota; class Polarisedimenticolia; order Gp22-AA2; family Gp22-AA2; genus Gp22-AA3. The sequence continues at coordinate 1,111 of CAYLND010000325.1, forward strand.
GTGGTGCTGAGCGGCGGCAACGCCGACCCCGCCGCCCTGCTGGGACTGCGCTAGACGCCCGCGCCCCGCCGTCCGTATTGAGGCCATGCACCGCCGCCCGGAGGGGACGGGCTGCGTGCTAGACTAACCCGCTTCGACCGGAGGTGCACGGGATATGGGAACACGGCACGCGTGGCTCGCGGGGCGCCGTACGGAGGCGCGCCGGGTCGACGGGTTCACCCTCATCGAGCTGCTGATCGTCATCGCGATCATCGGTCTGATCGCGGCCATCGCCATCCCCAACCTGATGAGCGCCCTGAACCGGGCGCGCCAGGCGCGCACCATCGCCGACATGAAGGCGATCGGCTCGGCCCTCGAGACCTACGCGGTCGACAACAATCTCTATCCGAAGGGATTGGGCAACGCCAACGCGCAGGTCGTCAGCGAGTTCCTCTCGCGCTACCTGAAGACCGTGCCCCCGGGAGACGGCTGGACCAACCCCTGGCACATCGACACCAACTCCTCGGGAACGGTCTACACGATCACCAGCTACGGCGCCGACGGGGTCGCGGGAACGAACTCAGGCGGACCGACGACCAACTTCAACTGCGACATCATCTACAGCAACAGCTCGTTCTACCAGTGGCCGCAGGGGGCGCAGCAGTAGGCGCGCTACCTGGGCGACCGGGGCGCGTGGCTCGAGAGAACGGCCATGGTGTCGCGATCGAGCTGTCCGCTCGGCTTCAGGAAGTGGTCCCGCTGGAACTCGCGCGCCGCCTTCCGCGTGGCGTCGTCCCATTCCCCGGCTTTGTAGCGATCGGCCTCCAGATAATGCAGGCCCAGCAGGATGTCCTGCGCCTCGCGGATCGTTTCCGACGAGGTGTAGACGAATCCGGGGAAGCGGCTGCCCGCGAGGTCCCAGGTCGGAAACGCCAGGGCCGCGCTGAGCAGGATCGCGGCCGCCGGGAGCGGGGTTCGTCGTCGCATGCCGTCCCTCCACCTCGCGTGCCGCGGTCGAACTGCGCGCGGACCGCTCCCATTGTATCGCGCCTCCCGGCGGCGCGCGGTCGCTCTCGATCTTGCCTGCCGGAGAAGCGGTGCAGTAAGGTGTGCGCCAGGAGGACAGCATGACGCGACTGGGATTCGCCGTGCACCCCGAGGACAAGGAGCCGCCCGCGGAGGTGATCCGCCTGGCCGGCCAGATCCAGCAGGACGGCGGCAGCGCCCTGGCCGTCTATCGCGAGCCGGTCGGCGGTCACTGGCAGATCTTCGCCCTCCTGCCCAGCGCCAGGGTCCAGCCGACCCCCTACCAGCGCGATCTCTCCAAGGCCCACGCCGAGCGCCTTCTCAAGGTCATCAGGAAGATCGACCGCTTCATCGACCCGGTCGTGGCGGTGCGGTCGGACGGCTCCTACTGGACGCCGAACGGCAACCACCGTCGCCACGTTCTCGAGAAGCTGAAGGTGGATTGGGTGCCGGCCATCGTCATCCCGGACGCCGACGTCGCCTTCCAGATCCTGGCGCTCAACACCGAGAAGGCCCACAACCTCAAGGAGAAGTCGCTCGAGGTGATCCGGATGTACCG
>CAYLND010000326.1:0-2645 GCA_964384905.1 uncultured Acidobacteriota bacterium
CCTTCTCCTATCGACCTCGGCCGGAGCCCAAGTCTACCGGCTCTCAGAGGGCGACGGGACGGTTCACTTCACGAACGCGCCGACCGATCCCCGCTACAAGAACCTCGCTGGCTACTCGTCCGGCACGTCCGCCGGCTTTTTGCGTCTCGCGCGACCGGACACGGCGCGTTACGCAACGGAGATCAAGGCGGCCTCCGAGCGCTACGGCGTTCCGGAGCGCCTGGTTCAGGCCGTCATCCGCGTCGAGTCGGCGTTCAATCCGCGAGCGGTTTCGGTAAAGGGCGCTCAAGGACTGATGCAGCTCATGCCGGAGACGGCGTCGATGCTAGGCGTTCGCAACAGCTTCGATCCGCAGCAGAACATCGACGGCGGCGTACGGCATCTCCGCGGGCTGATCGACCGCTTCGGGAACGATCTGCCGCTGGCGCTGGCGGCATATAACGCGGGCGAGAAGTCCGTGGTCGCGTATCGAGGTATCCCGCCCTACCAGGAGACTCGCGACTACGTCACGCGGGTTCTGTACCACTACGATGGCACAACGGACAGCGCGGCGAGCCCGCCGACGACCGTGTACCGGACCGTCGGCGACGATGGGGCGATCGTCTACACCAACATTCCCCCGCGCGGCCGCCGCTAGCCTCCGCTAGTTGTGGTGTCTCAACAGATCGTCACGCGAGACGAGTCTGCTGATGGGTGGGGCGCCGCCGAGTCCGCGATGACGACGACGCCAATTGTAGTAGTGCAGCCAGCGCTCAAGGGCTCCGGTCCGGTGCGCCGAGCTCGGGAGGGCCGGGCCGTAGGCCCACTCGTGAAGCATCGTGCGAATGAACCGCTCGGCCTTGCCATTGGTGCGCGGCGTGTACGGGCGGGTGCGTCGATGAACGAGGCGCTGCGCCCGGATCGCCGCGGCGAAGACGCGCGAACGGTAGCCACTGCCGTTGTCGGTCAGCACGCGCTCGACCCGCACGCCGCGCCGACGAAACCATGCCACCACGCGGCGCAGGAAGGCCGCGACGCTCACGCCGTGCTCATCGGCGAGGACTTCGGCGTAGGCCACGCGCGAACAGTCATCCACACAGACATGCACGAACTCCCACCCGATGCCGCGCGCCTGGCCGTGGCGATCCCCGGTGATCCGATGGCCGATGTGCCCGATACGGCCGAGCTTCTTGATGTCGAGATGCAGCAACTGCCCGGGGCGGAGCCATTCGTAGCGCACGACCGCAGGCCGCTCCGTGAGGACCTCCAGGCGGGCCAGGCCCAACTGCGCCAGGGTGCGGGCGACGGTGGCCCGGCTGAGCTGGACGACCTCCGCGATTTGCGCGCCGGTCCAGCCCAGCTGGCGCAGGCGCTGGATCTCGACCATGATCGCCGCGGAAATCGCCCGAGGCGACCGCTGGGGGCGACACGACCGATCGGCCAGCTCATCGAGGGCCGCGCGCTGGACCCATTTCCGGGCCGTCCGGTCACAGATGCTGAAGGCGCGCGCGACGGCGGCCACGGTTTCTCCGGCGTGCACCCGCTGCGCAATCAGACCTCGACTGTGGGGCGTGGTCCGGGCATTCTTGTGGACGTCCATTCGAGATCCCTCCGGCGGACAAGTGGTCGTTTGGCGACAACCACCTTCGCAGAGAGGTCTCGGATGGACAATCTGTTGAGACACCACAGCTAGTCGCGCAAGCCACCAGTATCGTCGGTATCACGGCGTCCTACGCCGCGCGTTCTTCTCGAGCCAGCCGCCGACCAGGGATCCAATGCTCGGAAGTAAGCGGCGGTTCAGCACCAATCCCCAGTGCGAGGCGCCATCGATCTCGGCGTAGTCGGCAGCGAAGGGAAGATCGTCGTATCGCTGCCTGGGCCACTGCGTATCAGCTGTGCCGGTGACGACCAATACCGGGCACGGAGCGCGAGCAATCACAATCCCGGCCTTGCGTTCATCACGGGCCAGTCGGGATTCCAGGCCTAGCGATCCGAGAGCGACCACGCGCTCCTCCCGGTCGAGATCCGCCATCGAGGTCTGATGATCGGGATCGCGGTCGGCGATGCCGTACTCCTCCGGACCGAAGACGCCGGTCCGAAGCCGGACCGAAGCGTCAAATGCCCGGGCCGGCGTGCTCGGCGCGAGGCCCACACAAGCCTGCGCATTACACGCGGCCGCCGCCATCATCGCCACGAGCCCACCCATGCTCCAGCCGACGAGGACGGGAGGCCGCATCAGCGTGCGCGCGAATGCGACGACGTCGGCGGCGTAGTCGGCCATCCGCGCCGTGCCGAGATCGGCGGTCGCGCTCGCGCCGTGGCCACGAAGGTCGATGGCGTGCGAAGACCACCCGCGACGGGCGAGCTCTTCCTGCCAGAAGGTCCAGACGCGTCGCGAGTTTGCGGCGCCGTGCACCAGGATCGCAGGAGGCCACAGGTCGCCCTCAACCAGAAGAGTCTGCGCTCGGGGCGTTGTCATCGCGGACATTGTAAGACTGGCAGTTGACTGTCAGGCATGCTGGAATTCGGCGGCCTGATCGAGGTCGAGGAAAGCAAGAGCGGAGACGCCTGTGACGATCGGCAACGGCGCGGGGGCGATCGCAGTCGGAATGTTTGTCTTACTCAGCCAGGCGAGCGACAGTCGGCTCGAGAGCTCTCGCCCGACG
>CAYLND010000327.1:0-2544 GCA_964384905.1 uncultured Acidobacteriota bacterium
GTCGCCGCACGAAAGATCCGCGACAAGGCGCGGAAGATCGCCGCGTATCTGCTCGAGGCGGCCGAGGACGACCTGGTCTGGGAGCCCGGGAAGTTCTCGGTGAAGGGCGCGCCGAACAAGTCCAAGACGATCCAGGACATCGCGTTCGCGGCGTACACGAATCATCCACAAGGGATGGAAGCCGGCCTCGAGGCGGTCAGCTACTACGATCCGCCGAACCTCACCTACCCGTTCGGCAGCTACATCTGCGTGGTCGACGTCGACTCGGGCACGGGCGAGGTGAAGGTGCGCCGGTTCGTCGCCATCGACGACTGCGGCAACATCATCAACCCGATGATCGTGCAGGGGCAGGTGCACGGAGGCCTCACGATGGGGCTGGCGCCGGCGCTCTTCGAGGAGATCACCTACGACGAGATCGGCAACATCCGCGGCGGAAGCTTCATCGACTACCTCCTGCCGACGGCGGTCGAGACGCCGAAGTGGGAGACCGGCCACACGGTCACGCCCTCGCCGCATCATCCGCTGGGGGCCAAGGGCGTCGGTGAATCCGCGACGGTGGGCGCGCCGGCTGCCATCGCCAACGCGGTGGTCGACGCGCTGTGGCACCTGGGCGTACGCCACATCGATATTCCGATCACCCCCGCGAAGGTGTGGAAGCTCCTGCGCGAGAAGGGCGTGACCGAGTGAAGGACGCGCGCGGGCGTGGCTGACGAGCTGGTCGCGCTGGCCGCCGAGCTCCAGCGCGCGGGCGAGGCGTTCGCGCTGGCCACGGTCGTGCGCTGCGAGGCGCCGACATCGGCGAAGCCCGGCGCGAAGGCGCTCGTTCGCGAGGACGGTACGGTTCAGGGATGGGTCGGCGGCGCCTGCGCCGAGCCGGTCGTCGTGCGTGAAGCCCTCGAAGCCCTCCGCGATGGCCGGCCGCGGCTCCTCGGCCTCTACGGTAAGGGCGTGCGCGCACCCGGCCGGACCGAGGGCCTGCTCGAGTTCGGAATGACGTGCCACAGCGGCGGCACCCTGGAGATCTACGTGGAGCCCTATCTCCCCAAGCCCATGCTCGTCCTCGTCGGCCACGGGCCCGTCGTCGAGACGCTCGCGACGCTGGGGCGCGCCGCGGATTTCCTGGTCGCCACGCTCGCCGCCGACACGGCGGAGCTCGAGCCACCGCGTCTGACGGGCCGCGCGTCGGTGGTCGTGGCCACGCACGCAGACGCCGACGAGGACGTGCTCGATCGAGTGCTCAGGACCGACGCGGGCTACGTGAGCCTGGTCGCGAGCCGTCGCCGGGCCGCCGTGATCCTCGAGCGCCTCGAGCAGCGCGGCGTGCCGGCGGAGCGGCGTAGTCGGCTCAAGGCACCGGCGGGTCTCGACATCGGCGCGGTGACGCCCGAGGAGATCGCCGTGAGTATTCTCGCCGAGATCATCCAGCACCACCGGGGCGGGAAGGCAATCAGTACCGAGGCGGAGCAGGTCCCGGTCGCCACGGTCCGGATCGAATCCAAGGACCCGATCTGCGGGATGATCGTCGACGGCGCGACCGCGAAGTTCCGCTCGGAGCTCTCAGGACGGACCGTGTATTTCTGCTGTCGCCACTGCAAGGAGATGTTCGACCAGGACCCGGAGCGCTATCGCGCGGCGCTGTAGCGGCCGGAGGGGCGCGCCTGACGATGCGTATCGACCCCGCTGAATTTCGTGCGCGCCCCCTTCGCGTGCACGCACTGCTGCACGACGTCCCGCTGGAGGACGCCTGGTCGATTCCCCTCCCGGGTGGCGGCGCCGGCCGCACGGTCCAGGACCTGCGGTCCGTGCTGGTCGCGGGACGCGAGGCGGCGCCCGCGGTGGTCCAGGGGCTCTTCAGGTTGCGGAGCCGCATCGGAGCCCTGCTCGGGTGGGATCATGAGCGTCCTGCCGGCAACGGTGAATCCTACGCGGATCGTCTCAGCCCGGCGGACCGCGCCCGGTCGCAGGTTGCGCCCGGCACACGAGACGGAAGCTTCCGCCTCCTCTACCGGTTCGAGGACGAGCAGCTGGGTGAGCTGCGCAACGCGACGGTGCATGCCTTCGCGTCGCTCTCGATCCGGCCAACGCCGGGGGGGTACCTCGCCTACCTTGGCGTCTTCGTGCGGCCGGTGCATCGATTCACGGCGCTATACATGGCGGCGATCGCGCCCTTCCGCCGTCTGATCGTCTATCCGGCCATCATTCGAACAATGCAGAGTGCGTGGGCCGACCGTTATCGCGGACAATGAGTTTTCGTCTGGAGCCGCCTACTGGGATCCTCGGCTGTCGCCGAGACGAGGCGAGCTGTGGTCCCAGTCGTGGGCACCCGGGGAAGAGAGCCGGCGGGACTCGGCCATGTATTCGGTCATTGCGCCGGAGTGGCCGGAATGTCGGCGTCGGCTGGAGGTGCGGCTGGCGCGACTGCGGGCATAGGCACTCGCGCATATCGTGTTGAAGCTGTTTCTGGCGGTCGTCCCGCTGCTGCTCACCGCGCTGTTCGCGTGGCTCGTGATGGACGATCGCCTGAGCTTCGGCGGCGGCGAGAAG
>CAYLND010000328.1:0-1199 GCA_964384905.1 uncultured Acidobacteriota bacterium
CGACCTCCGCCAGATCTATCTCAAGTTCGGCATCGATCTGGCTCGTGGCAACGGCGACGGCACCTGGAGGCTGCCGATTCCCGCTCGTTTCGTGATCGACCGCCACGGGGTGATCCGCGCCGCCGACGCCGACCCCGACTACACGCGGCGGCCGGAGCCAGCGCAGACAGTGGACTTCCTGCGCGGGATCAAGCAAACGGCCGGAGGAGAGACGACGGATTGAACAAGGCTGTGCTGGTTCGCGGTTATGTCTTCGACGCCTACGGGACGCTGTTCGACGTCCACTCAATCGTTGACGTCGGTCGCGAGATCACGGCCGATCCGGCGGCGCTGTCGGCCAACTGGCGCCAGAAGCAGCTGGAATACACGTGGCTGCGCGCCCTCATGGGCCGGTACGAGGACTTTTGGACCGTGACCGAGGCGGCCTTGCGGTACGCGATCCGCCGGCTGACCATTACCGCGAGCGAAACACAGATCCGGCGCCTCATGGACGCGTACTTAACTCTGGCAAGTTTCCCCGAGGCGAAGGCGGCGCTGACGGCCCTGGCGCCGCGACCGCGCGCGATTCTGTCCAACGGCTCGCCGCGAATGCTGGAGGCGGCGGTGGCCTCGAGCGGGCTCGGCGCCCACCTCGACCACGTGCTCTCGGTCGATGCCGTAAAAACCTACAAGCCATCGCCGCATGTCTATGCACTCGGGCCGCAGGCGCTGGGCGTCAAGGCCGAGGAGCTCCTCTTCGTGTCGTCGAACGCCTGGGACGTCGCGGGCGCTAAGGCGTTCGGGTACCAGGTCGCCTGGTGCAACCGGACCCAGGCCCCTGAGGAGGAACTCGGTGTCAGCCCCGATGTCGTGATCGGCCGGCTCGACGAACTCTCGCAGTTGACAACTCGGAATGCAGTGGACCCGCGCACATGACGACCACGCTGGAAGAACCGATCCCAGGGATTCGCACGCGCCCTGTCTCTTAGCGCGTACGTCGGCGTTACCTGCACCGCACCCCTCAAGCTCGCGAGACTCGGTCTCCATGCCATCCAACTCCAGGATGGCGGATTAGGCCCGCACGGCCGAGGGACGGAACAAGAGTGGGTGCTCAGGCGAGCGAGATGCCCTGGCAGGGCAACGGCGCCCGGTCCATATCGCCCCCGACGGCTGGGGGCCGTTCGTGGACTTCACGGTTGTCCCAGCAGATGGATTCGTGA
>CAYLND010000328.1:1299-2480 GCA_964384905.1 uncultured Acidobacteriota bacterium
GCCGCGCCGAGCGGTGACGGGGCCGCGACCGAGGGGAGCGGTCCCGTGCGGCGTCCCGCCGCGCATCACGAGGCGGCGGGAATAGCCCGGCGTGCTTGGGGTTTGCCCTGGTAATGGGCCAACCACTCGGCGTGCTCGTCGCCTTCACCGCGGGACTCTTTTCCTTCCTCTCGCCCTGTGTGCTGCCGTTATTTCCGTCGTACCTCTCCTTCGTCACCGGCATGTCGGTGTCCGATCTGAGCGGAGACCTCACGGCGACGGCACGGCGGCGCGTGCTCCTTCACGCCGTAGCATTCGTCGCAGGATTCTCGTTGATCTTCGTCATGTTGGGTGCTTCCTTCAGCGCGGCCAGCGCATTCCTGCTCGATTACCGCGACTGGATTCGCCGAATCGGCGGGGCGCTCATTGTCATCTTCGGCTTGTACATGGCCGGACTGTTGCGGATCGGCATCTTCAGCCGGACAACGCAGTGGCAGCTCCGAGAAAAGCCGGTGGGATACATGGGCTCCCTGATCGTCGGCGTGACGTTCGCAATCGGCTGGACACCCTGCGTGGGACCGATCCTGGGCTCGATCCTCTCTCTCGCGAGTACGACCGAGACGGTGCAGCGCGGCGTCGGTCTCCTGGTCGCCTATTCCGCGGGGCTCGGGGCCCCGTTTCTCCTCTCCGCGCTCGCGCTCGGCGTCTTCCTGAAGTTCGTCAGACGCTACCAGCGATTCATTCCAGTCGTCGAGCGCGCCGCAGGGCTTGTCCTGGTGGTCGTCGGGGTGTTGGTCTTCACGAACTACTACCTGGTCCTCAACGCCTGGGCGATCGTGCTCACGCCTGACTGGCTCCTACGCCGTCTGTGAGGGCGATCGGGAGCGCCGGACGAGAATCGGTCGGTCCGGCGGCGTTGTGCGCTGACTAGACGCGCCCCACGCCGAACGGCTGGACGCGCCGGAGGCGCCGAAGGCCTCCGGCGTCGTCGTTTTCCTGGGCGGCTCCTACTTCTTCGTGGCGCAGGGGTTCTTGGCCGCGCAGGGGTTCGTCGCCGCCTTTGCGGCACATGGATTCTTGGCGGCGCACGGGTTCTTCGCCGCACAGGGATTCTTGGCCGCGCAAGGGTTCTTGGCCGCGCAGGGATTCTTCGCGGCGCACGGGTTGGCGGACTTGGCCGCACAGGGATTCTTCGCGGCGCA
>CAYLND010000329.1:0-2480 GCA_964384905.1 uncultured Acidobacteriota bacterium
CGTGCTCCTGGGGCCGCCCGGCGTCGGCAAGACCCACCTCGCCGTGGGCCTGGGCCTCAAGGCCATCGAGTGCGGCTACCGCGTGCTGTTCACCACCGCGGCGGCGATGATCGGCGCGCTCACGAAGGCACTCGCCGAGGGGCGGCTCGAGGAGAAGCTCAAGCTCTACACCGTGCCGCGGCTGCTGATCATCGACGAGATCGGCTGTGCGCCACGAAGCACCGCAACACCGTGTGGGATGAGAGGCCCACCCGTGACCGTTGCAGCGGTCACGCGAAGTTGAGGGCAGGCGAAGCGCAGGTACGAGCGCGGAGCCGGGAGCAGCCCTGACAACGTAGCGGAGCGACGGCACTACCAGACGTCGCGGTCGCGCAAACGAGATGGAACGGCACAACGCAAGTGAACCGGTGGTTGAAGCCCCTTCAGTCGTCGACCGACTCGAACCTGGTGGATGTGGGTCGGCACAGCGCTGGGCAGGTCGTAACCCATGACCGACCCGCTTCGCACGTCTTTAGTCCGATGGGCGTGCGGAGGCTCCGAGGAAAACTGCGATGTACTCGGAGCGATGCTGTAGGGGTAAAGCTGGGTGCCTTCCCCATCCAACGGAGTTCGGTGAACGTGGGAACCACGACGGCTCTGCCCTCGCGTTGAAAGACGAAGGGCATGCGCGTAGCCCGCAATCGGGGCCGTCGGGGGACGGAGTCCCCGTAGTAGTCCGAGGTCGGGAAAGCCGGCCACTTGGCGAAGGGGGACAGCAGGCGTGCGGCGATGCAGGAGGAGGAGATGACGCTGAATAGCGGCATGCCGTGGCCGAGCGTGGAAGAAGCCCGGACGCGGGTACTCAACATCCAGCGAAAACTGCACAGATGGTCCAAGGCAGACAGTGCGAAGAGGTTCGAGGACCTGTTCAATCTGGTGTGCGATCGCGTCACGCTCGTGGCAGCGTGGGATCGGGTCAAGAACAACAAAGGGTCCCGAACGGCGGGAATAGACGCCGAGACCCGGTGGCGTGTCGAGCATCGCACGGGGGTGGAGCGCTTCCTGGAGGAGTTGCATGCCTCTTTGAAGCAACGCACTTACCGACCGTTCCCGGTGAGGGAGCACGGTATCCCCAAGGCAGGTGGGAAGACGCGCTACTTGGGCATCCCCACACTCCGCGACCGCGTAGTCCAAATGGCCCTCAAACTCGTGCTCGAACCGATCTTCGAGGTCGACTTCTACCCGTCGAGTTATGGGTATCGGCCGGCGCGAAGAGCCCAGGATGCGATCGCAGAGATCGTGTTCTTCATCAACCCTCGCACCTCGTACGACCATGTCGTCGAGGGAGACATCAAGGCGTGCTTCGACAACGTCCACCACGGCGTGCTGATGGCGCAACTGCGATCACGCATCGCCGACCGTAAGGTGCTGAGGTTGCTCAAGGCGTTCCTGGGTGCCGGTGTGATGAAACAGGGCGGACGGTTCGCGGCCACACTCACCGGTACGCCGCAGGGCGGGGTCATCTCACCGCTCCTCGCCAACTTGTACCTGTCGGCGCTGGATCGGCACTTCGAGCGCGCCTGGAAGCAGCAGACGCGCTACATCGGATGTTCGACGCACTACCGGCGGCGAGGACACGCGACCTATCGACTCGTTCGATATGCCGATGACTTCGTCATCCTCGTTCGAGGAACCCGGGAGCAGGCAGAAATCATCCGAGACGAAGCAGCTCGGCTCTTACGAGACGAGCTGAAGATGGAACTGTCCATGGAGAAAACCCTCGTCACGCAGGTTGACGAGGGCTTCGACTTCCTCGGCCACCACGTTCGGCGGGTGCCGTGGAACGGCAAGCAGGTGAGCTGGACATGCCCGAGCAAGAAGAGCCTAGAGGCGATCAAGCGCAAGGTCCGGGCACTCACCACGCGCGCGACCATCCACCTCAGTCTGAGGACGCTGCTCCAGCAGCTCAGCCCCGTGCTGAGAGGATGGGCGACCTACTTCCGCTACGACGCGAGCAAGAGGACGCTCGCCTATGTAGATCACTTCGCTTGGTGGCGAATCTTTCGGTGGCTTCGAAAGAAACATCCCGGGCGAACCGTGGAGTACCTACGGCGGAGATACGGTCTCGGGCGCTGGGACTTCCAAGACGATGGGATCGCCTCCTTCCGCCCGTCCAAGGTCAAGGTCGAGCGCTACCGCTACCGCGGAACTCGCATCCTTCTCCCGTGGATGGAGCCGGAGGAACTCGGGCCGGTCGGCAACTTCGCCCGTACTCGATATGACGATCCGGAATACATGGGAGCTCTGCAGGAGATCCTGACCACGGCCTGAACCACTACGTCTGTGGAGAGCCGGATGCGCGGCAACGCGCACGTCCGGTTCGGAGGGCGGGAGCAGGAAACGGAGTCGGGGAAAACTCGACCACCGCGCCTTCTCCCGACCCTACGTGCGCCACGAAGCACCGCAACACCGTGTGGGATGAGAGGCCCACCCGTGACCGT
>CAYLND010000330.1:0-2449 GCA_964384905.1 uncultured Acidobacteriota bacterium
CCGCCGGGTTGCCGGCGGCGAGCGCTACGAGATTCGCGCCGAGCCGGGCCGGCGCTACCGGCCCCGGCCGCGGCCCCGGCCGGGGCCGGGGTACCGGGTCGTGCACGAGGAGCGCGAGCTCCTGATCGTCGACAAACAGCCGCACCTTCTGAGCGTCCCGACACCGCTGCGCCGGGAGGAGGACAGCCTGGTCGAGCGGCTCCTCGAGTCCGAGCGGGGCAGGGGAGTGCGCAACCCGGCGTTGTACGCCCTGAACCGTCTCGACCGCGACACCTCGGGGCTGCTGCTGTTCGCGCGGACCCGGCGCTCCTTCGAGGGGCTTGAAACCCAGTTCAGGACCCGGACCATCGAACGTCTTTATACCGCCGTCGCGACCGGGGCCGTGGAACCCGCCCAGGGTCGCTTCCAGAGCCGGCTCGTCGAGGATCGGCGCAGCCTGAAGATGCGCTCCACCCGCCGCCCGGGCGAGGGGAAGGAGGCGATCACCGAGTATCGGGTCGCCGAGCGCCTCGCCGGCGCCACCGTCCTCGACGTGCGTCTTTCGACCGGCCGGCGGAACCAGATCCGCGTGCATCTGGCGGAGGCCGGCCATCCGCTCGTCGGCGACCGGCAGTACGGCACGCCGTCGCCCCTCATCGATCGCTCGGCCCTGCACGCCCGGAGCCTGCGGTTCCTCCATCCCGTGACCGGCAGGACGGTGGTGTTCGAGTCGCTGCTGCCGCGCGATCTGCGGCATCTGATGCGGACGCTGCGCCGGGGGGAGACGGCGGAGCCCGGCGACTCCGGTCGAGGCTGATCGACCTCGCGCCGCATCGTGTCTTGCAGTATCCTAAGCCTCGAACGTCGGCCGCCGGAGACCCCGACCATGCCCCGTCCGACCAGCGCCGGCCATCCCGGAGCCAAGGCGTCCGCCTCCGGGCGCGTGGCCACGAACGACCATCCCGCGGGCCGCGCCACGCTCTCGGTCACCGACAACCGCACCGGCCGCACGTACGAGCTGCCGATCGAGAACGGCACCGTCCGGGCCGCCGCCCTGCGCGACATCAAGACGCGTCCCGACGACTTCGGGCTGATGACGTACGACCCGGCCTTCACGAACACGGCGCACTGCAAGAGCACGATCACGATGATCGACGGCGACAAGGGGATCCTCAACTACCGCGGCTACCCGATCGAGCAGCTCGCCGAGCACAGCACCTATCTGGAGGTCGCGTACCTCATCGTCCATGGCGAGCTGCCGACGCGGCGCCAGCACGAGGACTGGGTGTACGCCATCACCCATCACACCTTCCTGCACGAGACCATGAAGCGCCTGATCGAGGCGTTCCGCTACGACGCGCACCCGATGGGGATCCTGGTCAGCACGGTCGCGGCGCTGTCGACCTTCTACAGCGAAGCCAAGAACATCTTCGACCCCGAGTCCCGGCGCCAGCAGATGGTGCGTCTGATCGCCAAGATGCCGACGCTCGCGGCGTTCGCCTACCGCGCCAGCGTCGGGATGCCGTTCGTGTACCCCGACAACGATCTGTCGTACACCGGCAACTTCCTGAACATGCTGTTCCGCATGGCCGAGTCGAAGTACCGCCCCAATCCGGTGCTCGAGCGCGCCCTCGACGTGCTGTTCATCCTGCACGCCGACCACGAGCAGAACTGCTCGGCGCTGGCCATGCGCGCGGTCGGATCCTCCCACCCCGACCCGTACTCCTCGGTCGCCGCCGCCGTCGCGGCGCTGTACGGTCCGCTGCACGGCGGCGCCAACGAGATGGTCCTGCGCATGCTGAAGGAGATCGGCTCGAAGGACCGCGTCCCCGACTACATCGCGCGCGTCAAGCAGGGACAGGTGAGGCTGATGGGTTTCGGCCATCGGGTCTACAAGAACTACGACCCCCGGGCCCGGATCATCAAGCAGATCGCCGACCAGGTGTTCGAGGTCACGGGACGCAACCCGCTGCTCGACATCGCCCTCGAGCTGGAGCGCATCGCCCTGCAGGACGAGTACTTCGTGAGCCGGAAGCTCTACCCCAACGTCGACTTCTATTCCGGCGTCATCTACAGCGCGATCGGCATCCCGTTCAACATGTTCACCGTGATGTTCGCGATCGGCCGGCTTCCCGGTTGGATCGCGCATTGGATGGAGATGAGGGCCGATCCGGACTTCCGCATCAGCCGCCCGCGGCAGATCTACAACGGGCCCAACCTGCGCCGCTACGTGCCGATGGAGTCCCGACGATGAGCGAGTCCCCGGCGCCCTCCGCGGAGGGCGGTCCGGCGTCGTCGGCCCGGGCCCCGCTTCCGCTGACGGTCGCCAAACGGGGCGAGGCGCTCCTCAACGACCCGTTGTTGAACAAGGGGACGTGCTTCACGCTTGAAGAACGCCGGGTCTTCGGCATCGAAGGCCTCCTGCCGCCCGCCGTATCCACGGTCGAGGGGCAGCCGCGCCGCCCGTACC
>CAYLND010000331.1:0-2422 GCA_964384905.1 uncultured Acidobacteriota bacterium
CAACGCCACGGCGTGGCCGGCGCGCGGGACGGACCGGGCTCCTTCCGCGACGACCGCGGCCTCGGCCGCGCCGGCCCTTGCGAGCACGACCCTGCCGGCGGGGGAATCGAGCCTGATCGCCATCCTGCGCGGCGACGGCGCCGGCGGCACCCTGCCCGCGATCGAGTACTCCTACTACTTCGGCGACGGTTACGGCTCGTGGCCGTCGCCTCTTTCCGGCGGGGCGCCGCCGCTGCCGCTGGTGTACGGCTCGAGCGGCGAGGACGAGGACCCGGGCGTGCGTCTCGAGGATCTCAACCGGGACGGACGACCCGATCTCGTGCAGCTCGCGGCCCATCTGACCGGCGGCGTGTACCAGGTGACCGCCGCCGTCTACCTGAACACGGGCACCGGTTTCGTGTACGACGCCGGCTGGACCGCCGGCCTGGCGAACCTGATCGACACGACCGACCAGAGCCGCAGCGCCTACTTCGTGCTGAAGCGCGACACGCTCAATCGGGTCGAGATGGGCGTGCGCTTCCTGGACGTGAACGACGACGGGTATCCCGACATCGTCCGGATCGCCCAGCATTACAACCTCGGCCTGCGGAAGGGGGTCTTCCTCAACACCGGGTCCGGCTTCACGACCGACAGGAGCGCGTCGTTTCCTCTTCCGGACGAGCCGTTCGTCCGGGTGCACGCGGAGTCGGACCGCGACATCAGCGACGACCTCGGCGTGCGCATCGCCGACGTCAACGCCGACGGGCGCGCCGACCTCGTGGTGTCGCGCGCCGAATGGGGCGCCCCGGCGACGCGCCGGGTCTACCTGTACGATCGCGGGCAATACCGTCTCGACTCCGGCTGGATCCTGCCCGACGATCCGTTCGTGCGCCACGTCAGCCACGGCCGCTACCTCGACATGGGCCTGCGGTTCATGGAGCTCAATGGCGACGGGCTGGTCGACCTGTTCCGCGCCTCCAACGTCGACGGCGCGGTGCAGAACGTCGCCTACCTGAACACCGGACGCCCGGGCGGACCGTCGCCGACCTGGACGTCGGGCGGCGCCTCCTGGTGGCTGGAAACGGCCGGCGCCGAGCGTTTCGTGGACGTGTCGAGCGCGGGAGACGGCGTCTCCCTGGATCGGGGGCTGCGCGTGGTGAACGAGGCGCGCTTCCCCTCGAGCTACATCGTCTCGGCGCGCTCCTGGGACGGGGTGCAGCAGAAGGTCGCCTATTATCCGAGTCCGCAGGGGGGCTGGGGCCGCGTCGATCTTTCCTGGTTCCCGGGGCTGTTCGTCGTCAAGCCGCCGGGTGGCGCGCCGCGCGATCAGGGCCTCCGGCTGATCGATCTGAACGGCGACGGCGGCGCCGACTATCTCGCGGCGCCCGAGAGCGGCCTCCGCGAGTGGCGCGCCAATACCTCCTGGAACCCGGGATCGCTCCTGAAGTCCTACACGAACGGCATCGGCGGGCGCTCGACGCTGGTTTACGCTCCGGCGCCCCGGGACGGACTCGCCGAGGGCGGCGCGCGCGCCGCCCTGCCGTATGCCGTGCCGGTCGTGACGGAGCGCTCGGACGAGGACGGCATGGGCCACGCCTACGCGACCCGCTACGACTACGAGGGGCCGTATCACAACCATGCGGCGCGCGAGTTCCGCGGCTTCCGGAAGGTCACGGTCACCGGACCCGGCGGCGAGAGCGCGGTCGAGACGCTGTATTTCCAGCAGCCGGCCCTGCGCGCGGCGCCTTTGCGCGGCGCGCCGCAGCGGCGCGTCGTGCGCCGCACCGCCGATTCGGCCGTCCTCGAGCGCACCGACTGGACGTACGACACGAGCGATACGACCGTGCCGCTCGCCCATCCCCTGGCGCGCGAGGAGACGACGCTGTACGACTGGACGACCACCGACTCCCTGAGCCCCGCCTTCGTGCGGCGCAGCGCCGTGTCGTACGGGTACACGTTCGACGAGACGACCCACCCGCCCGACCGCATGATGCTGCGCCGCATCGAGCGCCGCGAGGGCTCGGTGGACGATCCGCTCGACGACCGCGTGGTCACCGAGGAGTTCGTCTCGGCCCTCGACGACGCAGCGAGCGGCGGGCCGGCCCTGGGACGCTGGTTCCTCGACCTGCCGGTGCATCGCTTCATCACGGGCGCCGACGAGGTCGTGGTCTCGGAGACCTGGACCTCCTACGACGGGCTGCCCCGGGGCGGGGTGCCGGTCCTGTTGGGCTGCAGTTTTGCAGCCCTGGTCTCGGCCCTAGTGCCATTCTCCTCCCGCTCTCCCCTGATGCTTGGCGATGCGCGTCTGCAACTTTTCCGCGTCCCGGGTTTCACATTCCCATATGACCAGTGCGTCCCAGCCTTCGTTCCTCAGGTCCAAGAGCGACTGCCGGTCGCGCTCCTGATTCCGCTGGAATTTGTCCTGCCAGAACTTGGCATTGCT
>CAYLND010000332.1:0-2407 GCA_964384905.1 uncultured Acidobacteriota bacterium
CCGAGAAGGCCCACAACCTCAAGGAGAAGTCGCTCGAGGTGATCCGGATGTACCGGGGTCTCATCGAGCAGGGGGACAAGCGCGACGAGGGCAGGTTCACCTTCCAGTTCGAGGAGGCGTACTTCTGCACCCTCGGCCTGCTCTACGAGAAGCACGCGCGGTTCGCGGGCGGCGCGTTCTCGCCGATCCTGCGGCGCGTCGATCGCTTCCTCGAGACCCCGCTGAAATCGGCCTACGAGACCCGGCAGAAGCGCGCCGGGCGCGTCGACGAGGCCGACGCGCTGCTCAAGGGGATCGTCGACAGGCTGAAGCGGAAAGGGATCAGCCACCCGTTCGTGAAGAATTTCGTGCTGGCGCGCTGCAACCCGCTGAGCCGCGCCCGCAAGTCCCTGCCCGGATTCGATCAGGCGATCGGGAAGCTGATCGCGTCCCTCGAGTCGTTCGACGTCGCCCGGATCCGCCAGGAGGACATCGCCCGCTCGGCGGTCCTGTCGGCCCCGCCGGCGGCCTGACGGCCGCCTCTCCCGTCCGCCGTCACCTGCCCGAGGCCTTCCCTCCGGCCGGTCCGGCGTCGCTCGACTTCTGGTCGATCGTGATCATGAAGCCGTTCGTGCCGCGGTACTCGAACGGCTTGCCGCCGGCCCGGTACGCCTCGACCACGTTCGGCATCATCACGAAGCCGTCGTTCCGGGCCACCCCCCAGTACTTGAGGTTCTTGATCACGATCGGGTCGTCGGTCATCCCCTGGAAGCGCTTCAGTGCCACCTCGGCCGTCTTGCCTCCGTCCAGGAGCGCCCGCGCTTCGTCCTTCCCGGGCGTCCAGGAGATATCCCCCTCCGCCGTCGTGAACGAGTTCCATTTGACCGGGTAGGTCGTTCCCAGGATCGCCCCGATCGCGTCGCGCTGCTCCTTGCTCGTCGCCCGGTCGAAGGTGAGGACGGCCCAATCCATCAGCCCCTTGGAGAAGTCGCCGCCGAGGTCTCCGGCCACCCAGAACTTGGCGCCGTCGAGCTTGACCGCTCCGTAGCTCCCCTTGTTGACCCGGAACGCGTTGTTGAACCGGCAGTAGTGCCCGCCGGCCTCGCCGTGCTCGCCGGCCGGGTGCGAGTTGAAGTAGCACTGGCAGAACATCGGGCAGGAGCAGGCCTCGATGATCGTGGCGTTCATGGCCCACTCCGGCGCGGCCGCCCGGGCGGCCCCCGGAGAGGCGGGTGTCCCCGCCAGCGCGGTGGCGATCGAGATGACGACGACGGCAGCAGCGAGCGACAGGCTTTTCATGGCCCCCCCTTCCGGTATCGGCCGTCGCGGTCACGCCCCATGCGATTCGGAACCGTGACGGCCAGCGGTCGGACGTTATCCTCCGATCCCGCCCGGAGTCAAGTATCCTGCCGCGGGAGGGACCTGCGTGACGGCCGGCGTTGCGCTCATCGCGATTCCCGGGGCGCTTCTTTTTGCGGCGTGGATTCTGCTCGGCGTGGCGCTCGCCCTGACGGGACGCAATCTTCCGGCGCTCGCCGAGCTTCTCCCGACCGAGGTTCCGCCGGCCCTTCCCGGCCTGTCGGTCGTGGTGACGGCCCGCGACGAAGCCGCCAGCATCGAGAGCACCGTGCGCCTCCTGCTGGCACAGGGCTACCCGGATCTCGAAGTGATCGCCGTGGACGACCGCTCGACCGACGGCACGGCGGAGATCCTGGACCGCCTTCGATCCGAGACGGCGGCCTCTCAGGAACGAAGGCCCCGGGCCCCGAGCCTTTCGGTCCTCCACGTCCTCGAGCTCCCCGAGGGCTGGCTCGGGAAGTGCCACGCCTGCCGGGTCGGCGCGCGGAGCGCCCGGGGCGAATGGATCCTGTTCATGGACGGCGACGTGCATCTGGCGGGGAGCGATCTTCTGGCGCGCGTGGTGGCGCTCGCCTCCCAACGGACCCTCGATCATCTGGCGATCATCCCCGACCAGCGTCCCGTGTCGGTCCTGCAGACGGCGCTCCTGTCGGCGTTCGCCCAGATGTACCTGCTCGGGGCGCGCGTCTACGAGATGCATCTCGATCGGCGTCGGGGCGGGGGCGGAATCGGAGCGTTCAACCTGGTGCGGCGACGGGCGTACGAACGGATCGGCGGCCACGAGCTGCTGCGGATGGACCCGGCCGATGATTTCAAGCTCGGCCGGCTTCTGAAGGAGAGCGGAGCGCGACAGCGCTTCTACGACGGGGTCGGGATGGTTCGCTGCCGCTGGCACCGGGGGGTGCTGAACGTGGCCCGCGGTCTCGAGAAGAATCTGTTCGCCGGCTTCGATTACTCGCTCGCCGAGCTGGCGGCCTTTTCCTTCGCGGCCATCGCCCTGCTGCTGGGGCCGGCGCTCCTGGCCGCCGCCGGGACGGCCGCGGCCGGCGGCGGCCCCGCGCCGGCGCTC
>CAYLND010000333.1:0-2396 GCA_964384905.1 uncultured Acidobacteriota bacterium
CCTGCGCCTGGATCAACGACCCGGCGGTGGTGCCGGTCGAGGTCGCCTGCATCGAGGAGCCGTTCGGCAACGCCGTGCACGCGGCGACCGAGTACGACCCCCGCGGCCAGTGCGTCGTCCTGTTCGGCGCCGGGCCAATCGGGCTGTTCTCGATCATCGTGTCCGGCGCCTTCGGAGCGGAGCGCATCATCGCCGTCGACACGACGCCGTTCCGGCTCGATCTGGCCGCGCGCGTGGGGGCCCACGCCACGATTCGCTCGAATCCGGCTCCGGCCGGCGACCCGCCGGCCCGCGACCGCGAGCGCGAGCGGATCGTCGGTCTCATCCGCGACGCGGCGGCGCCATACGAGCCGGACCTGGTCTTCGAGATGAGCGGCCACCCCGACGCCATCGATGCGTCGCTGCGCGCCGTGCGCCGCGGCGGCAAGGTGATCCTGTTCGGCCTCCCCAAGCAGCAGGCCATCACGCTCGAGCGCTATGCCGAGGACGTCATCTTCGGAGGCGTGACGCTGAAGGGGATCATCGGCCGGAAGATTTACGGCACGTGGGCGCGCACCCGGGAGCTGGTGTCGAGACCGGACGTGCGGTCGAAGATCCGCGCCGTGATCACGCACACGTTTCCGTTCGCGCGCTACGAAGAGGCGTTCGCCCGGATGATCGGGCGCGACAGCGGCAAGGTGGTTCTGCGCATCAGCCAGGATTGACGGAGCGGCGGAGCGGGGGGCCCATGAACCCACGACTGAAAGCGTATCTGGAGACGGAGATCGGCGCCCTCCAGGCGAAGGGCATCTTCCGGCTGCCGCGGGTGCTGCAGACGGCGGCCGGACCGCGCGTGCGCATGGACGGCCGCGACATCATCCAGCTGTCCTCCAACAACTACCTCGGTCTCACGACGCACCCCCGCCTGGTGGAGGCCGCGCGCCGCGCCGTGCAGGAGTTCGGCGCCGGACCGGGCGCGGTCCGCACCATCGCCGGCACCATGTCGCTGCACCTGGATCTGGAAAAGCGCCTGGCGGGCTTCAAGTCGACGGAGTCGGCTCTGGTCTTCCAATCCGGGTACACCGCGAACGTCGGCGTGGTCTCGACGCTCATGCAGGAGGGCGACCTGATCGTCTCCGACGAGCTGAATCACGCGAGCATCATCGACGGCTGCCGCCTGTGCAAGGCCGACCGGGCGATCTACCGCCATCTCGACTACGGGCACCTGCGCGAGATCCTGAAAGAAGCGCGCCGGAAGAGCACGCGCAAGATCCTCGTGGTGGCCGACGGGGTCTTTTCGATGGACGGTGACGTCTCCGATCTCGGCGCCATCCGCGCGCTCTGCCGCGAGTTCGACGCCATCGCCATGGTGGACGACGCGCACGCGACCGGCGTCCTGGGGACCAACGGCCGCGGGTCGGTCGATCACTTCGGTCTCAAGGACGACTGGGACATCCAGATCGGCACCATGTCCAAGGCGTTCGGCGTCATGGGCGGTTATGTGTGCGCCCCGCGTCTTCTGGTCGACTTCTACGTCCACAGGGCGCGCCCCTTCCTGTTCTCCTCCTCCCATCCGCCCGCGGTCATCGCGGCCTGTATCGCCGCGGTCGACGTGATGGAAACGGAGCCGGGGCTCAACGCGCGTCTGTGGGAGAACACGCGCTTCTTCAAGGAGGGGCTGCGGCGTCTCGGATTCAACACGGGCGCCTCGATCACGCCGATCACGCCGGTGATCATCGGCTCGGGCGCCAGGGCCGCCCGGTTCTCGGACGATCTGTTCGAGCGGGGCGTGTTCGCGCAGGGCATCTTCTATCCGATGGTCGCCGAGGAGAAGTCGCGCGTGCGCACCATCGTGATGGCCACCCACACGCGCCAGGATCTCGTGGAGGCGCTGTCGATCTTCGAGTCCGTGGGGCGGAATCTCGGGGTGATCTAGGACCCGGACGATGCGGGCCTGGCGCGCTCGCCCAGATCGGCGGGGAGCGGCGCGGGGCTGGTGAAGTAGGCGTCCGGCAGCGTGTCGTACACCTCCATGATCGGATGGAGGATCCGCGTCGCCGGACTCTTTCCCTCCTTCACCTTCTCGGGGCAAAGCAGGACCCGGCCGCGGCGCGTCCAGTCCTTCCAGTCCCAGACGGTCGGCTCGCCACCGGGCGGGTCGTCCTGGAGAATGTACGACCATCGGTCCATGAGGTGGGTCCGGCGGTTGACGTGCGCCCAGTAGCGGTCATGCGGCGTCAGACCCACGTCCTCGAAGGTCAGCTCGACCAGGTCGTACTCGGAGCCGCCGATGGTCTTCTCGCCCGCGTACTTCAGACGCACCCCCGGATCCTTCATCTTGTAGGGCATCAGCAGCCAGTAGGTGTCGTTGATCCAGGCCTCGTACGCCTCGTCGAGCAGCTCCTTCGCCGCGCCCG
>CAYLND010000334.1:0-2378 GCA_964384905.1 uncultured Acidobacteriota bacterium
GGCCGCGCGGCGGAGCGTACGCGGCCGCCGCCCGGCGCTGCACGTCCTTCAGCGCAACGCCGGCCGCCAGCGCTGCCTTCCGGCAGTCCTCGTACTCGGGCGTCGCCTGCACCACCTCGCCATTGTAGACGGACACCTTCATCCGGATCGGCCCGAACGGCGTGGCCACCTTCTCGATGCGCCGGGCCAGCTCGATCCGGCCCATCGGCTGGTAGCGGAAGCCGATCGTGGTCGTCTCCCGGAAGATCACCGAGGTGACCTCCTCCAGACGCGGCTCGGGGCAGATGATGGTGACCAGGGTGCCGGGCCGGTTCTTCTTCATCTGGATCGGCGTATAGAACACCTCGAGCGCCCCGGCGGCGAACAACCGCTCCATCAAGTGACCGTAGATCTGCGGGCTCATGTCGTCGATCGTCGTCTCCAGGACCAGGACGGTCTCGCGCAGCGGCGCCTCGTCCAGGAGATCGCCGTACAGGACGCGCAGCAGGTTCGGGTGCCCGTCGAACTGCTTCGAGCCCGCCCCGTAACCGACCTTGCGGACGCGCATCGGCGGCAGCGGCCCGAAGTCCTCCGCCAGCGTGGCGGCCAGCACCGCGCCGGTCGGCGTCACCAGCTCTCCCTCGACGTGCGTGGAATAG
This sequence comes from uncultured Acidobacteriota bacterium, assembly GCA_964384905.1. GTDB lineage: Bacteria > Acidobacteriota > Polarisedimenticolia > Gp22-AA2 > Gp22-AA2 > Gp22-AA3. Next base: position 639 of record CAYLND010000334.1, read on the forward strand.
ACCGGCGCGCCCCTCAGGATTTCGATCGTCGCCGGCCCGGGGACCGGAAAGGTGCCGTGCTCCATCGTCACCATCCCGCGCCCGACGTGCAGGGGGGAGCAGACGACGCGCGGCCAGCCGAGCCGCTCGAGCCCGATCATCGTGCCGACGATGTCGACGATCGCGTCCGCCGCGCCGACCTCGTGCAGGTGGACCTTCTCTTTCGGCATCTGGTGCGCCCGCGCCTCGGCGCCGACCAGCGTCGTGAAGGCGGCGAGGGCGCGGTGCCGCACTTCGGAGGACGTCGGGCCCTTCTCGATGATGGGGCCGAGGTCCCGCAGCCCGCGCTCCTTCTGCCGGGAAGTGTCGATGGTGACGTCCACCTTGGTCCCCGACAGACCGCTGCGGCGGACGCGCCGCGACGACAGCGCGTAGCCGCCGATCGGCAGGGTCTTCAGCCGGGACCTCAGATGAGAGATCTCCACCCCCAGGTCGACGAGCGCCCCGAGGAACATGTCGCCGCTGATGCCCGAGAAACAGTCGAGATAGAGTCCGCGCATGATCAGGTTTCCAGAAGGCCGGGGAGCGTCTCGGCCGCCGGCGCCAGGATCACCTCGTCGGCCAGAGGAGACAACGACGTCTCCTCGATGTTGATCTCCACCAGGTACGCGCCGCGCCGCCTGGCGATCTCCGGCAGGGCCGCGGCAGGATACACCACCGCCGACGTGCCGATGGACAGGAAAAGCTCCGCCTCGCGGGCGGCCGCCGTCGCCTCGTCCATGGCGTCCTCGGGGAGAATCTCGCCGAACCAGACCACGTCGGGCCGCAGGAGCGCGCCGCAGTCGCAGCGCGGCGGGATCTCCGGCAGCGGCGCACGCCGATCCTCGCGCGCCGTTCCGTCGCGCGTGCAGCGCGTCCGGAAGATGTCGCCGTGCAGCGCGATCACTCTCTCGCTGCCCGCGGCGACGTGCAGACCGTCCACGTTCTGCGTGACCAGCCGCATGTCGGGATGGAGCGCTCCGTAGCGGGCCAGGGCCAGATGGCCGGCGTTGGGCGCGCAGCGGCTGATCTGTCGCCGTCGGGCGTCGTACCAGGACCAGACGCGCCGCGGGTCGCGCTCGAACCCCGCCGCCGTCGCGAGATCCTCGAGCGCAGCGCCCTCCCAGAAGCCGCCCTGCCCGCGGAACGTCGGCACGCCGGACTCGGCCGACATCCCCGCCCCGGTCAGCGCGACCACCCTCCGCCCGCGCGCCACCAGCTCCAGAAGCCGCGCCGAAAACGCGGGCACGCCAGCGCCTCCCTGTTCGTGAGACCGGTCATGCTAGCGGTACGGTTCGACGAGTGTCAAGGATGACCGACGCAGGCGAACGATTCCTTGACACGCGGTGATTATGGACGTAATTTCCAGGCAACCGCACTGTCAGTGGCGTGTCGAGTGATCGAACCGGAGGGGACCTCATGAGACGGGCCCGGTTCGCAGCTGCCTCCCGTTTTCCTGCCCGCGTGCCACTGCTTTCGCTCGTGCTCGCCGGCTCCATGCTGAGTGTGACGCGCGCAGCCTCTCTCTTCCCGGGTCAGAAGTTCGGGGCCGGGACGCTGCCGCGATCCGTCGCGGTGGGTGACCTCGACGGGGACGGCCACCCGGATGTGGTGGTGGCCAACTTCGAGTCGGACGACGTTTCGGTGCTGCTGGGGAACGGCGACGGGACGTTGAGCCCGCAGGCGCGCTTCACCGCAGGGGATGGCCCTTACTCCGTCGCG
>CAYLND010000335.1:0-2326 GCA_964384905.1 uncultured Acidobacteriota bacterium
GCCCGCGGGGCCGGCGTCGCTTCCTTCGGCTTGGTCGTCGCCATGGCCGCCCCCTCAGTACGACGACTGCGAGTACGAGCGCAGGAGCGGCAGGTAGATCGCCAGCATGATCAGCACCACGAACCCTCCCATCAGGACCAGCATCATCGGCTCGAGGAAGACCATGATCGTCGCGATGCGCGTCTCGATCTCCTCGTCGTAGAAGTCCGACACGTTCGTGAGCATGTCGTGCAGCGAGCCGGTCGACTCGCCCACGCGCGTCATCTCGATGGCGATGTCGTTGAACAGACCGGTCGCCTCGAGCGACTCCCACAGGCTGCTCCCCTCGCGCACCTTCCTCTCCACGTCCAGGAGCTTCGCCTCGAACACCCGGTTGCCGACCGCCCGCGCCGACATCCCCAGGGCGGTCACCACCGGAATCCCGCCCGCGATCAGCGTGCCGAGGGTGCGCGTGAAGCGGGAGGCGGCGAAGCGGTGGAACACGCCGCCGATGACCGGCACGCGCACCATGAGCCGGTCGAGCGACAGCCGCCCGGCGGGCGTGCGCACCCAGGCGCGGAAGCCCATGGCGCCCAGCACCAGGCCGGCGGCGACGAAGAGCGCCTCGTGGGTCACGAACACCGAGACGCTGATCAGGACGCGCGTCAGGAGCGGCAGATCGGCGCCCATGTCCTTGTAGAAATCGGTGAACTTCGGCACCACGAACAGAATCAGGATGGCGATGAGGCCGATCATCAGAACGAACAGGATCGCCGGGTAGATCAGCGCCGAGACGACCTTGCGCTTCAGCGCCATGATCGTCTTCTGGTACGCGATGAAGCGCAGCAGGACATTGGAGATCTCGCCCGAGCGCTCGCCGGAGGCCAGCGTCGCCGAGTAGATCGCCGGGAACATCTCCCCCTGGTCCTCGAACGCCTCGGACAGCGCCGAGCCGCCGCGCACCTTGTCGCGCACGTCCATCAGGGCCTTGCGGAACACCTGGTTCTTGCGGCGCTCGATCAGGATCTCCAGGCTGGCGATGATCGGCAGGCCGGCGCGGATGAGCGCGGCCAGCTCCTGGTTGAACAGCAGGAACTCCTTCATCTTGACGCTGCTGCGGCCGCCGAATCCGGGCAGCAGATCGAGGAGACCGCTCTTCCTGCGGACCGCGAAGATCAGGTACTCGCGCGACTCCAGGTCGCTGCGGAGCGCGTCCTCCGACTCCGCCGTGAAGACGCGCTCCATCACCGTCCCGTCGCTGGTGCCGACCTTGGCGATGTATTCGGGCATGCTCGGTCTCCGCGCGCCTCAGGGATGCTGCAGCGAGGCGGTGATGGTCATGAACAGCGCCCGGTTGCTGCGCTCGATGCGCGAGGCGCCGACGATGAACAGCTGCGAGTCCCTGAGATTGAGGACGGTGTTGACGATCGGGGCGTAGGTCTCGACCCCCTCCACCGACACGTCGCGGCGCTGCAGCTCGAACGGCTTGAAGCGGATGACGCGGTTCTCCTCCGACACCTGGTCGATGCGGAACTCGACCTTGTAGTCGTCGCCGACGCGCAGGCTGCTGCCCTCCCCCTCGGTGCCGACCAGGCGGGCGTCGCCGACCATCTGGTAATCGTTCCAGCGGGTCGACAGGGCGTTCAGTTTGTCGATGACGCCGCGGATCGGTGGCGGCGCGGGGGCCGACGGCCCCTCGCCGGACGAGGCCAGGATGAGCTGGACCGAGACCTGCACCTTGCGGGGCGGCACGTCGTACGAGGCGATCAGCGCGCCGATCTTCCGGACGTTCTCCGGCGTGTCGATCACGGTGAGGGTCCGCTGTGCCGGCTGTGCGCGGATCGATCCGCGCGTCGAGATCAGGGGACTGATCAGCAGATAGGCGTCGTCCACCTTGCGGAAGCGCAGGCTGAACACCCTGGCCCCGAGGGGGGCCGTCGCCGGCGGCGGAACCGCCGCGTCCTTGCCGGTGGAGGGCGTGGCCTGCGGGGCACCCTGGTCGGCCGATCCCCCGTGGTCGGCAGCGGGGGTCCGGGCGGGCGCCGCCTGCTGCGCCTCGATCCAGGTTCGCGCGGGTACGCACAGGGCCACCCCGAGGGCCGCTGCCACGAGAACGATTCGCTTCACCACGGGCCTCCGTCCGTTCATCAGATGTCGATTTTCTCGTCCACGACGAAATAGATCGGCGTGGCGTCGCTCCCCTCACCGACCGAGAACGTGTACACCCGCGCGCTCGGCGAGCCGACCTCCTCCAGGAGGGGCGGCCCGCCCGGAGCGGCCGGGAGCGCCGAGATGCCTGCCGTGCCCGCCGGCGTACCCGGGCGGCCCGCAGGCGCCACCGCCGGCT
>CAYLND010000336.1:0-2304 GCA_964384905.1 uncultured Acidobacteriota bacterium
GCTCACGATCCGCCCCCCGGGGCCGCCGCGGGTGGGACGGCGGGCGGCGGCCCTTCGGAGCCGGTCGCCGCGCTGGCGCGGGACAGGACCGCCACGGTCCGGTTCGCGTCGACGAACGTCCGGCGGGCCGCGTCCTGCACCTGGGCCGCCGTGACCGACGTGATCGCCTGCTCGTAGACCTTGAGGTTCTTCCAGTCGCCCGTGACGATCTCGAAGTACGAGAGCTGCGAGGCCAGCCCCTCGTTGCTGCGCAGCGGGTAGAGAAACGCCGCCGTGATCTGGTTGCGCGTCTTCTGCAGCTCGCGCTCGGCGACCGGCTCGGAGGTCAGACGCCTCAGCTCGCGCAGGACGGCGGTCTCGACCTCGGCCGGGGTGTGGGGCGACAGGGGAACCGCGCCGATCACGAACAGGTTGGGATAGCGATCGCCGGGCACCTGCAGGCTGTAGACGTCGGAAGCGACCTGGGTCTCGAGCACCAGCCGGCGGTACAGACGCGAGGTGCGCCCCGAGGTCAAGAGCGAGTCGATCACCTGGAACACCGCGTCGTCGGGGCTCGGCCAGACGGCTTTGTGGAAGGCGATCATCAGCTCGGGCTCGGCGTCGTATTCCACTTCCACGCGCCGCTCGCCCGTTTGCGGCGGCTCGACCGTGACCGGTGCGGGAGGCGGCGGGCCCGCCGGCAGGTCGGCGAAATAGCGCCGGATGAGGCGCTCCGCGGCCGCCGGGTCGACGTCGCCCACCAGCGTGCCGACGGCGTTGCCGGGCACGTAATGGGCGCGGCGGAACTCCGCCGCCGTCGGACGGGTGAGGTGCTCCAGATCGGACATCCAGCCCACCGTCGGCACACGGTACGGATGCGCCTGGAAGGCGGTCAGGAGGAGCTGCTCGTACAGCTTCCCCTCCGGCTGGTTGTCGATGCGCATGCGGCGCTCCTCCATCACCACGTCGCGCTCGGAGTAGAACTCGCGCAGGACCGGGTCGCGCAGCCGGGCCGATTCGAGCAGGCACCACAACTCCAGACGGTTGGAGGGGAGCGACACGACGTACGAGGTGAGGTCCTGTCCGGTCGAGGCGTTGAGACCCGTGGCCCCGTTGCTGGTCAGGATCTGGCTCAGCTCGTCCTTGACCGTGATCTCCTGCAGCCGCTTCGTCAGGGACGCCAGCTCGCCCCGGAGCGCCGACACCCGCGCCGCGTCGGCCTGGCCGCCGCGATCCTGCTCGCGCAGCAGGTCCCGCACCGTCCGGTCCATGCCGTCGAGGATCTCCGTCTCGCCCTTGGCGTCCTTCGTGCCGATCGTCGAGGTCCCCTTGAACGCCATGTGCTCGAACAGATGCGCGACGCCGCCCTCACCGCCGGGGTCGTCGACGCTGCCGACCCGGAACCGCAGGCTGGCCGCGAACACCGGAGCCGTCCCCCGCCGCGCGACCAGGAACCGCATGCCGTTGTCGAGCGTGATGCGGGTGACCTTGTCCTCGAGAGCCTGGGCGCGCGCGGGACGGGCGAGAAGGGCAAGCGCCAGGGCGCCCAGGCCCAGAAGACACGCGGCCCGTCGCGCCGTGGAGAAGCCGCGGCTCCGGCTCATGACCCAAGATTGACGCGCGGCCGCGGGCCTTCCAGGTAGGTGGGGTCGACCTTGATCCGGTTGTCCACCCGGGTGACGCCCCGGATCAGCGAGGCGACCATGCCGGCCTGCTGTCGTCCCATGTAGAGGCTGACCCGCCCCCGCAACGTGAGCACGCCCCGCTCCACCCGCACCGTGATGTCCCCCGGATAGGCGAACTGGTGGAAGTCCGAGAGGTAGGTGAGCGCCGCCCCCTGGAGCGCCGCGTCGTCGGCGCCCTCCGGGGCGTTGCGCGGCAGCAGGTGGTTGGAGATGCGCGTGACGCCCAGCACCGTGCCGGCGAGGTCCTCGGCGCGCACCCGGGACGCGATGTCCTGCACCGAGCCGTCGAGAGTCAGCACGCCGTCCTCGACCTTCACCGCGAGATCCTTGAGCCCCAGGCTCTCGGCGGCATCCGCGAGAAGACCGCTGGCCGCCTTCCCCAGCTCGGCGTCCGGGGCGGAGCCGCGGGTCACCGTCATCTCGTCGGTGACGTTGATCACCCCGCGGGTGTCGGCGGCGATCGTCAGCGCCCGCTTCTTCAGGGCGCAGCTCTTGATCTCGCCCGAGAAGACCGCGCCGCCATTGACCAGGATGAGCACGATGCGCTCCAGGCGGAGATCGGCGTCCTGGTTCAGCGTCTTCACGATCCGTTCGCGCAGCGCGAAGTCGCCCGGACCGGCGATATTGCGCGGCGGGGCGG
>CAYLND010000337.1:0-2289 GCA_964384905.1 uncultured Acidobacteriota bacterium
GCCCGACGACCTCTGATCACCGCGGCCGATGCGGACGTCTTCGTTCAGGATCCGATTTCTCGCAATGGCGCCCGGCATTTCACGAGACTGCGCCCGAGCCGCTCCTGGCTGCTGCTCGATCCCGAGCGAGTCAATGTCCCGCTCGGCGACCTTCCTCCCGGCGCAGGGGCCAACCTACAACTTGTCGATCCCGATCCGAATGACCCGCCGGAGCCGAATTTCAGGGTGACGAACGCGCGCCTGGTAGACCCCCCGCTGGCCGAGGGCAACGCGAAGCAGGTGCCCGCATCGGTCCACGATCACGTCCGTTCGAACACGTTCGCGGCGGTCAACGGCTTCTACCATGTCGGTGACCTGTTCAGCCGCATGCGGCGCTATGGCTTGCCCGTGGACGGCTATTTCAGGTTCGTCCGGCGGCCGATCGACGTCCGGTACCGCGCTGGCATCATTCCAGGCGCGGGCGACGGCCGTGCGGTGAATGCTCAGGTGCGCTGGACCTTGCGGCCCGATGGCGACGGTGGGTCGCCGCAGGGGAAGCTCGAGATCCGTTTCGCTCTCGGCGATCTCGACAGCGCGGTCGGGCGGCTACCCGCCAATCAGGCGTCGGCCGTCCAGCGCTCGCCGCTGGGCGTGGCCAGCGATCCGCGCTGGTGCTGGCACGAGTGCTGTCATGTCCTGCTCACCGCCGCGGTCGGCGAGCTCGAGCTCCGTTTCGCTCACAGCGCCGGCGACGCGATCGCGGCGATTCTGTGCGATCCGGATTCCGAGCTCGCGCGCGATCGAGCCGGCATGCTCGCCAACGACGGACCGTGGCGCGGCGTCACGTTTCCGTGGGTGCTGATCCCGCGGCGGCACGATCGCAGCGTACAAGACGGCTGGAGTTGGACAGGCCCAATGAATCGCCGCGAGGTCTATTTTGTGGTGCCCGGATTGTCCGACAAACGCGGTTACTGGACGGAACAGATACTCTCGTCGTCGTTGTTCCGCCTGTATCGGGCGATCGGCGGAGACTCACAGGGGTCGGTTGGTGGCCTGCCGGCCCCCGCCAGGGCGGAGCGCCGGAATGCGGCGGACTACACGGCGTATCTGATCATGCGCACGATCCAGACGCTTGGCCCGGCCGCCGTGAGCCCGTGCTTGACTGCCAATGACTTCGTGCAAGTCATGAGAAAGGTCGACACCGCCCCGGCGACGGTCCCCGCGCCAGCTGGTGGCTATGTCGGTGGGGCGGTCCAGAAGGTGATCCAGTGGGCGTTCGAGCGGCAGGGCCTCTACGGTCAGCCGACCGCGGATTCCCCGGTGAGCGGACCGGAGGAGTTCGCGACGGTCGACCTGCACATCGAGGATTTGCGCCTCAAGCCGGATGGGCCGTACTCACCCGTCGATCTACTGGGAACCGCCTGGCAGGCGCATCCTGACGCATTGTGGGCGAAACGCTCGATCTTCCCGTGGATACGGAAGCGGAAAATCCGCGTGAAGGTGCAGAATCGCGGCGTGGATCCAGCGATCGGCACGCGTGTCGACGTCTGGGTCGCCGCCTGTCCGGGCGGCGTGATCCCGTCCTATCCCGATCGGACCTGGCAGCCGCTCGCCAGCGACACCGACACGCTGCCCGGGCGTAGGGACCAAGAGCCCGGGTCGCGGACGTTCGGCCCGTTTGCGTGGACGCCGCCCGCGGGCCCGGGGACGTACGCCATCCTCGCCGCGGCGACCTGCGACGCCGATCGCTCGAACATCGATACGAGGACCGACTTTCCGTGCGCGACCGTGAAGAGCCCCATCAACATCCTCGTCGGGTGTGACAACAACCTGGGCTTGATCCTCGTCACGATCGAGTGACCCGTGTCGCTCCTGGCGTGCCTCCTACCACTCGAGCTTCGCGGCGTCGAGTATATCGGTGAACGTCTGACTCTTGATTTTCCCGTCGTCGTCGTCCGGCAAGGTCAGCGCAACCCCGATTGCCACGGCAAGCTTTTTCCCAGCGACGCTGTCCGATCGATAGTGAAGGCCGGCGCGCTCGCGGTTTGTCGCGACGCGATCGGCAAGCCACTCGAGCTCAGGTCCCACGCCGTTGTTCACGCCCGGAATCCTGGTCAGCAGGTAACTGGTCAGGTGCCCGGTGAGTGAATGTCCACTCGGAAATGCCGGATGGCGCGGCGGTCCGAACGGCAGCAGGAGACCCGGGCACACCGCCGAGGGACGCACGCGCCTGTACTTTTTCTTGAAATACAGCGCCGAGATTTCGCCCACCCGCTGCGCGAAATTGATCAAGGCGTTCGTCGCCGGCTT
>CAYLND010000338.1:0-2285 GCA_964384905.1 uncultured Acidobacteriota bacterium
GGGTCGATCGACAGCGCGCCGCCCGGGTCGGCCGCGAGCGGGGCGTCGGGTGACGGCGCGAGCGAGTCGCCCAGGATCGCGCGGCCGCACCGCGCGCCGAACACCAGACCCTCGAGCAGGGAGTTGCTGGCCAGCCGGTTGGCGCCGTGCACGCCGGTGCACGCCACCTCGCCGGCGGCGTACAGACCGGGAACCGAGGTCCGCCCCCAGAGATCGGTCTTGACGCCCCCCATCATGTAGTGCGCGCAGGGGGCCACCGGGATGCGATCGCGGCCGATGTCGATCCCGTAGCCGGCGCAGGTCGAGGCGATGGTCGGAAAACGCTCGCGCACGAACGACGGGCCGAGATCGCCCATGCTGAGATAGACCGACGGATGGCCGGTGCGGCGCATCTCCATCACGATGCCGCGCGCCACGATGTCGCGCGGGGCCAGATCGCCACGCTCATCGTGGCGGGTCATGAAGCGCTCTCCGTCGGCGTTCTCCAGGTGCCCCCCCTCTCCGCGCATCGCCTCCGACAGCAGGAAGCGGGGCGCGCCCGCGAGGGCCAGGGCCGTCGGATGGAACTGCACGAACTCCATGTCGGAGATCTCGGCGCCGGCCCGGTAGGCCATCGCCATGCCGTCGCCGGTCGCCTGCGGCGGGTTCGTGGTCTCCTTGTAGACCTGACCGGCGCCGCCGGTCGCCAGGACGACCGCGCGGGCGCGCAGATCGACCGGCCGGCCCTCGTCCTCGTCGAGGGCGAGCACGCCCGAGCAGCATCCGCCCGAGAGGATCAGATCCGTGGAAAAGGTGCGGGGAACGAGGGTGATTCGCTCGTCGGCCCGCGACCGGGCGACCAGCGCGCGCACGATCTCGCGCCCCGTCGAGTCCCCCCGGGCCCTGAGGATGCGCCGCTTGCTGTGCGCCGCCTCCCGCGCCAGCGCGATGCGGGTCCCTTCCCGGTCGAAGCGGGCGCCCCAGTCGATGAGCTCCAGGGCGCGCGCCGGACCGTCCTCGACCAGGACCCGCACGGCCCCTTCATTGCACAGACCGTCGCCCGCAAGAATCGTGTCCTGATAGTGGAGGGTGACCTCGTCGTCGTCCGACAGGACGGCCGCCATCCCGCCCTGGGCCTTGTCGGAGGCCGAGTCGCTCGGGCCGTCCTTGGTCAGGATGGCGACGCGCCACCCCCCCCGCGCGATCTCGAGGGCGGCCCTGAGGCCGGCGATGCCGCTGCCGATCACGAGGGCGTCGAACGCCAGCGCCCGTGTCATCGGCCGGCAGTGTAGCCGAAGTCCCTTTCCTTGACAGTCCTTCCGGCCAAACTGATAATGAGCCTCGGTACGGCTCGGAGTGCGCGGCGCACGGCCCGGCGCGGAGATCCGGCGGATCCTGCATGCGAGACCTTCCACCCCAGGGATCGATCGGCGACACCTTCCTGCCGCGTCTCGTGGCCACCCTGCACCTCCAGGAGTTCGAAGGCACCCTGCGACTCAGCTTTCCCGACGCCACCAAGGTCATCTACTACAGGCGCGGCGAGGTCGCGTCCGCCGCGAGCAACGCCGAGCCCGACCGGCTGGCGAACATCCTGATCCGCGACGGTCGTCTGTCGGTCGAGCAGCTCGAGATGGCGCGCTCGCGCCTGCAGCCGGGCGCGTCGCTGGGCAAGACCCTCATCGAGATGGGATTCCTCACGCCCTCCGAGTTGCTGCAGGGGGCGCGACGCCAGGTGCAGATCATCGTGGGATCCTGCTTCGCGGCCGCCGAGGGCGACTACGAGATGGCGCCCGGTCCCCTGCCGCCCGAGGTCACGTCGCTCGGTCTCAACACCAAGCGGCTGGTGTACGACTGTCTCATGGAGGCGGGCGACCGCGCGGCGGTGATCCGGGAGATCGGCTCGATGGAGTCGGTGTACCGCCCCACCGAGAAGCTGGCGTCGGTTCTGGGCTCGCTCCGGCTCGATTTCGAGACCGATCGCATCGGGCGGATGCTGGACGGCAGCGCGACGCTGCGTGACATCAGCGGGCGCACGTCGCACGACGATTTCACCGTCGGGAAGATGATCCTGGCGCTCGATCTGCTGGGCGCCGCCGATCACGCGACTCCTTCGACGGAAGCGCCGGGCTCCGAGCGGTCGCGCGTGATCCCGATCACGACCGAGGTGCCGCCGGCGTCGCCCGCCGCGCCGCCCGCGGAGGAGGCGGCCGCCGCCGAGGACGTCGTGACCATCGTCGAGGAGCCGCCCGAGACACCGCCCGTCGAGACGGCGCCCGCCTCCGCCGTCGAAACCGTCCCCGAGGTCG
>CAYLND010000339.1:0-2202 GCA_964384905.1 uncultured Acidobacteriota bacterium
GGGCGCGCCGGTCGGGGAGCGCCCGGCCGGCGCGCTCGAGCCGCCCGACCCGGTGGCTTACCGGACGCTGCAGGACTACAAGGACGAGGCCGAGCGCATCTTCATCCTGAGAAAGCTCAAGGAGAACCGCTGGAACATCTCGCGCACCGCCCGGGCGATCGACACGCCGCGGAGCAATCTGTACAAGAAGCTGGACCAGTACGGCATCTCCAGGGACCAGGTTCAGGAATGAGCGCCTGCCGCCGCGCGCGGGTCCAGCCGTGACCTTCCGCCGCAGCGTGGTGATCGTGGACGGGGTCCGGACGCCGTTCTGCAAGTCGTGGGGGGTCCTCAACGACGTGCCCGCCGACGAGCTGTGCCGCATCACCATCGGCGAGGCTCTGGCGCGCATCGATCTCGACCCGGGCGCGGTCGACGAGGTGATCATCGGCAACATCGCGCAGCCCGCCGAATCAACGCCGATCGCCCGGGTGGCGGCGCTCAAGGCGGGCCTGCCACGGCGCGTGCCGGCGTTCACCGTCAACCAGAACTGCGGCTCCGGGATCCAGTCGATCGTCAGCGCCTTCCACCGCATCGAGTCGGGCGCGGCCGACGTGATCGTCGCCGGCGGCGTCGAGTCGATGTCGCGCATTCCGTTCCTCCTGGGCCAGGAGTTCACCGACGACATGATGCGCCTGCGGCGCGCGCGCGCCCTGCCGCGGCGGATCGCCGCCTTATTGACGATGCGTCCGCGCGACCTGCGCCCGATCGCGGCGCTGGAGGTGGGGCTGCGCGACGCCGTCTGCGGCCTGAACATGGGGGAGACCGCCGAGGTGCTGGCGCGCCGCTTCCGGATCAGCCGCGAGGACCAGGACGCGTTCGCCCTCGAGAGCCACCAGCGCGCCGTGGCGGCGCGCGCCCGCCTGCGCGAGGAGATCGTCCCGGTCTTCCCGCCGCCCGGCTGCGACGGGATCCAGGACGACGTCGGGCCGCGCGAGGGCCAGACGCTGGATCAGCTCGCCCGCCTGAAGCCGGCGTTCGATCGGCGCCACGGCACCGTCACGGCGGGCAACTCGTGCATGCTCACCGACGGCGCCGCCAGCGTCGTGGTCGCGGCCGAGGAGCGGGCCCGCGAGCTCGGTCTGCCGTATCTGGGCCGCATCCGCTCGTACGGCTTCGCGGGGCTCGACCCCACGGTGATGGGGCTGGGTCCGGTGTACGCCACCGCGATCGCCCTGGAGCGGGCGGGGGCCGGCATGCGCGAGCTGCAGCTGATCGAGATCAACGAGGCCTTCGCGGCGCAGGTGCTGGCGGTGCGCAAGGCGTTCGGGTCGGACGAGTTCGCCCGCGCCGAGCTGGGGCTGGGGGCGGCGCTCGGCGAGCCCGACCCCGCGATCACCAACGTCAACGGGGGCGCCATCGCGCTGGGGCATCCGGTCGGCTGCTCCGGCACCCGGCTGGCGCTGACGCTCCTGAAGGAGATGGCCCGGCGCAACCTGTCGCTCGGTCTCGCCTCGGTGTGCATCGGCGGCGGCCAGGGGGCCGCGCTCGTCCTGGAGCGGAACTGATGAACACGCGCGCGACCAGGGCGGTCGAGACGGGAGAGAAGACGCTGTCGATGGAGGGGCCCGGCGTCGTCCTCGAGACGCGCCGTGACGGTCTGGCCTTCCTGGTCTTCGACCGGCCGCACGACAAGGTGAACCTCCTGTCGGCGCCGCTCGTGGCGGTGCTGGAGATCCTGGTCGACCAGGCGGCGCACGACAAGAACGTGCGCGCGCTCGTGGTCGTCAGCGCCAAGCCGGGCTCGTTCATCGCCGGCGCCGACATCAACGAGATCCGGGCCCTGCGCACGATCCAGGACGCCGAAGCGGCTTCGCGCAAGGGACACCGACTGTTCGACGCCATCGAAGGGCTGCCGTTCCCGGTGGTCGCGGCGGTCAACGGCACCTGTCTGGGCGGCGGCACCGAGCTGGTCCTGGCCTGCCATTTCAGGGTGGCGGCCGAGGACCCGCGCGTCGAGATCGGCCTCCCCGAGGTGCGTCTCGGCATCATCCCGGGATGGGGAGGGACGCAGCGTCTGCCCCGGCTGGTCGGGATCGCCTCGGCCCTCGACCTGATCCTGACCGGTCGCACGCCCGACCCCCGGCCCGCCCTGAAGAACGGTCCGGTCGACGAGGTCCCCCCCCCCGAATACCTTCCCCCCGCCCCCCGGCGTCCCGCCGC
>CAYLND010000340.1:0-2199 GCA_964384905.1 uncultured Acidobacteriota bacterium
GAGGATGCCGAGGCCGACCTGCTCTGTCTCGCGTCGCTGAACTGAGGGATTTGACAGTGCCCTGGCCGGCGCTGGCTTCCCGAGCGACGATCGCTATGGCCCGAACGTCACCTCGAGCCGCACCAGCGGGAAGCCCAGATCGCGCTCCTGCGGACGGACGAGGATGGCGGAGCCGTCGGCGGCGAGATAGTAGTCTCGCTGGCGCCGCTCGGCATCACCCCGCGTGAACGGTAGCCGGAACGTGCCCGAGAAGGGGATCACCTGCCCGGTCTGATCGATCGTGAGACGGCCATTCCGCAAGTAGCCTAACGGGATCCGGGACCGCACGGCCGGCGAGAGATCGACGTCGCCCGTGAAGGTCCCGGTCAGCACGGGCAAATCTGGCACATGGTCGTCGCTGTTCCCGGGCGCATTGATGAGGACCGCGAATTGACCCCAGACCGGCCCGAGGCCGGTTGCGAGCGAGACGCTGTCCTGACCCTGACCGGAGATCTCACAGGTCTTCACCGCCGCGTTCGTCAGGAGCATCTCGGTCGGGCAGAGCGGCGTCCCGAGCTTGGCCGAGCCCATGAGCGTGGCAATCGCATTCCGCATCGTGACGCTGAGGCCTGCCGCATCGTCGAAGCGGACGGTCTCTGTGACCTCGTACAGGGTGGCGTCGGAATTGGGCGCCACCGGGCGCCTGATTCGTTGACCGGCCAGGGCCGGAAAGGGCCCGAGCCCGAGAGCCAGGAGGACCAGCAGCGACAGCGAGACCGCACGTCGGCGGAACGTCCACGCGGCGCGGCGGCCGTTCGGGGTCTCGGCACTGGTCGTATTCACGCTGGCGGTCATCGCCGTTCCTCCTCAGGCGCGCAGGAACTCCGCGCATCCCGTAATCGGTGCAACGGGTGGACCAACTCGATGAGCGGAGATCGATAAGGCTTTTCGCGGATCTGCACACCGGGCTTCCGGAGGTCGCAACGAATGGTCGAGTTGTTGTCATCGTCGAAGGGACCAGAATCGACCACAACGGACAGGACGATTTTCCGGAGCGTGCGCGGAGTGGCGTGGCGCGAACACTCGCACACCTTAATGCTCTCGGCCGGCTCGACGAGCCGCTAATCTGGTCTGCGATGATCTCGACTGAATTGAAGGGCGGCTGCGACAGCATATGGGACATTGGCTGATCCAAGCATCAGGTGGGATGGTCCTCGTCATCCTCGTCACGCTCGGCCTCTATGCGTGGTCCTGGTGGTCGCGCCGCTCCTAAGCCCTCTTGTAGCCTCTCCGGCCTGAGCAGCTCTGCTAAACTCCCGCCAGCCATCCCTACGAGGTGCCCATGCGGTGTAGCTAGTAGCCTTTTCCATGAACAAGTTCCCACCTCAATCTCGGGGGGCCAATCATGGGGAAGGCAACAACCGAACAGGAGAAGCTTCGGCAGGCGAAGGCGCGGCTCCGGCGGATCCAGCATTTCGAGCAGGTCACGCACAACGTCAGCCGGACGTGCCGATTCTTCGGAATCTCCCGTGGCTCCCGCGCTATCGCTTCATCAACCCGCCACGGTGTGAAGCAGGCCTCGCCGGGCGCGTGCGGGACTACCGGCAGGCTCAGGTTCGGCAGGGGCCGCGACGCTCCGAGTTACCCGCGGAGACGTCGCCCTGTCACTTGGCATCGTGACGCCCCTTTCGTGAGGGCGATCGGGGCCACCCGCCCAGTCCGAGCGCCACGCTCATGGCGGCGTCGCGCAGGGAATCCGCGAGCCGGAGATTCTTGATCGAGCGAGCCACGACCAGTCCGCCGACGCACATCGCCGCCATGGCGAGCGCGCGCTGCCGGTCCCTGCGTCCCCTACGACGCAGGCCCTCCTCAAAGAGGTCGACCATAGCCTTGAACACCGTCTCATAGGTCTTCTTCACAAGGGGTTTCCCCGCGAGACATCGCTCGGCAGCGCCACTAGCGGGCAGCTGCCGTCGATGTCCTGGAAGTGCTGGCGCGACAAATATCCTCGGATCACCTGCCGTGCGGCATCCACAGCGCCGAAATCGACGCTGATGCCCTTCCACCGCTTCGATGGAGGTTCGGCCAGGGCCAGAGCAACCGCTTCGGCATAGAGATCGCTCTTGGTCCGAAAGTAGCTGTAAAAGCCCCCGCGCGTGAGTCCAGCATGACGCATGATGTCGTCGATCGACGCGGCGTCAAAGCCGTGGCGGTTGAACA
>CAYLND010000341.1:0-2197 GCA_964384905.1 uncultured Acidobacteriota bacterium
CGGCCAGCATCTGCGCCTTCATCTCGAGCATGTCCTGGCAGGTCTCGAGGATCAGCACGTCGGCGCCGCCCTCGATCAGGCCGCGCGCCTGCTCCTCGAACGGCGGGATCAGGTCGCGCAGCGAGAGCTTGCCGAGATCCGGGTCCTCGGACGAAGGCAGCATCCCCGAAGGGCCCATCGAGCCCGCGACGAAGCGCGGGCGCCCGTCCTTGGCCGCGTAGCGGTCGGCCACGCCGCGCGCGATCGCGGCGGCGGCGCGATTCAGCTCGACCGTGCGCTCGGCGAGGCCCCACTCCGCAAGTCGCACGCCCGAAGCCTGGAAGGAGTTGGTCTCGACCACGTCGGCGCCCGCGTCGAAGTAGGCGGCGTGGATGGCCTCGATCACCTTGGGCTTGGTCAGGCTCAGGTAGTCGTTGCAGCCCTCCCAGCGCTTGCCGCCGAAGTCCTCGGGCGTCAGGCCGGCGGCCTGGATCTGCGTGCCCATGGCGCCGTCGTAGATCAGGACGCGCTGGCGCAGAGTATCGAGGAGGGCGCTCTTCACTGCGGATGACTCCTTTCGGGCCGGCGATCGGGCCGGGCCCGAAGTGGCCGAACAGGTTATCGGACGGCGCGCCTCGCCCGCAAACTCTGCCATCCCGTCCGAAGCCCCCGAGACGCCCACCCCGAAGGGACTTAGGCCGCGGGCGCCGGGCGCCGGACTGGCTGTGGTCAATCCGCAGTCAAGCCATCGCTTCGAGGATCCCGCCCTGCCGTGCAACCCGACCCAGGAGGTGATCCATGAGGCGCATCCCCCTCACTCGCATCCCCGCTGTCCTACTCGGACTCTCGCTCATCCTGTGCGCCGGAAAGGCGCGGGCGCACGTCGAAGCGAGCACGACCCCGGCCCAAAACCACGTCAAGATGTTCTGGAAATTCCCCTGCTCCGGACCCCCGCCGGTGGTCGGGCAGAGAGATTCCTCGACGCGAGGGAATCCTCCCAACGATCCCGCCCCCGACATGCTGATGGCGACGGCCGCCTCGGACCCCGACAACAGCGACAACCGCGTGCTGCTCGGAGCCGCCTGCTACAGCAACGACACGGTCCAGATCGTGGTACAGACCTACGGCTGCGCGACCGCGGGCGGAAACATGATCGAGTCCACCACGCAACAGCCGTGGGCGGCGGTAGGCCTGCCGGCGGCGGACGGGACGATCATGCCCTCGCCTCAGGCGATGAGCGTTCAGATCCAGCGAGTCGTGGTCCCGCTCGCCCCGGACCTGGTCCGCCTCACGCTGTCGGGCAACGGGCTCCAGACTCAGACCTTCTCGCCCGCCGACATGGCTCAGGCGACGCTCAAGCTGATCGTCTATCCGGATCAAGCCAGCGCCGACGCCGACGAGCCCCAGCTCGCCGGAGTCGGCAGCGCGTTCTTCGGTAGCGTCACGCTCGACGGCGCCACGGGATCGTTGGTGGGAAACCAGGGCTTCGCGCTGACCGACTTCGTGGTCCAGGACCTCGGCGGAGGCCTGTTCGGCGCGCTGCCGATCACGGGCCTCCTGAAGGCCGTCACGGTTCCCGACGCCAACACCGCGGTGGTCCGAATGGTCGGTGACCCCAAGACCGAGCCTTCTTCCACCACCGGCGTCGGCACGCCGAACGCGGCCTCCGGGCTGTGGCTGGGGCCCGCCTTCCCGAATCCGGCGCACGGCGAGACCCGCTTCCGCTACGGGACGCCGAGCAGCGAGCGCGTCTCGCTCGCGATCTTCGATCAGCAGGGCCGTCGCGTGCGGCAGATCGTGGACGGGCTCCAGTCCGCCGGCGCACACGATGCCGGATGGGATGGGCGCGACGCGGTGGGTCGTCGGGTGCCGACCGCGCTCTACTTCTACCGGCTGGTGGCGGGCGGAGAGCAGCGGTCGGGCAAGGTCTTCGTGCTGCGGTAGTCGAACGTCGCCCCCCGGCGTCACCTCGCGGGCGCCGGGGGTTGCGGCCGCAGTTTGCTTGAACGGAAGCCGCGTCCGGATTAGCGTCCCCTCGGTCTTGCTGTGCCTGCAGGTAGGCGGTCTCTCACCGGAGGGTCGACATGAAGAAGAGTTTGATCTTTACGGCCGTGCTCACGGCGCTGGTCCTGGCCGTTCCAGCGCTGGCCGCCGACGCGGATTCGAAGGCCAAGACGGACGCGACTCCTTGGGCCATGAACGCCACGATCATCGAGGC
>CAYLND010000342.1:0-2195 GCA_964384905.1 uncultured Acidobacteriota bacterium
TCACGGAGCGCCACGACGGCGCGCAGCACGGCGGGCGGGCAGGCGCCCAGCGCTCCCTCGCGCGGCTCCTTGAGGTCGAGGATGTCGATCCCCGCGCGCAGCGCGACGGCGGCCTCCTCGGGATCGGTGACGCTGGCCAGAAGGAGCGGCGCGGATCGAATCGGCGGCAAGATTGACCCCGGTTGTGCGATATGCTAACGGTGATCTTCGCTCAGCCTCAACTCCGGCCGGGAGCCCCGGCCCGCCTCCGGGCGGGCCCGCTCGCGCCCCATTGTAAGGAGGAAGCCGCATGAAGGACATCCTGATCGGTGAATCGCTCATCGGCGACGGGAACGAGATCGCGCACATCGATCTTCTGATCGGACCGAAGAACGGTCCGGTCGGCCAGGCCTTCGCCAACGCGCTGGTCAACCAGAACCAGGGACATACCGCGCTCCTGGCGGTCCTCGAGCCGAACCTGATTCCGAAGCCGGCGACGATGATGATGAACAAGGTCACCATCAAGGGCGCCAACCAGGCGATCCTCATGTTCGGACCGGCGCAGGCGGCGGTCGCCAAGGCCGTGGCCGACTCCGTCGCCGACAACATCATTCCGCAGGCCGAGGCCGAGAACCTGGTGGTGGTCGTCGGCGTGTTCATCCATTGGGAGGCCTCCGACAAGAAGAAGATCTACGACTTCAACTATCGCGCCACCAAGGAGGCGATCGCCCGCGCCATGAAGGGTGAGCCGAGCGTCAAATCGGTCATCGCGGGCAAGGACAAGGCGAAGCATCCGTTCGCCTGAAGCCGGACTCGTCGCAGCGCGGTGGAGAAGAAACGTCTCCTGTACCTGGTGTCGTCGGATCCGATCGTCAGCCCGTTCGACGTCAACATGGCTTACGACGCCGGTTTCGACGCGGTGATCCCGTACGCCGCCATCGACGTGGCGATGGTGCCCGGGCTCGTGCAGGACATCATGTTCTCGCGCGGCGCCAGGGGCGCGCGTTTCTCCTCCCTGTTCGTCTCGAGCTCCAGGGTGGCCGTCGCCGAGGCGATGCTGAAGGCGGCGCGGGCGAGCCTTTTCCCACCCTTCCAGATCGGCCTGATGGTCGATCCGAAGGGGGGCTACACCACGGCGGCCGCGCTCTGGGCCCGGGTCGCGGGAATGGCCCGCGGCCCGGGGCCCGCCGCAGCGTCCCGACGCAAGGTGCTCGTGGCGGCGGGGACCGGCGGGGTCGGTCGGGCGGTGGCGGTCATGGCGGCGCGCGACGGGGCCTCCGTCACCCTCACCTCGCGGAATCTCGCCTCGGCGGCCGAGGCGGCGGAAGAGATCGCGACCCTGTTCGGGGTCACCGTCCTGCCGCGCGCCGCGCCGGGCGAACCGGAGCTGCGCGCCCTCGCGGAGGAGACCGACGTCCTGCTCGCGACCGGAGCGGCGGGGGTCCGCCTCCTGTCGCGCGCCACCCTCGAGGCGCTGCGCCCTCCCAAGATCGTCGCCGACGTCAACGCGGTGCCGCCGCACGGCCTCGAAGGCGTGAAGCCGCAGGACAACGGCGCCGAGATGGCGCCCGGCATCCGGACGCTCGGCGCGATGGCGGTGGGTGAGCTGAAGTTCAAGGTCGAGTCGTCGCTGCTGAAGGATCTGCTGAGCGCCGATCCCCCCCCGGTCATCGACTGCGAGACGGCCCGCCGCAGGGCGCTCGAGCTCCTGGAGGTCCGATAAGCGACCGGAGCCGCCGGCGTACGTCTTCGGGGGACCGTCTTCTCCTCCTGGGCGTGAGCGTGCGCGCCCTCGCTGCCGCGGCCGTGCGGAGCCGGCGGATCGCGGAGCGCTTCCCCGGCGGCATCCTGGCCCTCGACTACTTCGGCGACGCCGACCTGCGGTCTCTCGAGTCCGGTCGACCCCTGCGTGTCCTGTCGCTGTCGCGCGATCTCGGCCGTCCGCGGACGGTCGCGGCGCTCGCCCGCGCCGCGCTGGAATTCGACTGGCAGGGCTTCATCTATGCCGGCGGCCTCGAGAACAGGCCGCGTCTTCTGGGCCGGCTGGAGCGCCGGGGCGCGGCGCTCGGAAACGGTCGGACCCGGGCGGAAGCGGTCCGCGACCCGTCCGTTCTGTTCGCATTCCTGGCACGGGAGGGGTTCCGGGTTCGAGGCCCGGCCGCTCCCGCCATGTTTTCGGCCTTTTTACGACATTTCTGGACTTTCCTGACAGTTTC
>CAYLND010000343.1:0-2188 GCA_964384905.1 uncultured Acidobacteriota bacterium
GGACCGGCCCCCGCGCCGGCGCCCGCTCCCCCCAAGCCGGCCGCGACGTCGAAGCCGGCCCCGAGGGCTGGCGGCGGAGCGCCTCCGATCGACCTGGTCTACCCGCTCGATTACAAATCGGTCGTCAAAAGACTGACCCAGGAGCCGAACAATCCGGCCCTCCTGAACGAGCTGGGCGATCTGATGATGCAGTACGGCCGGCCGCAGCAGGCGGTGACCCAGTACCAGAAGGCGATCCGGGCCCAGCCGGACCTGGCGACCGCCTGGAACACACTCGGCGTCGCGTATACCGTGACGGACAGGCTCGAGGAGGGCGAGAGCGCCTACAGGAGGGCGATCAAGCTCAATCCCGCCTATGCGCTCGCCTGCTACAACCTCGGGGCGAACTTCGATCAGCGGGGCGATTACGACAACGCGATCAACTATTACCAGCGGGCCATCGAACTCGACCCGGGGCTGCTCGACGTGCGCAACAACCCCCAGGTCGTCTCCAACCGCCACCTGGCGGCGATCCTCGTCAAGTCCTACATCGACAAGGGCGGCTCGGTCGCCCTGCCGTACCAGTCGATGTATCCGCCGAAGCCGAAGAAGAAACCGCCCAAGCCCTGACCTCCCCGCCGCCGGCGGGGATCGGCCTCAGCGGGGGAAAGCCTCCCGAACGCCTCCGTCCACCGACAGGATGCAGCCGGTCGTCTTCGCCGATCGATCGGAGGCGAGCCAGAACGCCGCCTCGGCGACATCCTCCGCCAGGACCCTCGCCCCGAGCAGATTGCGCCGCCTGTAGAACTCCTCCAGCTCCTGCACGCCGATGCCGTGCGCCCGGGCGCGCTCGGCGCGCACCGCCTCGGACCACAGGTGTGAATCCTGGAAGACAGCATCCGGGTTGACGATGTTGACGCGGACGCCGTGCTCGCCGGCCTCGATCGCCAGGACGCGCGCCAGCTGCGTCTCCGCCGCCTTGGCGGCGCTGTAGGCGCCGAAATCCTTTCCCGGTGCCGGGACGTTCTTGGACGCGACGAACACCAGGCTGCCGCCGATCCCCTGCTCCTTGAGGAGGCGCAGCGCCGCCCGCCCCACGAGGAAGTGACCGGTGGCGTTCACCTCCATGGAGCGCCGCCAGTCCGCCAGCGCCATGCGGTCGATCGGAGACGAGTGCGCGATCCCCGCGTTGGAGACGACGACGTCGAGGCCGCCGTACGCCAGGACCGCGTCCTGGAACGCGGACGTCACGCTCGTCTCGTCCGTGACGTCCATGCGCAGGCCCAGGGCGCGGTCCGTTCCGTGCGCCTCGCCGATGGCGCCCGCGACCGCCCGCGCCCCCTCGCCGTCCAGGTCGGTGACCACCACATGACACCCCTCCGCGGCCAGTCGCCGCGCCGTGGCTCGGCCGATGCCATGCGCGGCACCGCTGATCAGGGCGACGCGGCGAGCGAGCTCCTTCTCGGGCGGCGCCAGGCCGAGCTTGTACAGCTCCATCGGCCAGTACTCGACGTCGAACGTGTCCTGGAGGTCGAGCGAGCGGTACGCGCCGATTCCCTGCGCCCCCCGCATGACGCCGATGGTGTGATGGTAGATGTCGCGCACGACCCGCGTATGCCGGGCGTCTTTCCAGGCGCACAGCATCCCGACGCCGGGGATCAGGACGACGCGCGGCAGGGAGTCGAGCTGCGGCTCGCTTCCGGTCGCGTGTTTCCTGAAGTACAGGTCGTACCACGCGGCGTGCTTCTGCAGCCCGCGGGCGATCGCGTCCTTGAGCGCCGCGAGTCCCTCCGGGCTCTCGGGGTCGGCGGGCGCCTCCACGTACAGCGGCCGGGGCCGCGTGTACAGGAGATGGTCCGGGGTGGCGGGACCGGCGAGACAGATCTGCGGCGCCGCCTGCGACGTCCCGAAGAAGCGCCACACTCCGCCGGTGAACTGGGCGAAGAAGGTCGTCTTGCCGCCGTCGGTGGCAGTGAAGTCTGGTTTGTTCAGCACCTGTGGCACGCCGAGCGGCGCGGCCGCGGTATTGCCGTTGACGGGGCCGTAATACAGCGTCACCGGCCCTTCCGACGAGTAGGACTCAGCATTCACGCCGTCGTTGTACGCGGTGGCCGCGACGCTCTCGACGCCCGCGCCGCCGTTGTGGCCGAAGATCTGATGGCCGGCGGTGTCCGGCGCCGCCGGAGCGCCGTAGGTGATGTTGCTCATG
>CAYLND010000344.1:0-2181 GCA_964384905.1 uncultured Acidobacteriota bacterium
GGCGGCCGGCGGTGGGGACGGGGACGCCGGCCGGGCCCCGCCACGCCCGCCGGTCTCACCGGCGACCGCGGCATAGAGGGTCCCATCCTTGCCGAGCGCCAGAGCGACCACCTCGTTCATCGGCGCGTCGTACAGGACGAACCCGTCCCCCTTGGCGGAGACGCGGAACACGAGACCGTGGCCGTCGGACCCGGCGATCAAATCGCCCTTCGCGTCGAACAGGAGGGAGCGGATGTGCGTCTCGGCGCTGTCGAAGAAGACCCGGCCGTGTCCGGCGGAGTCGACCTTGAGGATGCGTCCCTCCACGCCGGTCCCGGCGTAGAGCGCGCCTTCGCGATCGAAGACCAGCGCCCAGACGTATTTTTCGCCGCTGTCGTAGGTCCAGATCGTCTTGCCGTCGGGGGCGACCTTGTAGATCCGTCCCCCCGGCGAGGCGCCGGCGAGCACGTTGCCGGACCGATCGATCGCCAGGGCGTGGACCTCGGGCTCTTCGGCCCGGAAGAAGACCACCGCTCCACGCCGGTCGATGCGATAGACGGTCCCCTCGTTGCCTCCCGAGGCGTAGATCGTCCCGTCCGGGGCCTGGGCGACCGCCCAGAGATACGGCTGCTTGGCCTCGTACAGGGGATCGAGTCGAGGGGACAGCCGCAGGGTCCCGTCCGCCATCAGCGAGACGCCCTTCAGCTCCCCCTTCAGGAAATCGTCCCTCTCCCTCTGGCGCCAGGTCTGGGAGGTGACGGCGGGCAAGTTCGTGACCGAGACGACGAAAACACACCCGAGTGCGACAGCGAGGATTCCGAGGACGCTCTTCATTTCACCCTGACGGAGATGCGGCGCCCGCCGATGACGACGACGTCGAGGTCCTTCGGGATCTCGAGGTACGGCGCCTCGCTCATCAGGGTCGTGTCGGCGCTCAGCCGCGGGTTGTTGAACACGCTGAAGATCGACAAGGGCAGGTCGGGAAGCACCTCGCTGCGCACGATGGCCGTCGGCGCCCGGCGCGACATCCTCAGATAGAGCGTCCGGCTCTTGCGCTCGCGGCCTGCGAGACGCAGCAGGTCGCCGAGGCGATCCGCCTGGGCGATCTGGCGCTCCAGGATGCGCCGATCGAGCCCGTCGATGGCCGGGCCGCTGCCGACGATGATCTCGGTGTCGCCCACGGGCGTGTCCTCCGGAAGCGCGACGTCCCAGGTTTCCTCCCACTCGCGGCCGCGGAACAGGGCGAGGGCCGCCGTCACGGTGAGGTTTCCCCCTGGACGGACCTCGGTGCGTGAGGCGCGCAGCGAGGTGATGGTCGCCACCTGCGAGCCCTGCAGCATCTGGACGTCCAGCTCGGCGCTCGTCACCCGCGGCTCCTCGAAGCGATTGTTGAGGAGAAGGTTGAACAGCCCGCCCGCGTCGTTCGCCAGCGCCAGATGCACCGGCTGCGCGGGGCTGGTGGCGGAGTACAGGTCCTCGTACGTGACGGTCGGGTACCCCTCGATGGCAATGCGACAGCGCAGCGCCAGGGTGGCGGCGGCCTCGTAGTCGGTCGTCCGGACGAGGCTGTTGGCGGTCGTGATCGCCAGAAGCACCGACGACCAGGCGCGGTTGCGCAGGATATCGTAGTGGAAATCGCGCCGGCCGGCTCCCGAGGTGACGCGCACCGACACCGGGATCGTCGGCGCGGTCCGTCCGACCTCGCCCACGATGGCGGTGAGGCCGTCCTGGAAGATGCTGCCGACGGGCGGCGTGGCGTTGGCGATCTTGAACGAGGCGGCGCTGGACGGGAAGGTGAGGAGGACCTGCGCCTGCGTCATCGGCATCTCCATCGCGCCCGTGCCCAGCAGGGGATGCCCGAAGGCGAACACCCTGTTGTGATCGATGTGGGTGAGCGTTCCGATGCCGACCACGCTGAGATCCCCGGTCGCGAGGGCCGCCCCGATCGCCGTTCCGGGAGCGAGCGGCGCGCGGGCGGCTCCCTGCACCACGCCGCCGCCGGCCGTCGGCTCCAGGCCGAACGATTCGAAGATCGGGGCGTAGTAGCGCAGCACGCCGGCGTCGCAGCCCGAGCAGACCAGCGGAATCCCGATCGGCTGCAGGCCGCCGGGCGGACCTCCGCCCGCCGCCATCGCGGGCCCCTCGGGCGCCGCCGGACCGGCCCCCGGCCCCTGGATCGAGCTGTCGGCGCCCGCCTGCGCC
>CAYLND010000345.1:0-2169 GCA_964384905.1 uncultured Acidobacteriota bacterium
CCAGGCCGCGGCCGAGCCCGACACCGGAGGCCGCGGGCGACGCGGCCATCGAAGCAGGAATCGGAATCGTGCCGGACGTCGGGACCGCGACGCCGCGGAGCCCGGAGCCCGGCGACCAACCCTGACGCGGGGAGGACGGAAGGGTGAAGACACAGGGCATCACGGGCTGGAAGACCGCCGCGGGCCGGGGCTCGCGGCGGACCGTCGGCCGGCACGGGCCGGGCTCGCAGCGGGCGCGGCTGGTGCTGTTGATCGTGGGGGTCGCGACGGGGCTTCTGGCCATCTTCGGCCGCTGCGCGCACCTTCAGGTGATCCGCGCGCCCGAGCTGCTCGATCAGGCGCGCTCGCAGCAGGAAAAGACGATCACGCTCGATCCGCTGCGCGGGCCGATCCTCGACTGCAACGGCAAGGAGCTCGCCGTGAGCCTCGACGTCGACTCGGTCTTCGCGGAGCCCGGGGACGTGGACGACGCCGCGGCCGCCGCGCGCCGTCTGGCACCGGTGACCGGGGTGCCGGCGTCCGAGCTGCGCGAGCGGCTGTCGAGCGACCGCCGCTTCGTCTGGATCAAGCGAAAGATCACGCCCGAGCTGCGGCGGCGCATCGAGTCCCTGAGGATCCGGGGCATCGGGTTCGTGCGCGAGAGCCGGCGGTACTACCCGAAGCGCTCGCTCGCCGCGCATCTCATCGGCGCGTGCGGCATGGACAACCGCGGCCTGGACGGCCTCGAGTTCATGTACGACGACGCCATCCGCGGGACGCCCGGACAGATGGTGGCGCTGCAGGACGGCCACGGCGGCCGCGTCCTCGACCGCGAGCAGAAGGAGCCGGCGCCCGGATTCGGGCTGCGGCTCACGCTCGACGAGGTGATCCAGTACAGCGTCGAGCGCGCGCTCGACGAGGCGATGGCGGAGACCCGCGCGGACGGCGCGACCGTGGTCGTGGTGCGGCCCCAGACCGGCGAAATCCTGGCGCTGGCCAGCCGCCCGGTGTTCGATCCGAACGCCTACGCCGACGCCCGCGACGGCGCGCGGCGCAACCGGGCCACCACCGACTACTACGAGCCGGGCTCGACCTTCAAGGTCGTCACCGCCGCCGCCGCCCTGGACGCCGGGCGCGTGCATCCGAACGAGGTGATCTGGTGCGAGAACGGCTCGATCGTGGTGGGACGCCACCGCTTCAAGGAAGACCGACTGCCCTACGGCAACCTGACCTTCACGGAGGTCCTGGCGAAATCCAGCAACGTCGGAGCGATCAAGATCGGCCAGCGCCTGCGGCCGGAGGAGTTCATCGACTACATCCGCGGCTTCGGCTTCGGCCGCAAGACCGGCATCGATCTGCCCGGCGAGAGCCCCGGTATCCTGCGCGACGTCTCCGCCTGGTCCGGTCTCTCCCAGGCCTCGATCGCGATGGGCCAGGAGATCGGCGTGACGACCCTGCAGCTCGCGGCGATGATGGGCGCCGTCGCCAACGACGGCGTCTGGATCCGGCCGCGCGTGGTGCAGGCTCTCCTGCCGGCCCAGGGCAACCGCGCTCCGCTGCCTCCCGACGTCCGGCCTGCGCAGGCGGATATCGCCGGCGATCCGCCGGCCGCGGCAGGCGACCCCGAGGAAGGGACGGCCCGACCGTCCGGGGGATTCGGCCCGTCCGCGACCGACGCGCGCGCCGCCGGCGGCGGACGTGCGGCCGCGGAACCGGTCTCCCATCGCGTGGTCTCCGTCGAAACCGCCCGCGCGCTCCGTTTCATGCTGCAGATGGTCACCATCGAGGGAACCGGGAAGGCGGCGTCCGTGCCCGGCTACACCGTGGGCGGCAAGACCGGGACGGCGCAGAAGGTCGACGCGAGCGGCCGCTACGCGCGCGGCAAGTACGTCTCCTGGTTCGCCGGATTCGTCCCCGCCAACCGGCCGGCCCTGGCGATCGTGGTGATGGTCGACGAGCCCAAGGGACCGAAATTCCACGGCGGCGACGTGGCGGCGCCGGTCTTTTCACGCATCGCCCAGCAGACCTTGAACTACCTCAAGATCCGACCCGATCACGAGGACCCGCTCGTCTTCGATCGGTCGCTCGTGGCCTCGTCCGGCGGAGCCGCCGGCGCGCCGGAGGCCGACGACTCCGGCGCCGGCGAGCCGGTGCCGGCCGTCCGCAGAACGGGCGTCCAGGGGGCGGCCG
>CAYLND010000346.1:0-2168 GCA_964384905.1 uncultured Acidobacteriota bacterium
CCCACTCGGTCAGCGTGCGGATGATCGCCGCGACCAACAAGAACCTCGAGGCGGTCGTGCAGAGCGGGGGCTTTCGCCAGGATCTGTTCTATCGACTCAACGTCGTCCGGATCGTGGTGCCGCCGCTCCGGGAGCGCAAGAGCGATATCCCAGCCCTGCTCACGTATTTCCTGCGGCGGTTCAACGAGCGCTTCCGGCGCGACGTCAAGGGCATCGCGCCCGACGCGATGGCGGCGCTGTCGGCCTACGACTTCCCCGGCAACGTTCGCGAGCTTGAGAATCTCCTCGAGCGGGCCTTCGCGCTCGGGGCGCGCGAGGAGATCGAGCGGACGAGCCTGCCCGATCTCAGCCCCAAGCCCGACGCGCCGGCCGCCGCCGTGCTCGTCGACACGCTCCCGACCCTCGATCAGGCCGAGCGCGATCTGATCGCTCGAGCCCTCGAGCGCTTCCGGAACGACAAGGAGCAGGCGGCGCGCGCGCTGGGCCTCACCGTGCGCACGCTGTACCGCCGCATCAAGAAGTTCGGGCTCGTCTAGCAGCACCGTCAACCGACGACCGTCAAATCTGTCATTGCGGCGCGGAGTGCCCGCGATCGCGCGCGCGCAACTTCTCGATTTCAAAGCCACGACGTCCTCTGGCACTGAACCTGCTCTCTACGAGCATCATGAATTTCCGGGAGTCCGTGGGCCAGCGCTGGATCCTGGTCGCGGACGGCGACGAGGCCTCGGCCCGGTTCGTGGCCAGCTTTCTCCTGCAGGCGCGCCTCCGTGCGTACCCCACGGCGCGCGGCGTCGAGGCCATGCGGCTCGTCACGAGGTTTCGCCTGGGTCTCGCGGTGGTGGACGTGGAGCTACTCGACATGCCCGGCGGCGATCTCGTCAGGAAGCTTCGCGCGATCGAGCCGGCGCTGCCGATCGTCATGACGACGAGCGACTACAGCCCGGCGACCGAGGTGCAGGCGCGCCAGCTCGGCATCATCCAGTACATCCACAAGCCGATCGATCTGCAGCGGCTCGATCGGGTCGTCTCCCGGATCTTCAGCCCTGACGCCGAGACCGCCGCGCGCGTGACCGTGGCCTCCAACGGGAACGGGGCGGGATGAGGCTGGCGGGGCAGGCTGCCTGCGTTCTCGCCGGGCTCTTGATCTGTCTGGCCCTCACGATCGGCCTCGCCGGGTCGCCCCCGCCCGCGCCCAAGTCCTCCCCGGCCGGCGGAGACGACATCCCGTTCCCCACGTGGGACGTCCCGACCTCGGACGCGACGGGCCCGGGCGGGCACCCGCGGGTCCCTGTCACGATCGTCCCCGAGGGAGTCGCCGTGCTGCTCCTGACGATCATCTGGACCGCCTGTCGTGCGCTCCTGTCCGGATGGCTCGGGCAAGCCGCCTCCTGGCGCGCCCTGGTGAGCGCAAGCCGCCGGCGGAGCTTCGGCTAGTGGATCGCTCCGGCGTCGACGCCTCCGAAGCGCTGGCGGGCAAGCTCAGGACATTGATCCAGCTGATCGAGCTGATCTCCTCTTCGCTCGATATCGACGAGATCCTCCGCCAGATCGCCGCCGCCGCGGTGCGGCTGACCGATGCGCGCTGCGCGTCGCTCTGGGTCGCCGACGAGGCGAGCCGGATGGTCGAGCTGCGCGCATGCTCGGACGTGGCGATCGGCGCGGGGCACCCGAACCCGCGCCTGGCCTACGGTCAGGGGGTCGCCGGCTGGGTGACCCTGCACGACGAGCCGATCAAGGCGGACGACCTGGGCCGGACGCCGATGGTCGCGCGCGACTGGTATGCGGCCCACGGTCTGCGGAGCCTCTACGCCCTGCCGGTCGCGTATCAGGACTCCGTCGTCGGCGTCCTCGTACTCCTGGCCGGAGAGCCCTTCGACCTCGCGAGCGAGGAGTACGAGATCCTCGAGGCCCTGATCTCGGAGGCGGGCGCGGCGATTCGAAACTCCCGGCTGCTGGCCGAGAGCGAGCGGCGCCGGCGGACGGCCGAGGCCCTGGCGGAGCTGAGCCGCCTGAGCAGCGAGACCCTCGATCTGGGCACCGTCGCACGGCGCGTGGTGGACAGCGTCCGGACCTTGCTCGGCGCCCGGGAGGCGGCGCCCCACCGGCTCGTGCCGGGAACCGGCCACCTGGCGGCGCCCGCGCTCCCTGGCGAGCGGCACGAGGCGCCC
>CAYLND010000347.1:0-2130 GCA_964384905.1 uncultured Acidobacteriota bacterium
GCGGTCGTCGTCCCGGTCCTGTGGGCGCTCGTCGCCGCGCCGCCCGCGCCGCCCGCCGTGCCCGTCGCCGCGGCGCCGCCGGGGCGGACGACCCTGGCGATCGATCCGGTCGCGAGCGAGCTGGCGTTCACGATCCGCCGGCCGGGAGAGACGATCGACGGCGCGGCGCGCGAGTACGACGGCGAGATTGCGCTCGATCCGTCCGATCTTTCGGCGGGCCCGTCGGTGGTGCTCCGGGTGCGGGCCGCCTCCCTGGCGACCGGCAACCGTCTGCGCGACCGCAAGATGCGCGGCGCGCATCTGGAGGTGGAGCGTTTCCCGGAGATCGTCTTCCGCTCGCGGTCGATCCAGGTGGGCGTCGAGAAGCCGGGCGCCGGAGACCGCGCGGCGCTGGTCGAGGGGACGCTCGGCCTCCACGGCGTCGAGCGGACGGTCGTGGTCCCGGCGGTGATCCGGTATGATAACGGCACCCTGACCGCCGAAGGGAGCGTCGATCTCACGTACACCGACTACGGGATCCCGATCCCGCGCTTCCTCTGGCTGGTCATGGACGACACGATCAAAGTGCGCTTCCGCTTCGTGGCCGGGCGGGCCGGGAAGTAGGCGGGCGCGCGGGGGAGCGCGGGAGATGGTGCACGTCCGCGAAAAGCACTGGGCCGACGAGATCGCCGAGGCGATCCTGCAGCAGTCCCAGGGTCCGCACGAGATCTCGACCGGCATCTCCCCGAGCGGCGAGATCCACATCGGCAACCTGCGCGAGGTGATCACAGCCGACGTGCTGTATCAGGTCCTCCTCGAGCGCGGCGTACGGGTCACCCTCGATTACGTGGCCGACAACTTCGACCCTCTGCGCAAGGTCTACCCGTTCCTCGATCCGTCGATCTATCAGGGGCACATCGGCAAGCCGCTGTCGGAGATTCCCTGTCCCTGCGGCCGCCACCCCTCGTACGCCGCGCACTTCCTCGAGCCGTTCCTCGCCTCGCTCCAGCGTCTGCGCATCGAGGTGAAGGTGCTGTACGCCGACCAGATGTACAAGTCGGGGATGATGGTGCCGCAGATCGTGCAGGCGCTCAAGGGCCGGGACGCGATCGCCAGGATACTCGCCGAGTGCACCGGGCGGAAGGTCGAGGCCGGCTGGAGCCCGTTCAATCCCATCTGCGGAACCTGCGGCCGGATGACCGACACCACCGTGAAGGGGTTCTCGGAGAAGGCCGAGACGGTCGACTACGCCTGCGCCTGCGGCGGGCGCGGCAGCGTCTCGATGCGGGGCGGCGGCAAGCTCACCTGGCGCGTGGACTGGCCGGCGCGCTGGGCGCGTATCCCGGTCAGCATCGAGCCGTTCGGCAAGGACCACGCGACGCGCGGCGGCTCGTACGACACCGGCGCGCTGATCTGCCGGGAGGTCTTCAAGGCGCCGCCGCCCTTCCCGGTGACCTACGAATGGATCTCGTTCAAAGGCCTGGGCGACATGAAGAAGAGCAAAGGGAACGTCCTGTCGGTGCACCGGATGCTCGAGGTCCTGCCCCCCGAGGTGCTGCGCTACCTGGTCGTCAAGACGCGTCCGATGCGATCGATCGGCTTCGACCCCGGTCTGCCGCTGCTGTCGCTGGTCGACGAGTTCGACGACGCGGCCTCGCAGAGCCGCGACGCGCGGGCGCTGCAGCTCGCCGGCGCCGGACAGTTCACGTCGATCGGCGTGCCGTTCCGCCACCTGGTGAACGTGGTGCAGATGGCCGACTTCGATCTCGACCAGGTGATCGTCATCCTGCGGCGCAACCACTATCCCGTGCCGGACGGCGCGGCGGTCAAGGAGCGCGCCGGCTACGCCATCCGCTGGCTGCAGGAGTTCGCGCCGCCCGAGGTCAGGTTCTCCCTGCAGCGCACGCTGCCGCCGGCCGCCGCCGGCCTGACGGAGGGGCAGCGGGCGTTCCTCGCCCGCCTGGGCGAGGCGCTCCGCCCCGGTCTGAGCGGCGAGGAGATCCACGCGCTGGTCTACGAGATCGCCAAATCGGTCGGGCTCGAGAAGACGACCGCGGCGTTCGAGGCGATCTATCTCGCGTTCCTCGGCCAGCCCAAGGGGCCGCGCGCCGGCTGGTTCCTGGCGTTCCTCGAGCGCGATCTCGTCCTGTC
>CAYLND010000348.1:0-2064 GCA_964384905.1 uncultured Acidobacteriota bacterium
CGCCGACTCCGGCGCGCAAGGCGCCCGACACGGCGCACGCGCCCCGGACCCTCCCGAAACTCGAGTCGTTCGCCGACGATTACGACCTGCGCTGCAGCGGGTTCATCGCGCCACGCGAAGAGAAGCCCGACTACTTCATCACCAACCAGGAGGACGAATCGAAAAGCGGTCTGACCGAGGGCGACATCGTCTACCTGAATCGCGGGCGGTCGAACGGCCACACGGAGCCCGGGACCGAGTACAGCGTCGTGATGCGCGAGGGGGAGGTGCGCCATCCGGTGACCCACAAGTTCCTCGGGCACTATTACAAGCGCCTCGGATCGGTCAGGGTCCTGGCGGCACAGGACACCACGGCGATCGCGGCGATCTCGATGGCGTGCGACGAGATTCGCACCGGTCAGGCTCTGGTGCCCCTTTACATCACCCCGCTTCCGGCCAGGCCGGCCCCGGCGTTCAGCCGTCTCACCGTCGTGTCGATGGAGAAACCGAGCGGCTATATCGTGCACGTCCTGGACAACCAGGAACGTGCGGGCATCGGGCAGGTCGTCGACATCGATCTGGGGTTCGACGACGGATTGAAGGCGGGTGATTTCCTGACCGTGTTCCTGCCGAGCGAGCCGTTCCCGAGCTATCCCAAGGTCAAGTACGACTACGAATGGCGCAACCGACGGTTCCAGAGCCCGACCTACTGGCGGGACGACAACAATGTTCCGCCCCCGAAGGTGATCGGCCAGCTCGTCGTGATCTTCACCGAGCGCAAGACGGCGACCGCGAAGATCATCCAGTCGACCCGCGAGATCGAGGTGGGAGACTCGGTCGTCGTCTACTAGCGGTCCTCTTCCGAAAAAACCTGGGCGCTGAACGCCTCGACGGCGGCCCCTCTCGCTGCCGCATCGGGCGCGAGCCCGGCCTTCAGGCACGTTTCCTCGAGGAACGTCGGAACGTCCCACCCCTGCTCGACGGCGACCTGAGGCAGGAGCAGTCCGCGCTTCCGTCCGTCGCTGACGATCAGACCGTGGCTGCCCACGATGATCCGCGACAGGTCGTCGACCGGGAAGGGCGTGTCGAGAACCGAGATCTCGACCCTCAAACCGGGTAATTCCAGCGCTCGGAGGGGTGGGAAGCGAGGGTCTTCCGTGGCGGCGGCCGCCGCGCAGGTCGCGACCGTCTCGGCGAGCGTGCCCGCGGGCATCACCATCCCCACGCAGCCGCGCAGGGCCCGGCCGCTGTGCAGGCTGACGAAGGCGCCCTGCTCCGCGAGCAGCCGCGGTGGCGGTTCGACGAGCTGCGGCAGGGGAGACCGCTCGAGGCGGGCGGCGATCGATCGCCGCGCGAGATCGAGAAGCAGTCTCTGCTCCTCGCCGGTCAGGCGGGGGAGCGGGTCGGGCGCTCGGGCCTCGTCCTGGGACACCGCGGCGTCCTAGATCATCATGATCTTGTTGCGCAGAATCAGGATCTCGAGCGCCAGAGCCGCCTTCTTCAGGAGGCGGCGGTAGTCCTGGATGCCCGGCGAGCCCGAGGCATCGGCGCCGTTGTCGGCGTAGAGGATGACCGCCGGCTTGTCGGTGATCGCCAACGGCATCAGCAGCACGCGCGCCGGCGGCGGGCATCCGAGATCGAGATAGAACTTGGCGTTGGCGGGCAGGTCGGGAACGGGCCCGTAGAAATAGTCGCCGCCGGATCGCAGGCTGAGGAACAGCGACGGGCGGTCGAGCGGCACGATGACGTTGCGCACGCGTCCCGGCTGCACCCCTTCGCCGCGCCCGCTCCAGCCGAGGATCCGTTCCTGCTGCACGACGAACAAAGCCGCGCGGCGGAACCGTCCCGCCGTGAAATCCAGGACCGCGTCGAACACCTCGTCACGAGTATCCGACTCGCGCAGCCGGGTCGCGATCGCCTCGAGAGGGGGCGGGGCTCCGCGCTGGGCGGCGGGAGGGATGGATGCCAATGCGGCTCCGGCCGCGGCACCCTGCGCCGCGGGCACGGCCGCGAGCGGGCGCGTCGAGGCGGTGGGAGGCCGCGAACCCTCCGCTCCCGCACTCCAGGGCCGGGGCGGGATCGCCG
>CAYLND010000349.1:0-2058 GCA_964384905.1 uncultured Acidobacteriota bacterium
TGACCGCGCGCGGCCGGTCGCTGGCGGAGCGTCTGGACCGCGACCTGCGCTCCCGCCGGCCGGCCGCGAACCCGGGGGCGACCGCCGACCTGACGGTCGCTTCGGTGTTCCTGTGGCTGCTCGACGATCAGGGTCTTCTGGGACGGCTCGGCGGACCCCTCAGAGCGCCTCGAGGGTCGCGCCCCGGTTCCAGCCGCGCGCCGCGAAGCAGGAGCCGGCGGGGGTCGCGCGCTGCACGACCTCGAGGAGGTGGCGCTCCTGCTCGGCGTCCCCGGCGAACGCGTACACCGCCGGCCCCCAGGAGGATTGACCGACGCCGCGGGCGCCGGCGTCTTTGAGACGGGCGATCAGGGCCGCCGCGTCGGGATGGAACAGACCGTTCTGCACCGCCGCGAAGCACGACCCGACCAGCTCCTGCGCCTCGGTCAAGGCCGCCCCGAACGTGCCGAGGTCGCGCTCCACGAGGGCCGGCACGAGCCGCATGAGGACGATGCGCGCGATCTGATCGACCATCTGATCCGAGGCGGGGCCGAGCCGCGCGAACGCCGCCTCTTCCGTCTCTCCGCTGATCGTCTCGGTCGGCGGCGCCACCGCCACGACGATCCGCCAGTCCTCGGGGAACTCGTGGCGCAGCAGCAGCGGCGGTGTCTCTCCCAGCCGGTCGCCTTCGACCGGATGCCCGCCCTCGACCACGAAGCCGCCCCTCTGGAACAGGTGATAGCCGACGCCGGAGCGGCGCGCGCGGTTCATCAGGGCGCACAGCTCCTCGGCCGACAGGTCGAGCCCGCGCAGACGGCTGAGCCCGGACGCGACCGCTAGCGCCAGCTGGGTCCCCGATCCGAGGCCGACGTGCTCCGGGATGGCCTCGAGGACGCGGATGCGCGCCTCGGGCCTGACCTCGACGGCGTCGAAGAAGCGCGCCGCCAGGATCTCGATCCGCTCCGCCTGGCCGCCCTCGACCACGAGACTCCGGGCCGGCTCCATGCGCAGGACGAGGCGCGGCGAGTCGATCGACAGCCCCATGCCGCCGAAGCGTCGTCCCTTGTCTCCCGACAGATCGAGGAACCCGAAGTGCAGCCGGGCGTGCGCCCGGACCTCAACCCGCATCGCGCCACCCCCGGGCGTGCTCCGCCAGAAAATCGAACGCCTCGTGCTCCGCCGCCCCGCCCGTCTTGTCCACCAGGGGCCGCAGCCGCCCGATCTCCTCCACCACGCGGTCCCGCCCCAGAAGATGCAACCGGGTTGAGAGAATGGTGGCCTCGATCACGGCATGCTTCGCGCGGTTGAACCCGGCGAACTCGCGCGACCGCCCCTCGTCGACCACGCGGCCCAGGAAGCGTCCCCGATCCTCGCCGAGCTCCCGCGATTCCACGACGAACTCTTTCCAGTAGCAGACGTCCTCCAGGATCGGCGCCCGCACCCGGCGCGCGTCGCGGTGCGCCGGCAGGAGATCGGCGACGGCGCAGCGCGCGAACAGCAGGACGTTGTCGGTGAAATTCACCACGCCTTCCCCGACCTCCTGCAGGTTCTTCCAGGTGGCCGCGGTGCGGAAGGGCCGCAGCAGCACGCGGCCGGCGTCGAGCGTGATCCCCATCGGGGCGAAGTTCGGCCGTCCGTCCCGATCGACCGTCGAGACGATGGTCTCGAGGATCATCGTCGGCGCTCCATCTGCACTTCGACGTGACCGACCCGCGGCAGCACGAACTTGCGCACCCGCACGACCGCCCGGTGCACGGGGAAACGCGCCAGGACCAGATCGAGGACGCCGCGGGCGGCCGCCTCGACCAGGTGGAAGGATCCCTCCTCGAGCAGGCGGCGCACCCCCTCGCACACCTCGCGGTAGTCGATGGCCCGCCGCAGATCGCCGCTCCGCCCCGCCTCGTCCAGGTCGGCGTACAGCTCGAGGTCGACCGCCAGCTTCTGGCGCTCGCGCCGCTCGTCCTCGGTGACGCCGATGTGGCACATGCAGACGATGTCGCGCCGCGCCAGCCGCTCCTCGCGCGCGCCCGCCGCGCCCTCCCGGCTCATCGCCCGCCGGCGCGCCGCGTCGCCGTGTCG
>CAYLND010000350.1:0-2034 GCA_964384905.1 uncultured Acidobacteriota bacterium
GACCGGGCGGGGCGCCGCCCCGGCCGGGGGCGCCGGCGGCGGGATCTCGACCGCCCCCTCGGGCATGTCGAGGATGCCGGCCAGGGCCAGGCCGAACAGGGCGCGCAGGGTGGTCTCCTCGCCCATCGGGCTCACCATGCAGATCTCGCCGGCGCTGGCGCGGCCGTCGACGCGCGACATGATGTACCCCTCCGCCGGGTTGAGAGGCACGCGCTGGTACCCTTCGGGTGGACGGCCCGACATCTGGATCCGGGCGTCGTTCGGTCCGAACCGTCTCCTGATCCAGTCGATCTCCGGGAAGGCGCGCGCCCATTCGAGAAGGATCTCGGCGCAGCCGAGCCCGCCGTCGAGCTGCTCGCGGAACGGCAGAGCGCCGCTCTGAAATTCGAAGTCGCCCTGGCGCATGGCCAGGGCCCCGAGCGTGACGCGATGGATGTGCTCGCGAGTCAGGGCGACAAGCGTCTCTTTCGACAGCACGCCGACGCGCACGAGCGTCGTCCCGAGCAGCTCGTCCTTCTGTTTGGCGGCGGTCGCCTCCGTGACCTGCGTCTCGGTGACCCCGCCCTTGTCACGGAACAGCGCGGTGATGCTCTCGTTGGGGAGAGTGCTGACGGCGAAGCGGATCATGACGCCCGCGTCGATGAACAGCTGCCGGACGGTGGTCGTATCGCTCCGGAGCTTCAGGATGCCGGACGCCTGGCGGCGCTGCACCTCGGCCAGGACGTCGCTCGGTGATCGCTGCGCCAGGCTCCCGTTCATCCCCCAAGGATTCCTTTCCGGGCGGTCCGCGCCGAACACCCCGGCGCGGGACGCACCGGCCCGGACATAACTTGTGGCTCGGGAAGGATTATTGCAAGTATTTGGCCACCAGGGCCTCGCCCCAGGCCTGGCGCAACTCCTTGAGGGAATAGCGGGTCACCTGCTCGAAGGCGGCATCGGAAGGACCGCCCTCTCCCATGGTCTTCAGGACGTCGAGGAGCGCCGGAAATCCCAGACGGTCGATCAGGTACTCGACGAAGGCGAGTGCCGTCGGGTAGGAGAATTCCTGGCCCCACCTCTCCTTGTCGTCGAGAGCCTGGTACTGCTTCGCGAACACCGTCCCGGCGGCCGTGGAGGTGGTCTTTCCCTCGATCTGCTGCGCCAGCCCCTCGTGCAGCCAGCGCGGGGCGGTGCCGCGGCTCTTGCCGGCGATGAAGGCGTGCGCCAGCTCGTGCAGGAGGACGTGCCGCGCCTCGCCGTTGATCTGCTGCAGCCCGCCGATCGGCACGCGGATCTTTCCGTCGTACAGACCGGCGACGTTGGCGTCGGCCTGCGTCGCCTCGTAGAACTGCTTCTGCGGATAGACGATCACGATGATCGGCTGCATCGGGTAGTACTCGAAGCGGATCTCCAGCGACTTGAACTCGCCCTCGAGGAAGTCGAGGATCTGCCCGCCCAGGTCGGGCCCGCCGCGCTCGCCGTCGTACTTCAGGGTGAAATGCGCCGCCTCCGACTGGCGGTACGCTTCGTCGATCGTGTGCTCGCGTCCCAGCTTGTCAATCCTGGCCTTCAGGGACGGGTCCGGCTTGAGCTCGTACGCCCTGCGCCACTCGCGCAGAGCCTCCTCGGTGCGCTCCTCGCCGTTGTAGACGTCCCCCAGAAGGGCGTGCATCGCGGCGTTGTCGGGATGATCGACGAGCGCCTTCTCCAGGGTCGAGCGCGCGAAGATGTCGTTGTCCTGGCGCACGTAGACCGCCGCGAGGCCGAGCTCGGCCGCAGCGTCGCGCGCATCGTATCCCAGCGCCTCCCGGAAGCGCGCCAGCGCCGTGTCGTCGTCCCGCGCCTTGTAGGCGCGCCCTCCGAGCTGGTCCAGGAGGCCGACCAGACGCCGGGTGTTCTCGGCGCGCGCCAGCGGGTAATCGTCGATGCGCTTTTTGAGCACGTCGATGGCGTGCTGCAGCTCCTCGTCCGTCATGTCGGCCGCGCGCAGCGGCGTCGCGGCGGGGGTCGGGGACGGGCGGGTCTCCGCGCCGGATGCCTCGACGGAGGACGGAT
>CAYLND010000351.1:0-2014 GCA_964384905.1 uncultured Acidobacteriota bacterium
AGGTCGAACGCCGCCTCGTCTCGCCTGGCCACGCGCTCACAGAGCGCTTCGTCCGCGGGCTCCACTCGCCTGGTATCCCTTCACCCTTCACCTTGTCACTCCCGGCTGTCCCGCGGCAAGTGTTCCCGGTTGCTACTGACTCCGCTGGTCGCGCGCCAGATCGCGCTGGTCCTGGCGAAGGTCACGACGGTCTGCGTTCCGATCCCGCACGTCCTGGCGCAGGTCCCGGCGGTCGCCCGCGAGCTCGCGCCGGTCCTGCCTGACTTCGTCGGTGCGCCCGGCCTTGATGTCCTGGTTCAGCTCGCGCCGATCCCCTGCCAGCTCGCGCCGGTCCTGCCGGATGTCGCGGTTGTCGCGGGTGAGGTCTCGCCGGTCCTGGCGCACGTCCTGACGGTCCCGCTTGATGTCCTGGTCGTTCCGGAGGTCGCGCCGATCACGGTTGAGATCACGCCGATCGTCGTGCCGGTCCCGCACGTCGCTGCGAAGGTCGCGCTTGTCGGCGCGAATGTCCGCACGGTCCTTCTTCACCTCGTCGGTCCGCCCGGCCTTGGTGTCCTGGGCCAGGTCGTGCCGATCGCCGGCCAGCTCGCGCCGGTCCTGCCGGATGTCGCGGTTGTCCCGCTGGAGATCCCTCCGGTCCTGACGAACGTCCTGCCGATCCTGCTTGATCGCCCGCCCGTTCTGGGCGTCCGCGGCGCCGTAGCCCAGCGCCAGGATCATCGCTCCCATCGCCATCGTCGTCAGAGGCTTCATCGGTCCCTCCGTGTCTCGGAATCTAACCGCTTAAACCACTGATTGATTGGACGGATGGCGTATCCGATCGTTTACGGCCGGGGGGGCCCCTCCGGGCGGGGTTTCCGGAGCCCGGAGGCCCCAGATGGCGGGCTTCAGATCGACAGCAGGGTCCCGGTGATGTGCCCGGAGGCCTCGCGGGCCAGGACAGCGATCGCGTCGGCGACGGCGTCGACCGGGACCCATCCCTTGCGGTCGCTATCCGGCATCGCCGCCCGGTTCGCCGGGGTATCCATCGTGCTCGGCAACACCGCGTTCACCGTGATCCCGTGGTCGCGCGCCTCCTGGGAGAGCGCCTGCGTGAACGCGATGGCCCCGGCCTTGGCGACCGTGTATGCGATGAAGCCGGCCCCGGGGGGCACCACCGCCCGGGAGGCGACGACGACGACCCGGCCGTACAGGGCCCGGACCATCGAGGGGAGCACCGCCTTCGCGACGCTGAAGGCGCTGGTCA
This sequence comes from uncultured Acidobacteriota bacterium, assembly GCA_964384905.1. Lineage (GTDB taxonomy): Bacteria > Acidobacteriota > Polarisedimenticolia > Gp22-AA2 > Gp22-AA2 > Gp22-AA3. The sequence goes on from CAYLND010000351.1 coordinate 1,247, forward strand.
GGTTGAGGTCGAGCATGTGCTTCCAGGTCGCGAGGTCCGTCTCGAGGAGGGAGCCCCCGGCAAAGCCGCCCACGCCGGCCACGAGGATGTCGATCTTGCCGTGCGCGGCGACGACACTCTCGGCGAACGCGGTCATCGCCTTGAGGTCGATCACGTCCGCGGCCTGCAGGGTCAGGCGCTGGCGGTCGGCGGCGGCGACCCGCTGGGTCAGCCGCAGGCGCTCCTCCTCGACCGCGTAGGGCACGGCGACGCTCGCGCCGTCGGCCAGGAGCCGCAGGACGACCGCCTGTCCGAGGGCGCCGGTGCCGCCGGTGACGACCGCCACACGTCCGGTGAGCTCGGGCATGAGCTAGTCCGAGGACGGGGCCGACATGATCGCGGAGCGCTGGATCTCGTCGTAGCGGACCTTGCCGACGTCGAACTCCTCGAGGTTCTCGCGGAGCTTCTTGAAGGTCTGCTCGAACGACGGCAGCGTCTTGCGGGCGCGCGTGAGCGGGGTCGTGCGCGCGAGGAGGTAGTTCTTCACGTAGGGATGGTTGATCCCGCGCTTCTTGATCTTGGCGACGGCGACCGCGAGCGCTGCCTCGGCGGCGCGCACCATGTCGGCCCGTTCCGTCCGCGCCTCGACGCCCTTGGACACGCTCTGCTTCAGGAACTTGTCGACCCGGCGCAGGATCGGCGCGAAGGCGCCGCCCGCGAACCGCTTGTTCTCTTCGTAGAGGAGGCCCAGCGTGATGAAGTGCGGCGACTCGAACTGCGCGGCCCACT
>CAYLND010000352.1:0-2003 GCA_964384905.1 uncultured Acidobacteriota bacterium
GCCGCGCCTGCCGCCCCCATCTCCGCGCCCGCCGTGCCGCCCTCGCCGAAGCCGACGCCGTCGAACGCGCCGGCGCGGACGAGGAACCGCGCGTCCGAGGGATCGATCGGCACGCGCCGCAGGAACTCGTCGAACGAGACGAATGGCCCGGCGGTCCGGCGCTCGGAGACGATCGCGTCGAGCGCCTCGTCGCGCAGCCCCTTGATCTGCATCAGACCGACCCGCACCCGGCCGTCGCGTCCCGTGTACGCCCTGTCGCTGTCGTTGATGTCGGGCGGGAGGATCGCCAGCCCCATCCGCCGGCACTCGGAGACGTAGGCGAAAGTCGAGTAGTAGCCGCCGCCGTTGCTGATCACCGCGGCCATGAACTCCGCCGGATGGTGCGCCTTCAGGTAACAGGACTTGAACGACACGAGGGCGTACGACGCCGAGTGCGGCTTGCAGAACGAGTAGCCGGAGAACGACAGGATCATCCGCCAGACTTCCTCGACCACGCCCGGGGCGATGCCGCGCGCCAGCGCCCCGCGGGCGAACTGCTGGTGGTAGTCCTCGACCTTCTTCCCGGCCCACTTCTTGGAGAGGACCTTGCGCAGACCGTCCGCCTCGGCGTCGGTGAAACCGGCCATGCGGATGGCGGTGCGCGCCACGTCCTCCTGGTAGCACATGATCCCGTAGGTCTCGTGCAGCACCTCGTCCAGGATCGGGTGGAGCGACGTCCAGGCGCCGCCACGCAGCCGGCGGACGTACTCCCGGATGTACTCGTTGGCGGCCGGCCGGATCATCGACGAATGGATCACCAGGTGCTCGAAATCCCCCCGCCGCGTCTTCTGCTGCAGCTGCCGCATCGCCGGCGATTCGACGTAGAACACCCCCATCGTGTCGCCGTCGCGGATGCGCTCCTGCGTGCGCGGGTCGTCCAGCGGGTCGAAGACGCCGTACGGCAGGTCCGGCCCGCCGTGCTCGCGGACCGCGGCGCAGGCGTCGCGGATGACCGACAACGACCTGTTGCCCAGAAGATCGATCTTCACCAGACCGGCCTCCTCCGCCTGGTCCTTCTCCCACTGGATGACCCGCACCCCCTTGGCGGCGCGCTCGACCGGGACGTGGCGGGACACGCCGTCGGGGGCGATGACGACTCCGCCGCAATGCACCGACAGGTGGCGCGGGAAGCCGTCGAGCCGCGCCGCCGCCTCGAGGATCTCCGGCCACGGCGGCCGCCCCAGCATCCCGCCGCGCCGCGGGTCGAACTCCTCGCCGCGGAACAGCGGGTGCCGCCGCGTCGCCTCGATCGCCGTCCCGCCCCCCCAGTCGTGCGACAGACCGGCGGTGACCCGGGCGATCTCCTCGTCGGGAAGCCCGTACACCTTGGCCACTTCGCGCACCGCCGCGCGCGCCCGGAAGGTGACGTGGTTGGCGATCATCGCGGTGCGCTCCTCGCCGAGCGTCGCGAACACCCAGTCGAGCAGGTCGTCGCGCTCGTCCCAGCAGAAATCGACGTCGATGTCGGGCGGGTCGACCCGGCCGCGATTCAGGAAGCGCTCGAAGTACAGATCGTGGCGGATCGGCTCGACGTGCGTGATCCCGAGCACGTACGAGACGATCGACGCCGCCGCCGAGCCGCGCCCGCAGGTGCGCGGCGAGCGCTTCACGATCTCCTGCACCACCAGGAAGTAGTCGGCGAACCCCTTGTCGCGGATGATCGCCAGCTCGTGATCGAGCCGGGCCCGCACCGCCGGCGTCACCGCCCCGTAACGCCGCCGCGCCCCCTCCTCGCAGCGCGCCGCGAGGAGGGCGAACGAGTCACCGGCCGCGCCGCCACCCTCTCTGCGCGCGCCGTCCAGCGCCCGATCGGCGAAGCACGGGAAGACGAGCTCGCCCCAGGGCGGCCGGTCGAGCGCGCACTCCCCGGCGATGCGCCCCGTCGCCGTCACCGCCTCCGGGCAATGCGGGTAGGCGCGCGCCATCGCGGCCGGTGTCTTGAGCCAGGCCTGCGGGGAGGCCAG
>CAYLND010000353.1:0-1995 GCA_964384905.1 uncultured Acidobacteriota bacterium
CGAGCCGTGGGGTCTGGCCGTTGGTGGAGAAGCGCACGAGCTTCATGGGTAGCGGGCCTCCTGGGAGTGAATGTGCCGCCGATTATAGCGTTTGTCGAGTTTACGCGCCGTGGAGCCGTTTGCTATGATCGAAGTCTACCGGAATTGCTGCGGTGGCATGCCCCCTGGGGGCGACAATGTCTCCCTGAGGCCTGTTAGGGAGGAGGTCCCTTGATGAATACCGGAAGCCGGATCCTGACCGTCCTGGTGGCGCTCGCGGTGCTCGCCACCGGTCCGCTCGCCCCGCTCGCGGCGGCCCAGCAGCCCGCTCCGTCTTCGCCGCCTCCCCAGCAGCCGGCGTCTCAGCCCGCGATGCAGCAGCCCCCGGACGTTCCAGAGCAGGAGTCTCGCCTGGCGGAGTCCGCCGCCTACAACGTCGGCGCCGGCATCGCCAACGTCTTCTACATTCCCGGTAAGGGACTGCTCTGCGGTCTCGGTGGCGCGGTCGGCGTCTTCATTCTGATCATCAGCATCGGCTCCGCGCCCAGGCCCGCGGCCTACTTCGCGCGCGAGGGATGTGGCGGCAAGTGGGTGCTCACCGGCGACGACCTTCGACCTGACGACGCTCACTACCGGGCCTTCGACTGGGAAGACTCGAAGTACTGAGTCCGTCTCGCACCGCCCGCTAGCCGTCCTTCTGTTCGTCGCGCTGCTCGTGGCGTTCGCCGCGGGCATCTGGGGGACGGTCATCCGTCCCGCGGCCTACGAGGTTCGCGGAACGATCGTCGCGCGCCCCGCTCCCGACATGCTTCTGGTCCGCCACGATCCCGTGTCCGCGCTCGGCATGAACGCGATGGATCTCATGGCTGTCTCCGCGGCTCCGGCGCTTCTGGATCCAGTCGGCCCGAAACCCGGTGATCGCGTCAAGCTCGCCGTGCGCCAGCGGGACGATCAGCTCGTCTTGATCAGGATCGAGAAGCTGCCCTGAGTCAGCGCGCGTGGGAGAGTCCGCGCACGTAGCCCACCATCTCGCGGATGTCGTCGTCGCCGAGAGTCGCCCCGAACGCCGGCATTCCGGGGCGGCCGATGGGCGCGCCGCCGTACCTGATGAGGTCGAAGAGGTACTGGTCGGAACGTCCGTCGATCGTCGCGGCGTCGCTCAACCTGCCGGGCCTGACCAGGAAGAGCGCCGCGCGCCACGAGCCGTTGCCGTCCGGGCCGTGACAGGTCGCACAGAGACCGAGGTAGAGGCGCTCGGCTCTCGGCGCGCCGTCCGGCGGCTTCGGCGTATCCAGGAGCCAGGCGAGCCCGCCCGTGAACGCTCCGATCGCCAGCAAAACCGCGAAAAGCGCCAGGAGCGGTCGGCGCATGGCGCCGAGGATAGCACCGCGGCCCCGAGACCCCTTGACAACTGGTCGCAAGACAGCATAAAGAAGCTAATTCTTTACGCGGGTTACCAGTTGCTAACCCCCTAGAGGCGCCAGGTCCGACGAAGGAGGCTCACAATGGCCGATCCGCAACGAGCCCTGCCCGCACGGTCAACCCTCAACCGGAGGAAATTCCTCGCGGCCGCCGGCGCCGGTGTCGCGGGTAGTTCGCTGCTGACGATGCTCGATGCTCGTCAAGCGCCCGCCCAGATCAAGGGGACGACCCTGCGAATTCTGCAGTGGAGTCACTTCATCCCGGCGTACGACGCGTGGTACGACAAGTTCGCCAAGGAATGGGGCGACAAAAACGGCGTCAAGGTGCGCGTCGACCACATTCCCCACCTCGACATTCCCGCGCGCATGGCGGCCGAGTTCGCGGCCGGCGCCGGCCACGACATCATCTACAACGGATCGTCGATCCTGACCCGGCTCTATTACAAGAACCTCGTCGATCTCACCGACGTCGCCGATGCCGCCGCGAAGAAGTACGGCGGCTGGATTCCCGCGGCGCGCTCGCTCGTCGAGGTGGAAGGCCGCTGGTACGGCCTGCCGATCTTCTACATCCTGGCGCCGATGCTCTACCGGAAGG
>CAYLND010000354.1:0-1982 GCA_964384905.1 uncultured Acidobacteriota bacterium
GAGCGCGGCGATCACCGTCCGGGCGCCGTCCATCTCAGGTGCCGCAGCGGGCTGCGCATCGCCGAGCGCTGGTGCAGATCCGACCTGACGCAATCGGTGCGGGTCTACCCCGACCTCCAGGAGCCCAGGAGAATCGCCCTCTACCTGATCCGCAGCCGGCAGGTGGACCTCGAGAAGAGACTGAAGCACCAGCGCGGAGAAGGACGGGAGTTCGAGAGCCTGCGCGACCACAGGGAGAGCGACTCCCCGCGCGACATCTGCTGGACCGCCACGGCGCGGCGGGGGCGATTGATCGCGAAGAGCTACCAGGTGGAGCGCAGCCAGGCGGTCCTGATCGTCCTCGATGCGGGACGGCTGCTGCGCGAGACGATCGCGGGCCGGACCAAGATGGATCACGCCGTGCAGGCCGCGCTCACGCTGGCGTTCGTCGCCCTGCGCTGCGGCGACCGGGTCGGCCTTCTGGTCTATGGAAGGCGCCCGCTCCTGCATCTGCCCGCAGCGCGCAGCGCGTCTCACCTCGGGGCGATCCTTGAGGGTCTTGCCGGCGTGCAGGCGGCCCCTCACGAGGCCGATCACGCGCGGGCGGTCGAGCTCCTGCTGGCGCGACAGAAGCAGCGCGCTCTCGTTGTCTGGCTCACCGACCTGGCCGAGACCACCGCCGTTCCGGAGGTGATCGAGTGCGTGAGCGCGATGGTCCTGCGGCACGTCGTGCTCTTCGTCCTGATCGGGCAGCCCGATCTGCTCCGTCTCGCGACGGGCACGCCCGAGGACGAGACCGCCCTGTTCCGGCAGGCGGCGGCGCTGGAGGTGATCGAGAGACGCCGGCTGCTCCTCTCCCGGCTGCGCAGCCGGGGGGCCGCCCATGCCCTCGAGCTGTCGCCGGCCGGGCTGGCGACCGGAGTGATCAACCGCTATATGGAGATCAAGGAGCGGGGTCGGATCTGACGTCCTTCCCCGAGCGGGCGAAATAGAGGGCGAGAAGCGCGGCGGCGGCCGCCGCGAAGGCGAGCTTGCCGCCCGCCGGGATCTCCGTTGGCGAGAAGAACGCCTCGATGATCCCCGCAACCACCAGCATCGGAATGATGCCGGCCACGAGCCGCGCGGCGCGGGCACCGGCCGCGACGACCGCCTCCCGGCGGGATCGCAGCCCCGGGAAGAGAAGACCCTGGGCGATGGCGAGACCGGCTCCGCCGGCCAGGAAGATCGCGGTCAGCTCGATCACGCCGTGCGGCGCGACGAAGGACCAGAACGGCAGCCCCATGCCCGAGGCTCCGCAGGCGGTCCCGATCGTGCCGAGCACGAGACCGTTGAGGATCATCAGAAGCACGGTCGGCAGACCGGCGAGGATGCCGGCCGCAGCGGTCGTGAGCGCCACCGAGATGTTGTTCGTCATGATGGCGCTGCTGGCGACAGGCTTCAGCGTCAGGATCGACCCGGTCCACATGGTGCGGCTCTCGATCTTCTCGACCATGGCGTCTCCCAGAAGGAGGCGGGCGAAGACCGGATCCCGGTGGGTGACGAGGGCCCCGACGAGGGCGGCGAGGGCGAACAGACCGGCGGAGGCCAGCGCGAATCGCGCCGAGTCGCGCACCGTGCGCGGGAATGTGTTGCGGAAGAAACCGCTCACCTCCGTCAGCCCGCTCCGCCGGCTGACGTAGAGCAGGTTGTGGGCGCGCCCCATCAGCTCGTTCAGGTACGCCGCCAGACGCCGGGACTCGGAGTCTTCCCTGACGAAGGCCAGGTCGGCGGCCGCCTGGCGATACAATGAGGCCAGATCGCAGAGGTCCCGGTGGCCGAGCGACGAGAGGTCGCGGCCCCGCGAGGCCGCGAGCAGGTCCTCCAGACGCTCCCAGTGCTTCCTGCGCTTCTGAAGCCAGCGATTGGAGATCATGATTGATTCCTGACGACAAGCTTACCATCGAAACTCCCGAGCAGATTCCGCTGGAGTTTCCGCTGGCCGGCATCGGCAGCCGCTTCCTGGC
>CAYLND010000355.1:0-1948 GCA_964384905.1 uncultured Acidobacteriota bacterium
GGGCGCCGCGCCGCCGACGGCGCCGCGCCGCGTCACCTCGATCACCGAGCGCGTGCGCCCCGCGACCACGCCGGACCTCGAAGCCGAGATGCTGCAGCGCTACGAGCGTCTGAGCGCGCAGGATCTCTACGAGGTCCTGGGCGTGGCGTCGTCCGCCACCGCCAAGGAGATCCGGCACGCCTATTACGCGCTCGCCAAGAGGTTCCACCCCGACAAGTTCACGCGTGAGGCGATGAAGGCCAAGGCGGAGAAAGTGTTCGCCCATATCACCGAGGCCTACTCCACCCTCACCGCCGAGGAGCCGCGGCGCCGCTACGACGAGGAGCAGGCGCTGCGCAAGAGCGGGCAGGCGCACGAGAAGAAGACCGACGGCGGCGAGGTGGCGCGCATGAATTTCAAGCACGGCAAGGAGATGTTCGACAAGGGGCGGTTCGGCGAGGCGATCCCGTTCCTGCAGAACGCGTGCGACCAGGAGCCGTCGAAGGCGGAGCATTTTCATTATCTGGCGATGGCCCAGAGCCGGAATCCTCGCTGGAAGAAGGACGCCGAGGAGAATTTCCTGAAGGCGATCGAGCGCGACCCGACCAACGCCGAGATGTACGCGCAGCTCGGGACCCTGTACGCCCGGGGCGGCCTGCACTCGAAGGCGCGCGACATGTTCAGGAAGGCCCTGCAATGGGATCCCGCCAGCGCCGAGGCCGCCGAGGGTCTCGCCCAGGAGGAGGGCGGGAAGAAGGGGATCCTCGGTCTGTTCCACAAGAAGTGAGCGCCGCCCCCGCGGCAGCGCGGACCTCCGGAGGGAGACTGTCGTGACGACCGATCGACCCGACCGCTTCGGCCCGTACCGGGTCGAGGAGGTGATCGGCGCGGGCGGGATGGGCATCGTCTACCGCGCCCTGGACGAGGCGCTGCAGCGTCACGTCGCTCTCAAGACTCTGCTCCCGGCGCTGGCCGCCGACGGCGAGTTCGTGGCCCGATTCAAGCGCGAGGCCCAGTCCGCCGCCGCCCTCAATCATCCCAACATCACCCAGATCTACGCCATCGGCCAGGAGGGGACGATCCCCTACTTCGCCATGGAGCTGATCCGCGGCCGATCGCTGGAGACGATCGCCCGGGAGACCCGGGGGCTCCCGGCGGCGGAGGCCACCGGTTACATCCTGCAGGCCGCCCGGGGGCTGCGGCACGCCGCCCAGAAGAAGCTGATCCACCGGGACGTCAAGCCGAGCAACCTGATGCTCACCGAGGAGGGGGTCGTCAAGATCACCGACTTCGGTCTGGCCAAGGCGGCGCGCTCGGAGACGCAGCTCACCGCGACCGGCGAGGTGCTGGGATCGCCGGGCTACATCTCGCCCGAGCAGGCCCAGGGCGCGCCACTCGACGCGCGCTCGGACATCTATTCTCTTGGCGCCACCTTCTACCACCTGGTCACGGGCCGTCTGCCGTACGAGGCGCCGACGCCGGTGGCGATGATCGTCAAGCACATGAGCGAGCCGCTGCGCTCGCCGCGCGCGCTCAACCCCGCCGTGCCCTATCCGGTCGCTTCGGCCATCCAGAAGATGATGGCCAAGCGCCCGGACGAGCGCTTCCAGGACTACGACGCGCTGATCCGGGAGCTCGAGCGCGCCCTCGCCACCATCGGCGCGGAGGTCTCTTCTCAGGTCCGTCCGGCCGCCGCGGCCGCGGCGGCGGCTCAGCCCTGGTCCGGGACCACCGGGGCCGAATTGCGCGGCCGGGCCGGGCGGACGCCTCAGCCACTGCCCGCTCCGGAGCGGGAGGATCGGCCCCGCCCGGGCGGGACGTCCTGGATCCCGATCGTCCTGGCGGCGGCGCTGGGGGTGCTCGTCGTCGCCGGCGTGGTGAAGAACCGCCGGGCCGCTCAGGAGGAGGCCGATCGGCGGGAGCGGAGCGTCGCCTCGGTCGCTTCCGAAGCCGGCGGCAGCGACGCTCC
>CAYLND010000356.1:0-1910 GCA_964384905.1 uncultured Acidobacteriota bacterium
CTCGCGTGCGAGGTGGCCGTCGTCGAGCCCACGGGCGCCGACACGCAGGTCTTCTATCATCGGAACCTGGCAACCTACTTCCTGAAGCGGCGCGACTACGCCCAGGCCGCCGAGCAGCTCCGGCTGGCGAACGAGCGGCAGCGGCTCCCCAAGAACTACCAGCTCCTCTCGGAGGCGTGTCTCGGTCTCGGCCGGCCGGATCAGGCGCTGGACGCGCTCGAGGAGGGTCTGCGCACGCTGGACGGGATGGATCCGGAGTCGGTCCTGTGGATCGTCCAGATCACCCTCTCGGGCAGCGGCGGCCGGACGGCGGCGCTCGACGCCGCGCGCCGCTGGTCGGAGCGCACGGCGAAGAAGCCCGGTCTCGACGCCGCGATCGCCGGCCTGATCCAGGAGGACTCCGGCGACCGGGCGGGCGCGGCCGCGCTGGGCGGCGCGTCGCTCGACGCCGACCCGGCGCGCGTGATCGCGGCGCAGCACCTGTTCGCTCTGCTGCCGCCGGAGCGCCGCACCGGTCTCGAGCCGCTCCTGCGCCGCGCGCTGGCGCGCGACCCGCGCATCGACGAGTACCACGACCTGCTGGGCGTCCTTCTGGCCGGAACGGGACGCGCGTCCGAGGCGCTGGTCGAGTTCCGGCGCGCCTGCGAGCTGGACCCGGGGAACCCGCGCTTCCTGGCGAACCTGGCCGGCGCGTGCGCCCAGCTCGGCTTGTGGGACGAGGCCGCCGCGGCGTACGAGCGCGCCTGCGTCGCCTCCCCGTCCGCCGCTCTCTACATGAAGATCGGCTCGGTCTACCGGAGGCTCGCGCAGCCCGGGCGCGCGCTGGCGGCCTTCCAGAGGGCGCGGGACCTGGGGGACGGCGGCAGCGGCCCCGTGCTCGGGATGGCCCTGGCGAAGGCGGAGATGAACCGCGTCCCCGAGGCGCTCGATCTGGTGCGTCAGGGTCTCGAGCGTCATCCCGAGGACGCCGCCCTGCGGTCGCTCTACGACGATCTCGTCAGGAAGTCACGTAGTCCAGGATCAGCGCCCGGTCGTCCGGACTCAGGTCGGTGAACTGAACGCCGACCTCGTGGGCGCCTTCATCCCCCTTCGCCGAGCGCACGACCTTTCCGTGGGCCTTGATCTGCGAGCGCGTTCCCGGCAGGAAGAACTCGATCTGCAGGACCGCGCCGATCGTGATCGGCGCGGGCGCCACCAGGAGCAGCCCCTTCTCGCTCAGGTCCTTTCCCTGTCCGACCACCTGGCGCGAGGCGTCCTTGCCGGTGACGTTGAACACCACCGTGATCCGCTTCGCCTCGCGCTGCCGCACCGCCAGGATGCGCGCCACGATCCCGAGCAGCTCGTCCGCCTTCTGGGGCTTGGCGACGAACTCCGTGCACCCCGCCTTGAGACAGCGGTCCCGGTTCTCCGGCGTTCCGGTCGCGCTCATGATGATGATCGGCGTCGCCGCCAGCGACGGCTCCTTGCGCATGGCCTCGCAGGCCGCCGCGCCGTCCATCCTCGGCATCTCGAGATCGAGCAGCACCAGGTTGGGCTGACGCTTCCGGGCGATCTCCACCGCCTCCTCGCCGGTCGCCGCCGTGAGGACCGCGAACCCGCCGCGCTGCAGGTAGGTTTTCTCGACCTCGAGGAAGAATTTCAGATCGTCCGCGATCAGGACCGTGACCTTCGCCAAGCGTCCTCCCGCACCTCGCCCGGCGCGGCCCGCCCGTGCCTGCCGTTCCGGAGAGCCGTCACGCCTCGGAGAATGAAGCGAGGCCGGACGCTACCATACGATCTGCGGTGAGTCAACGCGACGCGGACCCCTCGTTCGAGGCGCCGGGGAGCGGGGCCGGCGGCGGCGCGGGGCACGCCTGCGCGCGCAACCGCTGCGCGGTGAATCGGCGCGCTCCGGCTCTGCTCGCCAGGCT
>CAYLND010000357.1:0-1901 GCA_964384905.1 uncultured Acidobacteriota bacterium
CGGCGACCAGCACTACGTGAACGGCGTGGACGTGACCTTCTTCGGGCGTCGCTGTAAAGCGAACCCCTTCATCGCCCGTCTGGCGCGGCACGTCGATTGCCCGGTTCACGGCACGCGCATCATCCGCCTGCCCGACCGCCATCGCTTCCGCGTCGATCTGACCGAAGCCATCGAGCCGCCGCGCGATGCCGACGGCAAGATCGACATTGAGGGCACCATGCAGGCGATCACGTCGGTGGTCGAAGGCTGGGTGCGCGAGTACCCCGAGCAATGGCTGTGGGTGCATCGGCGCTGGCGGTGAGGAGAACGTCGCCGCGCCTCGCTATTACTTGCCGGTCTTGATCCTGGTCCACAGCCGGTTCATCAGCCGCTGCGTCTTCGGGTCGTGGGCGCTGATTGTGTATAGCTCCCTCATCGTCGCGTCGTCCGGATAGATAGTCTTGTCGTCGATGATCGATTTGTCGAGGCATCCACGCGCCGACTTCTGGGGTTCTGGTTTTCTCAATGGGAAGCCTCTAAGAGTCCTCAAGACTTGCCAACTGCACATTCTCTTTAGTGGAGCTAAATCGAAATCGGACTGGTGCTACCCCGGAAAACTAAGTCAGTTTTTGTGCGGGAAGTTGGTTAGGTGGTTCGATCTCGGAAGCCTGAGTCGTCCATCGCGGGAGAAATTGGATAGAATCGGTGACCTTCCCCCTCGAGTTAGGCCACGGCTAGTGAGAGGTTTTCCTTCATTGTATTCTCTTCGAAGCGTTCTTTGAAGTTTTTTGGGGTTGTGTAGTTGAGCGCGCTGTGGGGGCGTAGTTCGTTGTATTCGATGCGCCAGGCTTCGATGGTGTTTCGGGCTTCGTCGAGGCTGGTGAACCAGCGGCGGCTCAGGCATTCGTCGCGGAGTTTTCCGTTGAAGCTCTCGCAGGTGCCGTTCTGCATGGGCCTGCCGGGCGCGATGTAGTGCTGTGTGATGCCGCGGTCCTGGGTCCAGCGCAGCAAGGCCTGGCTGGTGAATTCGGGGCCGTTGTCCGTACGCAGATACAGGGGTTTCCCTCCTGGCGGGCTGATCCGGTCGAGCACGCGCGTCACGCGTTCGCCGGACAGACTCGTGTCCACTTCAATGGCCATGCACTCGCGCGTGAACTCGTCGATGATCGTGAGCGCACGAAAGCGTCGGCCGTCGCCCAAGGTGTCGCTGACGAAGTCCATCGCCCAACACTGCGCCGGACGCGTCGCCCGGACCGCGACCTCGGTTCGCAGGGCGCCGCGACGTTTCTTCGAGCGCCGGCGCGGCAGTGAGAGGCCTGCCTCCTTGTACAACCGTTCGACCTTCTTGTGATTGACCTCGCCGAATTCGGCCCGGACCAAGACGGTCAATCGCGGCACTCCAAACCGCGGCCATCGCCGTGCCAGGGCCTCCAGACGCTCCCGCAGGGGCCCCTCGTCGCGGGGCACCGTACGGTACCGAAAGGTCGCCCGGTTCAGCCCCGCCAGAAAGCAGCTCCGGCGCTCCGAGAGTCCCTCGGCCCGCATCGCCTCGACCGCTTCCCGGCGCTGACGGGGCTTCAGTATTTTTTTGAGAGCGCCGCCTTGAGCCCCCGGATGTCCAGGGCCTGCTCGGCCACCATCTTCTTGAGCTCGCCGTTCTCCTGCTCGAGCGAGCGCAACCGGCGCGCCTCGGACACCGTCATCCCGCCGTACTTACTCTTCCAGCGGTAGAAGGTCTGCTCCGAGAGGTTGTTTCTACGGCACACCTCCGCCACCGTAACCCCGGATTCCTGCTCCCCAAGAACCCGGATAATCTCCTCCTCGCTGAATCGACTCTTGCGCATGAACCTCCTCCTCCTCCTCAACAGGTTGAACCACCAAACCTCCCATTTCCAGTGGCTCACTTTTGAGGGGGAAGGTCA
>CAYLND010000358.1:0-1895 GCA_964384905.1 uncultured Acidobacteriota bacterium
GCGGTTATGCGTTGATGCACCTCGGCTCGGCGATCGGCTTCATGGCCAAGAGCGCTCCGGGATGGCTGGTGCCCGCGCTCGCGTTGCTGACGCTCATTGCGTGGGAAGCGCGCTGGCAGGAACTGCGGCGCTGGGAGCTCTATGCGGGGTTGGCGATCCAGACCCTCCGCCTCGGGCCCTGGCTGCCCGCCGTTCCGCACCCGCGGCCGGGAACGGGACCGAGCAGGGGACGCCAGAGGGAGGGGAAGGGCGGCGCGGCCGCGCCGCGGCCCGCGCCCGGGTCCTCGGGGGGGGAGGTCGCCGGCGCGTGAGCGGTTATAATCCATCCGGTCGGGGGCGCCGCCGGCCAGCGCGCGCGCGCCGTCGGGGTCCGACGGCCGGAAGCGCCAGGGCACGACGGGAGGTCACCGTGGCCGAACCACAGGCGGGCTTCGACGTCACCATCATCGGCAGCGGCCCGGGCGGCTATGTGGCCGCCATCCGGGCGGCGCAGCTCGGCCTGAGGACCGCCCTGGTCGAGAAGTCCCCGGCGCTGGGCGGCACCTGTCTGCACGTCGGCTGCATCCCGACCAAGGCGCTCCTGTACAGCGCGGAGATCCTCGATCTCGTCCGCGACGCCGCCCGCTTCGGCGTCAGGACCGGCGACATCCGGCTCGATCTCGAGGCGGTCCACAAGCACAAGACCGACGTGGTGCGCCGCGACGCGAAAGGGATCGAGTTCCTGATGAAGAAGAACGGCATCACGGTGCTCCAGGGGCACGGCCGCCTGAAGGGCCCGGGCGCCGTCGAGGTCACCTCCCGCGACGGAGCCCGGCAGAGCGTGTCGTCGAAGGCGATCATCCTGGCGACCGGCTCGGTGCCGAAGATGCTTCCGGGTCTCAAAGTGGACGGCGCCCGGGTGGTCACCAGCACCGAGGCGCTGGCGCTGGAGTTCGTTCCTAAGACGCTCCTGATTCTCGGGGCCGGCGCGGTCGGCGTCGAGTTCGCCTCGATCTACGCGCGCTTCGGCAGCACCGTCACGCTGGTCGAGATGCTCCCGAGGGTGCTGCCGATCGAGGACGAGGAATCGTCCGCCGAGCTGCACAAGGCGTTCCGCAAGCGCGGGATCGACGTCCGGGTCGGCAGCCGGGTGGAGAACGTGAAGGTCGCGGGCAAGGGCGTCGAGGTCCAGGTGCAGTCCGAGAAAGCCGGCAAGGAGATCCTGAAGGCCGACGTCCTGCTCGTGGCGGTGGGACGGCGGGCGGTGACCGAGGATCTCGGTCTGGAGGGGACCCGGGTCGCGATCGAGCGCGGTTTCGTGAAGGTGGATGCGCGCATGCGCACCGGCGAGCCGTCGGTCTACGCCATCGGCGATCTCCTGGCGACGCCGGCGCTCGCGCACGTGGCCTCGCATGAAGGGATCGTCGCCGTCGAGGCGATCGCCGGGAAGGATCCCGCCCCGATCAACTACGACCAGATCCCCAATTGCACCTACTCCGATCCGGAAGTCGCCAGCATCGGGCTGACCGAGCAGGCGGCGCGGCAGCGCGGCCACGCCGTGCGCGTCGGGCGGTTCCCGATCCCCGTGCTCGGGAAGGCGCGCATCATGGCGGCCCAGGAGGGCTTCGTCAAGCTGGTCGGCGCCGAGCGCTACGACGAGCTTCTCGGCATCCACATCGTGGGGCCGAGGGCCACCGAGCTCATCGGTGAAGGCGGGATGGCGCTGCGTCTGGAATCGACCGTCGAGGATCTGTTCCAGGCGATCCATGCCCACCCGACGCTGTCCGAGGCGATGGGCGAGGCCGCGTTGAGCCTGCTCTCGCGCGGCATCCACCTCTGAGACGCCGGCCCGGCACCGGGATGAGCGCCGCCCGCACCCGACGGACCGCCGGGTGCGCACATTGTGGCTGACCCCC
>CAYLND010000359.1:0-1870 GCA_964384905.1 uncultured Acidobacteriota bacterium
AGGTGACGAGGTGAGGACAGCAGGCACGCAGGGAATCCGTCACCGCGGGCACCGCGCCCGCGCGGCCGGCGTCGCCGCCGCGCTCGCCGCGGCGCTGGCGCTCGGCGCCTGCGCCACGACGCATCATCTGTACACCGCCGGCCAGAAGGAGATGGCGGCGGAGAACTTCGACCGCGCCGTCCTGCTGTTCTCGAAGGCGGTCGCCACCGAGCCGGAGAGCACGCGCTACAAGGTCGCGCTGTCACGCGCCAAGATGCGGGCGGCGCAGGACCACTTCGCCAAGGGGCAGGCGTACGTCAAGGCGGGCCGCATCGACGCCGCCATCGCCGAATTCCAGCAGACCGTCTATCTCGACCCGTCGCACCAGTACGCCGCCAACGAGCTGACCAAGGCGCTGGCGGAGTGGCAGCGCCAGCAGAAGCTGGACGAGTCGGAGATGGAGAAGCTCAAGAAGCGGGCCAAATCGGAGGCGCCCGGCCGCGTGGCGCCGCACCTGAACCCGTCCTCGAACATCCCGATCGTGCTGCGCTTCAAGGACGAGACGATCAAGAAGATCTACGACGCGCTCAGCAAGGCCTCGGGCATCAACTTCATCTACGACGAAAGGCTCGATCTCAACAAGAAGACCACGATCGACCTCGCCGACGTGACGTTCGAGCAGGCCCTCAACACCCTCATGACCATGAACAAGCACTTCTTCAAGATCTGGGACGAGAACACCCTTCTGATCGCCGACGACAACCAGCAGAAGCACAAGGAGTACGACGACCTGGTCGTGCAGACCTTCTATTTGAGCAACGCCGACGTCAAGGACGTCCAGGTGCTGCTGCGCACCCTCCTGGACGCGCGCCAGCTGGCGCAGAACGACCGGCTCAACTCGATCACCATCCGCGACACGCCCGACCGGGTGCAGGTGGCGCAGAAGATCATCGAGTCGAACGACAAGGCCAAGTCGGAGCTGATCGTCGACATCGAGCTTCTGGAGATCAACCGCACGCTCCTGCAGACGCTCGGCATCGACCTGTTCGGGGCCGGCGGCGGCACCGGCAAGACGATCCAGATGACCTACGGCGGCACGGGCGGCGTGCCGCTCAACAACCTGGACATCCTGAAACAGGCGGGCTCCTGGCTCCTGGGGCCGGTGCCCGGGGTGGTCGTCAACTTCCTCAAGACCAACGCCGATGCGCAGGTGATCGCCAAACCTCAGGTCAGGGTCAGCGAGGGGGCCAAGGCGACGGTGCGGATCGGCGACCGGATCCCGATCCCGACCACGACCTTCAACGCCGCTCCGACCGTGGGCGGGACGGTCGGCGTGCCGATCACCTCGTTCACCTACCAGAACGTCGGCATCAACATCGACGTCGAGCCGCGCGTGCACCACAACAAGGAGATCACCCTGAAGCTGAAGGTCGAAGTGTCGTCGCTGGCGGGGCAGGTGTCGGCGGGGAACGGCTTGTCCCAGCCGATCATCGGCACCCGCGAGATCGACACGACCATCCGCCTGAAGGACCAGGAGACCAACCTGCTCGCCGGTCTCATCCGCGAGGAGGAGCGCAAGTCGATGACGGGCGTGCCGGGTCTCTCCGACATCCCGGTCCTGAAGCGGATCTTCGGCAACACCGACACGAACGTCCAGCAGACCGACATCGTGCTGACCCTGACGCCGCACATCATCCGCACCCCGGACATCACCGAGGAGGATCTGCTGCCGCTCTGGATCGGGACCGAGGGGGACATCGGCCTGCGCGGCTCGAGCAAGACGAGCGCCTTCGGCACCAATCCGTTCGAGGTCAAGGAAGGCGAGGAAGAGGAGACGCCGCCGCTCCCGACGCCGCCGGAGCTGCCGGTCGAGGAGGCGCAGCCCGCAGAC
>CAYLND010000360.1:0-1847 GCA_964384905.1 uncultured Acidobacteriota bacterium
CGCGCCACCGTGCCGCCGCCGTCGGCGCCGGTCAGACCGACGGCCGCGCCGCCGCGCCGCGCCAGCTCTTCGACGAGGGTCCGATTCACGAGGCCGCCCAGGACCATCAGGGCGACCCGAAGGACCTCGGCGCTGGTGACCCGCTGGCCGCCGACGAAGCGCGTGGCGATCCCGAGCCGGCCGAGCCAGCGGCTCAGCTCCGCGCCGCCGCCGTGAACCACCACGATCGGCTCGCCGGCTCGCCAGGCCGCGGCGACGCGAGCCAGGATCGCCTCCGCGGTGGAGCGCTCCAGCACGCTGCCACCGAGCTTCACCACCGTCGGTCGCACGATCGGCCGTCGCCCGGCCGCGGGCGAGGCCCTCCGCGTCGTCATCGCGGCAGCCCCTCGTCTTCCGGCCGCCCCGCCATGAGGTTCAGGTTCTGCACCGCCTGACCGGCCGCGCCCTTCACCAGGTTGTCGAGCGCGGCGAACAGCGTGGCCCGGCCGTGTCGCTCGTCGCAGCACCAGCCGATGACGCAGGTGTTGGTGCCGCGCACTTCGCCGGTGGAGGGCAGCGTTCCTTCGCCGAGCAGGCGCACGAAAACGGACGAGGCGTAGGCGCCCTCGAGCGCGGCCGCCAGATCGCGGGACCCGGTGCCGGCGCGCAGGCGCAGGACGATCGTGCAGAGCAGACCGCGGTCGACCGGCGCCAGATGCGGCAGGAACAGGATGTCGCGCTCCGGCGCGAGACCGGCGCCGGCCGCGATCTCGGCGAGATGGCGGTGGCGCGGCTGTCCGTAAGGGCGGATCGAGCCGTCCACCTCGCAGAACAGCAGATCCTCGCGCGGGCGCCGCCCAGCGCCCGAGGCGCCGGAGAGCGCGCTGATGATCACGGCGCACGACGTGTCGATCAGGCCGGCGCGACGCAGCGGCAGGAGCGCCAGGAGGCTGGCGGTCGGGTAGCACCCCGGATTGGCCACGAGTGCCGCGCCGCGGATCGCCGGCTCCTCCCACTCGCACAGGCCGTACGCGGCCCGTTCCAGAAGATCCGGCGCGCCATGCTCGAAGCCGTACCACTCAGGGTACAGCGAGCCCGGACGAAGCCGGAAGGCGCCGCTCAGGTCGACCACCCGGAGACCGGAGCGGAGCAGGGCCGACGCGAGCGGGATCGAGATCTCCTCGGGTGTGGCCAGCAGGGCGTGCGTCACTCCCTCTTCGACGAGCGCCCGGGCGATCGCCTCCGGCTCGCCGCCACCCCCCGCGGGGCGGGTTTCTCCGGGGTCCCCGTTCCCGGCGCAAATCCCGCGAACCCGCAGGTCCACGAGTCCGCGCAGCGAGGGATGGATCGAGGCCAGCGCGCAGCCGTCCCGCTCGCGGCCGCCGAACACGGCCGTCAGGCGGAAGAACGGGTGGGCCTGCAGCAGGCGGGCCGCTTCGCGGCCGGCGTAGCCGGTCGCGCCGAACAGCGCCACTCCGCCTCGCCCCGGCTCCATCCCACCGATCGACATGCGTCCTCCACCCGGTGCCGGCCGCGACAGGGGGAGCGTCGCGGCACAAAAAAAGGCCGGCCCCTTTTTTCGGGGCCGGCCGCTGCGAACGACTTTCTTGCGCTGCTACCGGCGCCCGATGAGCCCGCGGAGCCTGTGCTCGAGGGCCCGGGCGCGGGACGGGTTCGGCGTGGCGGCGAACAGCGTATCGTCGCCGGCCACGGTGCCGACCACGCCGACCAGCGCGGCGCGGTCGAGGGCGACGCCGATCGCATGGGCCAGGCCGGGGGCGGTCTTCAGGACGACCAGGTTCCCGGCGCGGGCCACGCCCGTCAGGTGGCTGCGCATCATGCGTTGCATCTGCTCCAGGGCGACGCCG
>CAYLND010000361.1:0-1815 GCA_964384905.1 uncultured Acidobacteriota bacterium
CGCATCGCTCCCGAATCGGGGGCCGCCATGTCGCCGTGATCCGGAATGCAACCTGTCGGGCAGGAGGATTCCCGGGGAGCGGACTGAGATCCACGTCGAGTCGGCGACGGCTTGATCCCCGGGGCTCGGCCTCCTATGTTGACCTGGCTCACCGCCGGTGGCGGACTCCTCGTCCGTTCGGCCGGGCGTGGGGGGCGGGGGAGAGACGATGGACGGCTTGATGAAAAGAGTGGCGCTGGGGATCCTGGGGGTCGCCCTGACGCTGGGGTTCTGGACGGTCAAGGGGTGGTTCACCGGCGAGGCGGGCGCCACGAGCAGTCATATTCCCGACAAGGTCTGGGACGGCGGAGGCGGGACGGTCTTCATCGAGGTCGAGACGACGGACACCGGGCGCGTCTCGGCGACCTTCGAGACGAACGATCGGGTCGACGCCGCCGATCACAAGTATCTGGAGACGTGGGAGAGAATCGAGCCCGGGCAGCGGACCTACAAGATCGAGGTGCCGGCCAAGGTCTCCGGAACGGCGGAGGTGGACGTCGATGCGCCGAAGATCGGATCGCGCGTGCGGATCGCGGTGAAGGTCGACGGCCGGACCGTGGCCGAAGACAGCCAGACGCTCACCGAGCCGCTGAAGCCCGGCTACGGGTTCGGCGCGCAGGTGCATCTCGAGGATTACGCGACCGGCGTCGTGGGCGGCAATTAGTCGGGAGATGCGGAAGTACTCCATCTCGCCGCGGGTGGAAACGTAGGCTCCTCCGACCTTCGCTGACCGAGCCCGGAGAGCCTCATCGGGATCGCCGACGCGGCGTCGCCGGGCGCGGTGACGGCGGGGGAACCTGCCGCGCCGCCCCGTTTTCGCCCGCGGCCGCATTCGCTGTATCCTCATGCCCGATGGGCGTCCCCGCCGGACTCCGGATAGGTCCGTACGAGATCCTCGCCCCCCTGGGGGCGGGCGGCATGGGGGAGGTCTATCGCGCGCGCGACACGAAGCTCGGGCGCGACGTCGCGATCAAGATGCTGCCCGAGGCTCTCGCGGCCGACGCGGAGCGCGTGGCCCGTCTGGAGCGGGAGGCGCGGCTCCTCGCCACGCTCAATCATCCCGGCATCGCCCACCTGTACGGCTTCGAGGTCGCCCGTCTCGACGGCGGGCGCCCGCGCGAGTGTCTGGTGATGGAGCTGGTGGCGGGCGACGATCTCGCCCAGCGCCTGGCGCGGGGTCCGGTCCCGCTCGACGACACCCTCGAGATCGCGCGGCAGATCGCCGAGGCGTTCGAGGAGGCGCACGACAGGGGGATCGTCCACCGCGATCTGAAGCCGGCGAACGTGAAGGTGACCCCCGAAGGGAAGGTGAAGGTCCTCGATTTCGGTCTCGCCAAGGCGTATGCCGGCGGGCCCGAGGGCGACGGTCCCCCCGACATGACACAGTCACCGACGCTGGCGCAGGGCGGGACGATGGTCGGATCGCTGCTCGGGACGGCGGCCTACATGGCCCCGGAGCAGGTCCGCGGCCGGCCCGTCGACAGGCGGGTCGACGTCTGGGCCTTCGGGGTCGTCGTCTTCGAGATGCTGACCGGGACGCGGCTGTTCGCGGGAGAGACGGTCAGCGACACGCTGGCCGCGGTGCTGCGTCACGAGATCCCGTGGGGCACGCTGCCGAAGTCGACGCCCGGGGGTCTGCGCCGCCTGCTCGTCCGCTGTCTCGAGCGCGACCCGAAGAGGCGGCTGCGCGACATGGGGGACGCGCGCCTCATCGTGGAAGAGATCCAGAGCGGCGCCGACGCGGACCCGGCGACCCCGAAGGAGGCCGGAGCGCGC
>CAYLND010000362.1:0-1758 GCA_964384905.1 uncultured Acidobacteriota bacterium
GAACATCGGCATGTACATGGCGATGACGATGCCGCCGATGGCCACGCCGAGGAAGGCGATGAGGACCGGCTCGAGCAGCTTCATGAGGCCGGCCACGGCCACATCGACTTCGTCCTCGTAGAAATCGGCGATCTTGGAGAGCATGGTGTCCAGGGCACCCGTCTGCTCGCCGACCGAGATCATCTGCACGACCATGGCCGGGAAGACGTCCGTCTCGCCGAGGGGCTCGCTGATGGTCTTGCCCTCCTCGACCGACTTGCGGGTGGCCATGATGGCGTCCTCGACGATCGAGTTGCCGGCCGTCTTGGCGGTGATGGTCAGACCGTCGAGGATGGGAACGCCCGACGCGGTGAGCGTCGACAGGGTGCGGCAGAAGCGGGCCACGGCGATCTTGCGCATGAGGATGCCCAGGACCGGCATCTTCAGAATGAGGCCGTCGAGGACGCGCTTGCCCTTGTACGTCTCGTGATAGCGGCGGATGGAGTAGATGCCGGCGATGAGCACCGCGCCGATCAGCCACCAGTAGTCGGAGATGAAGTTGGAGAGGGCGATGACGAAGAGGGTCGGCCCGGGGAGCTCGGCGCCGAGGCCCTTGAAGAGGGCGGCGAAGACCGGGATGACCTTCCACAGAATGACGGCCACGACGATGCAGGCGATGGAGATGACGGCGACGGGGTAGATCATCGCCGACTTGACCTGGCTGTTGAGCTTGACCGATTTCTCGATGTACTGGGCCAGGCGCTGAAGGATGGTGTCGAGGATACCGCCGGCCTCACCCGCGGCGACCATGTTGGTGAAGAGGTCGTTGAAGATCTTGGGGTGTTTGCGCATGGCGTCGGCCAGGCTGGAGCCCGACTCGACGTCCTGGCGGATCTGGATGAGACCGCGCTTGAAGACCTTGTGCTCCTGCTGCGCGCTGAGGATCTCCAGGCACTGCACGAGCGGCAGGCCGGCGTCGATCATGACCGAGAACTGCCGGGTGAAGATCGCCACGAGCTGCGGAGGGACCTTCCCTCCGAACTTGGGCACGGCGATCTCTTTGCCCTTCTCCTTGACGACCGTCGGCTCGATCCGCTGCCGCCGGAGCTGGGTCATCACGGCTTCCTTGGTGTCGGCCGTGAGAACTCCGGTCTGAACCTGTCCCCCTCTCGTTCCCTTCCACTCGAACTGCGGCATGGTTTCCTCCCGTTGGGCCGGTGACGCCGGACGCCCGTCCGGCTCAGGTTACGCCGTGCGCGGCCGCGCTGCCCCCGCGGCCGCCGGCTGCGGACCACCCTGGGGATAGAGCGCCCCAGCTCCGCGCGAGATCATTTCCTGCAGCTCGTCCGGATTGGACGACCGCGCCAGCGCGGTCTGCAGGGAGATGTTTTTCTTGAAGTACAGCGTCGCCAACGACTGGTTGAAAGTCTGCATTCCGTACTTGGCCTGTCCCGTCTGCATCATGGAGTAGATCTGATGCACCTTGTCCTCGCGGATCAGGTTGCGGATGGCGGCGTTGGGCACGAGGATCTCCATGGCCATGGCCCGACCCTTCCCATTCGCGCGCGGCAGGAGCGCCTGGCAGAGGATTCCTTCGAGCACGAACGAGAGCTGCGCGCGGATCTGCGGCTGCTGGTGCGACGGGAAGACGTCGATGATGCGGTTGATGGTCTGCGCCGCCGAGTTGGTGTGCAGCGTGCCGAAGGTGAGGTGGCCCGTCTCGGCGATGCGCAGCGCGGACTCGATGGTCTCCAGGTCGCGCATCTCGCCGATGAGCAC
>CAYLND010000363.1:0-1753 GCA_964384905.1 uncultured Acidobacteriota bacterium
GAGGTCGAACGCCGCCTCGTCTCGCCTGGCCACGCGCTCACAGAGCGCTTCGTCCCCGGGCTCCACTCGCCTGTTGCCCCTTCACCCTTCACCTTGTCACTCCCGACTGTCGTGCGGCAAGCGTTCCCGGTTTCTACCGACCCCGGTCGTCCGCCAGATCGCGCTGATCCTGCCGAAGGTCGCGCCGATCGGCGCGCCGATCCTGAACGTCCGAACGGAGGTCGCGTCTGTCACTGCGAATGTCCGCGCGATCCTGCTTGACCTGGCCGGTCCGTCCGGCCTTCTCGTCCTGAGCGAGCTCGCGCCGATCTCCGACGAGATCGCGCCGGTCCTGGCGGATGTCTCGGTTGTCCTGATGGAGGTCTCGGCGATCCTGGCGAACGTCCTGGCGGTCCCGCTTGACGTCCTGAGCGGCTCGGAGATCGCGCCGGTCACTCTGGAGGTCGCGCCGGTCGTCGCGCCGGTCGCGGACGTCCGAGCGGAGGTCCCGCTTGTCGCTCCGGATATCCGCGCGATCCTGCTTGACCTGGCCGGTCCGTCCGGCCTTCTCGTCCTGCGCCAGTTCGCGCCGATCCCCGGCGAGGTCACGCCGGTCCTGCCGAATGTCCCGGTTGTCCTGATGTATATCCCGCCGGTCCTGGCGCACATCCTGCCGATCTTGTCGGATCCGCCCGTTCTGGGCGTCTGCGGCGCCATAACCCAGCGCCAGCACTACCGCTCCCACGGCCATCGTCATCAGAGGCTTCATCGGTCCCTCCGTTACTGGAATCTGACCGCTTAAACCACTGATTGATTGGACGCATGCCGTATCTGATCGTTTACGGGCGGGGACCCTAAAGCGGCCGGTTTCCGGACTCCCCGAACCCCTCGGATGCCCGGCCTTTCAGATGGCCAGGAGGGTGCCGGTGATGTGTCCGGACGCCTCACGGGCGAGCACGGCGATCGCGTCGGCGACGGCCTCGACCGGCACCCAGCCCTTCCGTTCGCTGTCGGGCATCGCGGCGCGGTTCGCCGGGGTGTCCATGGTGCTTGGCAGCACTGCGTTGACGGTGATCCCGTGGGACTGGGCCTCTTGGGCTAGCGCCTGGGTGAACGCGATCGCCCCGGCCTTGGCGACGGTATAGGCGATGAAACCGCCGGAAGGAGGTACCACAGCGCGGGAGGCGACCACGACGACCCGGCCGTAGTGGGCGCGGACCATCGCGGGGACCACGGCCTTCGCGACGCTGAAGACGCTGGTCAGGTTGAGATCGAGCATGCGCTTCCAGGTCTCGAGGTCCGTTTCGACGAGCGAGCCCCCGGCGAAGCCCCCGACGCCGGCCACCAGGACGTCGATCTTGCCCCGCGCGGCGACGACGCTCTCGGCGAACGCGGCCATGGCCTTGACGTCGACCACGTCGACCAATTGCGAGACAAGCCGCTGGCGGTCGGCGGCGGCGACGCGCTGGGTCAGCCGCTCACGCTCCGCCTCGACGGCATAGGGCACCGCGACGATCGCCCCGTCGGCGAGGAGTCGCAAGGTGACCGCTTGCCCCAGCGCCCCGGTGCCACCGGTCACCACGGCGACCCGGCCCTCGA
The DNA here is from genome assembly GCA_964384905.1 of uncultured Acidobacteriota bacterium. Lineage (GTDB taxonomy): Bacteria > Acidobacteriota > Polarisedimenticolia > Gp22-AA2 > Gp22-AA2 > Gp22-AA3. The sequence goes on from CAYLND010000363.1 coordinate 1,579, forward strand.
GAGCGGTCATTGTAGCGGGGTCCTTGAGGCCGGCGTGGGCCGAGGGTGGCCTGAGATCGACGCGAGCCGGCTGCGTACCTCGTCGGCCGCGTTGCGTGTCCCGCATGCCGGCGTGGGCCGAGGGTGGCCTGAGATCGACGCGAGCCGGCTGCGTACCTCGTCGGCCGCGTCGCGT
>CAYLND010000364.1:0-1678 GCA_964384905.1 uncultured Acidobacteriota bacterium
CGTCCTTCGGCCGGTGGTAGCGTTTTTCCTCGTACTCGTTCCAGATCTTCTCCCCGTAGCCTGCCGGCTTGCCGAGATAGTCCTGGCCGGGGTCGAGGCTGAAGGCCGGGATGCCGACCTTGGCGAAATTGAACTGGTCGGAGCGATAGAACGAGCCCTGCTCGGGATGGTGATCCGGAACCGGCCTGAAGTCGAGGGCCCGGGACGCCTCGTCCACCACGGCGCGCAGCGTCGAGCGGTCGGCTCCCAGGAAGGTGAAGTCGCGCGGCTGGCCCCAGACCGGCGTGCCGTCCATGTTGATGTTGGCGGCGGTGAGGTGCGTGGGAACGACCGGATGGGTGGCGTAGTACTCGGACCCGCGCAGGCCCCCCTCCTCGGCGGCGCAGGCGATGAACAGGACGCTGCGCCTGGGAGGGCTCGCCAGAAGCGTGTACAGTCGCGCGGTCTCGAGGAGCGTCGCGACGCCCGAGGCATTGTCCTGGGCCCCGTTGTAGATGTCGTCTCCGTTCTCGGGGTTGCCGCGACCCAGATGGTCGTAGTGCGCCGTGTACACGACCGCCTGATCGCGCAGCCTGGAATCGGCGCCGGGAAGGCTCCCGATCACGTTCCACGTCATGATCGGACGGGTCTTCGAGACGAGCCGCGCGCGCACGCGCAGCGGCAGCGGCACCGGGCGGAAGCTCCGGGTGGCGGCCGCGGCGCGCAGCGCATCGAAATCCTGTCCGGCCGACTTCAGGATGTCGCGCCCGAATGATTCGGTGACCCAGGAGGCGATCTGCAGCGGCGCCGGACCCCCGGGAGCGAGGGCGACGAACGGGGTCTCGCGACCCCAGGAGTTGCGCACCACGCTCCAGCCGTAACCCGCCGATTCGTCGGTGTGGATCAGGATGGCTCCGGCGGCGCCGGCCCGGGCGGCGCTCTCGAACTTGTAGGTCCAGCGACCGTAGTAGGTGAGCGCCTTGCCGCCGAACAGGGTCGGGTCGTCCGACGGGGGGTCGTTCACCAGCAGCACGAGGACCTTGCCCTTGACGTCCGCTCCCTTGAAATCGTCCCACTGATACTCGGGCGCCACGATGCCGTATCCGGCGAACAGCAGCGGCGCGTCGATCTCCTCCAGGTCCCTCTGGGTCCTCGTGTTGGCGACATAGTCGTCGAGCCAGCGCGCCTCGATCGTCCTCTCGCCCGCCACGATCGCGAGCTGGCTCTGCGGCTGGGTCTCCACACCGACGAGGGGCACCTCCTGGAGGTACGAGTCCTTCGACGCGCCCGGCTGCAGGCCGATCAGGCGGAAGCGGGTCTCGAGATAAAGCGCCGCGAGCCGACCGCCCTTCTGTCCCGTGCCGCGACCCTCCAGGAGATCGTCCGCGAGAAAGCGCAGGTCCGCGTCGATTCTCTTCGCGTCGGCGGCGTCGAGCGCGCGCTTGAGCGCGGGCGGGACCGCGGGAGGGGCGGCGACCGTCGCGGAGAGGGTCACCAGAGGGCCAAGCGCCAGGGCCAGGAACGGGGCAATCCTCATAACGCCTCCTGTCTACAGGAACGTGCGTCCGGCAGGGACGGCGCGGGAGTATAGCGGCGGGCGCGCCGGGCGGCAACAGCCGGGCGGCCGGCGCCGGACGGCGCGCTCCTAGCCCGGATTTCTCACCGCGGGTCTGTTCGCCTCGCTGAAGCTGCGGATCGG
>CAYLND010000365.1:0-1622 GCA_964384905.1 uncultured Acidobacteriota bacterium
TCCCCCGGCGGGCTCGCGGCCGGGGGCAGCGTCGGCGCGGTCCTGGCCCGGAAAGGGATGCTGTCCCTCCTGGGGCTGGTGTTCCTGGGGGGGCTGGCGTTGAACCTGACGCCCTGCGTCTATCCGATGATGCCGGTGACCATCGGCTTCTTCGCCGCGCAGGCGCGCACGAGCTGGCTCGGCCGCGTCGGTCTGCCCGCATTGTACGTGCTCGGTATGGCGCTGACCTATTCCGTCCTCGGCGTGGTGGCCGGGCTCTCCGGCGGTCTGATCGGCTCGACGCTGCAGAGCCCGTGGGTGGTCGGGGGTCTGGTCATCCTCTTCGTGCTCATGGCGCTGTCGATGTTCGGGCTGTTCGAGGTGCGGCTGCCCTCGTCCCTGACGCGCCTGGGCGTCGGGCGGCGGGGGCCGATCGGCGCGGTCGTGATGGGTCTGACGGTCGGTCTGGTCGCCGCGCCCTGCATCGGACCGTTCGTGGTCGGTCTTCTGGCGTTCGTCGGGGCCTCGGGCAATCCGTTCCTCGGCTTCTGTCTCTTCTTCGTCATGGCGGTCGGCATGGGGCTCCCGAATCTCGTCCTCGGAGTCTTCTCCGGCTCGCTCAGCAGCCTGCCGCGCTCCGGCGAGTGGCTCAACTACGCCAAGAAGGTGATGGGCATCTCTCTCCTGGGAGTGGCACTCTATTTCCTGCAGCCTTTCCTGGCCGACCGCACGATGGGTCTCCTGGTGCTCGGGTTCGCCGCCGGCGCCGGTCTGTACCTGGGGCTCCTCGAGAAGACCCGGCTGGCGTCGCGTCTCTTCCCGGCGCTCAAGTTCGCCGTCGGCGTCCTGGTCGTCGCGCTCGGCGCCTGGTTCGCCCGGCCGCTTCTCGCCCAGCGCGCCGGGGCGCACTGGGAGACCTACACGCACGAGGCGTACGCCCGCGCCATGAACGCCGGCAAGCCGGTCCTGATCGATTTCTCCGCCGAGTGGTGCCTGTCCTGCAAGGAGCTGGAGCGGTTCACCTTCACCGACCCGGAGGTGCAGGCGGACGCCGCCCGCTTCGTCCTCCTGAAGGCCGACCTGACGCAGTACGAGTCGCCGGCGGTCCGGCAGATTCGCGATCGCTTCGACATCATCGGTCTGCCGACCCTGGTGTTCGTCGACAGCGCCGGAAACGAGCGCAAGGATCTGCGCGTCTACGGCTTCGAAGACGCCCCGGCGTTCCTCGCCCGCATGCGTCAGGTCCGGTGAGCAGCTGCTTCGATCATCTCGACTGCCCGCGCTGCGCCGCCCGCGCTCCCGAGGACGGGCTCACCTGCGCGTGCGGCTCGCCGCTTCTGGCGCGCTACCGGATGGACGAGGCGCGCGCCGCCCTCCGGCGCGATCGTCTGCCGGGACGGGAGCCGACGCTCTGGCGCTACGCCGAGATGCTCCCCGACGTTCCGCCGATCAGCCTCGGGGAGGGCCTGACGCCGCTCGTCAGGGCCCGCCGGCTGGGAGACGAGCTCGGCCTGGAGTCGCTGTTCGTCAAGGACGAGGCGGTCAACCCGACCGGCTCCTTCAAGGCACGCGGCATGGCGGTGGCGGTGTCGGTCGCCGCGGCGCGCGGCGTGCGGGTGGCGGCCGCGCCGTCGGCGGGCAAC
>CAYLND010000366.1:0-1616 GCA_964384905.1 uncultured Acidobacteriota bacterium
CGCGTTGCTGCTTGACAACAAACGCACCTGCTCCGAATCGTGGACGGCTATTTAGAAGCGACGCCGGCCGGCGAACCGCAACGGGACGCGCTCGTCGCGGGCGGGAGCGCGCTTCAAGGATGAGCGCGCAGGAACCGACGGACCTCGGCGATGTAGCGTGCCGCGAAATAGAGGAAGGACGCCAGCGGCAGCGCCAGGGCGGAGAGGACGCTCGCGAAACCGCGGACCGGCCGCTCGGCGTGCACCTCGATGATCACCACGAACAGGGCGATGATCCCGGTGCTGACGAGGACGAAATGGGCGGCGAACAGACCGCCGGCCAGGAGGGCGTAGGCGAGGCCGCTCCGATCGAGCCGCAGCACGCCCATCGCGTCGGGGCCGAGAAGGTAGAGCGTCCAGAGGGCGAGGAAGAGCCAGTTCAGGTGGAAGCAGACGCGGGCGATGCCCGGGTACCGGGCGGACATGGAGCGCCTGATCTGCCACAGCGCCTCCGCAAAGTCAATCTCCGGCCCGGCGCGACGGGGCGAACGGCCGGCTGTAGTATCATGTCGCCTCGCAGGATCCACCGCCCCGGGAGCGCCATCGCATGGAGCCTCGTCGGGTCCGGCTGGGGGATGTCATCGATGATTACTGCCCCCGCTGCCGCCTGATCATGAACCACGGCGTCGTCGGAATGGTCGGCGACGAGGTGAAGAAAGTCCGCTGCAACACCTGCCTGTCCGAGCACCAGTTCCGTCAGGGGCAGCTGCCCGCCAGCCGCAAGAGGGCCAGCCACAAACTGTTCGAGGAAGTCCTGAAGGGAATCCCGGGGTCGACGGAGCCACCGGCTCCGCCGAAGCCGGAGCCTCCGCCGCAATCGGCGCACCGCAGGCTCTACACCATCCATCGCTCCATCGGCGGAAAGACGCCTGGCAAGGGTCCGAAGAAGTCCTGATGGATCCGGGTGCCGGTCCGCTCGACACCGACGAGATCATCCAACGCTACGCCCGCCGTCTGTACGTGCTCGCCTATCACCTGACGGGGGACGGTGCCGAGGCCGACGATCTGACGATGGATGTCATGACCCGGTCGGTGCTGGCGCCCGATTTCCCGGCGACCGAACGGCAGGTCGAGGAGTTCTTGAACCGTCTCCTGATCGGGATGTGGAGGGAGCGCCTCCCGAGCGGGAGCAAGGGGACCGGCCCGGGATCAGCGCCGCCCTCCCTGACTCATGATGCGCTCCGGCGGGCGCTGTCGCGTCTCGATCCCGTGTCGCGCGCCGTCCTGATCCTGCGTCTCGCGGAGGGCCTCGAGTACGAAACGATCGGCCGGGTACTGGACATGGCCGCCGATGTCGTGTACGCCCGGCTTCTGCAGGCGCGCGCGGGTCTGGAGGAGGGCAGCCGGAAGCTGTCGCCCTTCGTGTTCGAGACGATGAATCGGTATCTCGACGCCCGCCTGCCGAACGACCAGCGGAGCGATTTCGAGCGGCGCATCCAGACGGACGCCGCGCTGCGGGAGCAGGTGGAGTTCCATCGCGGGCTGACCCTCGAGCTGCACGAGGAGACGCCGCCGCTGCCGCGCGACTTCCTGTCGCGCCTCCAGGGTCGCATCGAGCGGGGCCGCGAGACGCTGGC
>CAYLND010000367.1:0-1560 GCA_964384905.1 uncultured Acidobacteriota bacterium
GGCGCGAGGCGAGCCGAGGGGAGCGACGCGCAGCGTCGCGGACCCGTGCCCGGCGGGGGCAGCGCGCCGCGTCTCGCGTCGGTGACTTCCGAGCTAGAACGCGCCCGTCAGTGCCGACGCCCCGAGGACGAGACCGCGCCGTCCTCCTTGAGGAGCGCCTCGAGCATCGTGTCGTAGTCGGGGGGCAGGCTGGTCCCGGCGTAGCGGATGACGCCGTCCTTGCCGATCAGGAAGTTCTGCGGAATGTAGGAGACCGCGTAACGATCCAGGAGCGCTCCGCCGTCGTCCCAGAGGATCGGGTAATTGATCTTGAGATTGCGCGCGGCGGCGCGCACATCCTCCTGGCTCTGGCTCATGTCCACGGCGATGCCGAGAACCTGAAGCCCGCGCTCGCGGTATTTCTCGTACGTGGCGCGCAGGGTCGGAACCTCTTCCATGCACGGGATGCACCAGGTGGCCCAGAAGACCACGTGGACCACGCGCTTCCCACGCAGCTCCTTCAGGCTGTGCGAGTGGTTGTCGAGATCCTTGAGCGTGAAGTCGTGGGCGAGGTTCCCGACCCGGTTGCCGGGCGAAGGGCCGACGGTCGGCATCTTCTGAGCCGCCGCCCGCCCGGGGAGGAGGAGCGCCAGCGCCAGGACCGGCGCCAGGACTCTGCCGATGCCCTTCGGGGCGAGTCGTCTCACAGGATCCGGGCGATCTTCTCGACCAGCTTCTCCCTCGGGACATATCCGAGAAGCTGGTCCAGGACCTTGCCGCCTTTGAAGAACAGGACCGTCGGCACCGACAGGATGCCGTACTTGACCGCGGTTGCCTGGGCCTTGTCGATGTCCAGATGGGCGACCTTCAGACGCTGCGCGTACTCGCCCGCCACGGCCTCGACGACCGGCTCCAGCTTCTTGCACGGCACGCACCACTCCGCCGAGAAATCGAGCAGGACGGGCAGAGGGGAGCGCAGCACCTCGGTCTCGAAGTTGGAGTCGTCGACTTCGATCACGCCCTTCATCACGTTCCCCCGCTGCCGTCCGCGAAAGCCGGGTGGTGGCTGGCTTTTGGCGGGACGGAAGATTATAGCATCCCCGGCCACGGCACCGAAGACGCCGCGCCCGCGGGTCGTGGGTCAGTTTGCCGCCGTCTTTTTTTCGGCGGCCCCCACAGGGGATGATTTCCCATCAGCCGACCAACAGTTACCCCAATTCAGGGGGCGGTTTCTCTCGGCCATCTCCATGCGTACCAAACGATCAGCGAAGTACAAGCGACTTCTATCGCTCCAAAGAACAAATAGTAAGAAGAGGTTCCCATGAGATGAAGGATCGGAAGGATGAAACTGGTCAAGAGAACAGCGGCAGTTTCTATTATGCCCGCGACGATGTTCGCCCAGCGATTTGCTGTGGGCTTCAGGATCCGCGACAGCAGAATCATCGCAATGGGGATCTCCATGAGTATTGCGATTCCTAACCACGCTCCCTGGGAAAAATGAAGAACACCTGGACCTCCTTCTTTACCCGACCCCAAGACGTCAACGCAGAAGAACACATCTGCATAGATATAGTTGAGCGT
>CAYLND010000368.1:0-1524 GCA_964384905.1 uncultured Acidobacteriota bacterium
ACGACGAGCGACCCCAGCCTGCGCGCGGCTTCCAGGCGATCGAGACGACCCGCCGCCAGCTCGTGCAGCACGACCGCCTTGTAGATCTCGAACAGACCGCGGCGCAGCGCCTTCCCGAGGATCTCGATCTCGTCCGCGTCCAGTCGCTGGCACACGAACTCGAGCTCCTCGCCCGCCCGACGCCGGTACCCCTCCTGCTCCATCTTCATGGCTGCCTCGTGATTCTCCGGACGCCCGGCATCTTCGCACAGGGTGGCGCGCCGCACCAGACCCGCCGGCACGCGGGGCGTCCCGGTCGTGCTGCACGCCGACAGGACCCGCTGCAGCACGGGGTCGCGCGCGCGGCCGTTCCGGGTGGAGAATAGGGACGGAGGTGGACTGTGCGGCCGCGACGGACAGGATCGACTCTCGCGCTGGTCGCGGTGCTCCTGGGCGCGCCGGGCGGTGCTCCGTCGGCAGGGGAGCCGCCGGTCGCCGCGCCGTATCGCGATTACGTCCGGGTGGTGGAGCGCCCGTACCTCAGGGTCGGACTGACCGTCACGGTGATCGACCGGCAGGGGCGTCCGGTGCGCGATCTGCGGCGCGACGACTTCACCGTCACGGAGGACGAGCAAGCCGTCGAGCTGGAGGATTTCGCGCGCGAAGGGGACCGGCGCGACCGGCCGCTGTCGGTGGCGATCCTGCTCGACTTTTCCTACAGCATGACGGGCCAGGTGAAGCGGGTGCGGGAGGCGGCGCAGGCGCTCCTGAAGGGTCTGCGACCGGGGGACGAGATCATGGTCGCGAAGTTCAACGATCAGCTGACCGTTCTGCAGAAATTCACCGGTGATCCGACCGCCCCCGAGAAGACCCTGGGACAGATCGGCATCGCCTGGGGCGGAACCCAGCTGTTCCGCTCGATCGACGGGACCCTGCGCGATCTGCGCGAGCGGCCCGGGCGCAAGGTGATCCTGGTCGTGAGCGACGGGCTCGACAACGACATCGAGCGAGGGTCGTCGGTCTACCAGTCGCTCTACCTGCAGGACCTCCTGCGTCTGTGCTTCCGCACGCAGACCGTCGTGTACGGCATCCGGCCCGGCATCGGCGCCACCTCCTGGCTGCCGTTCGAGGGGTTCGTGGAGGAGACCGGCGGCCGTCTCCTTTACACCGGCGGCGATCTGGCGACCCTGTTCGCCCGTCTCGGGGACGAATTCCTCAGCCAGTACTACCTGGCGTACGACATCGACCCGAAGCTCGCGGACAAGAGGCGCCGCAGCGTCCGCGTCGAGGTGCGGCGCCCGGACGTGGTCGTGAAGACGGTGCGGGGCTTCAGCGCCGCCCGGGGGCACGTCCAGGCCTGCGTGCGCGATCTCGAGGACAGGGATCCGCTGGTGCGCGCCGACGCCGTCTACGATCTCGGCTTCGTGTCGGACCCGCGCGCGCTGCCGGCGCTCGCGGGGGCGGTGGCCGACAAGGACGAGGGCGTGCGCCGCCTCGCCGCCGCCTCGCTCGGGCGCCTCGGGGATCCCGCGGGGATCGGACCGC
>CAYLND010000369.1:0-1518 GCA_964384905.1 uncultured Acidobacteriota bacterium
CGGGGCCCGGCCGGAGCGCGCGGCACGGGCGCGTCCGCGTCGGCCGGGCCCGAGGGCTCCGGCTGGCGCGTGCAGAAGCTGCCGGCCCCGCCCGCGAGAAGCAGCGCGAACAGCACCACCGAGAGGCCGTAGGTCGGATGCCCGAGAAAAATGATCAGGCGCTGCATCTGAGAGATCTCGATCAGCATGAAGCCGAGCCCGATTCCCGCGAAGAACAGAAGCCATGGAACGGCCCCTGCGCGCGCCGGCCGTCGCGTCGCCAGGACGAGCGGAACGGCCAGACAGGCCAGGGCGAGCGTCACGGCGCCTGCCAGGAGGGCGCACAGCATGACGACCGCCTTCTGGTTCCCGCCCAGGCTTCCCTGGGTCATCCGGCCGGGGAGGACGGCGTCCCGCAGGCGGAGCATGTTGAAGAAGAACGGCCGGTCGTCCGTCGGCGGGTCGATGCGCAGCGGCGGGTCGGCGCCCAGCGTGTCCGGCGCGGCTCCGGAAGCGATCGCCACGAAAGCCGGGTCCCCGGCCGACCCGGGCGCGAGGACGACGTCGAAGCGCTCCGCGCGCACCACCGTCTCGAGCGCCGCCATGTCGTCCGCCGAGAACGCGTCCGGACTGACCAGGATGGTGCCGACGCTCTTGCCGGCGGTCTTCTGGCGGACCAGGATGACGCGGGCGCGCACGTCGCCCGCGCCGCGCTCGACCAGCGCGGCGCGCGCCAGCCCGGTCAGCCGGTACATCTCGCCCGGCAGGTCGGGGAAGAAGAACCAGGAAAAGGTCAGGATACCGCGCGGCGCCAGGTGATCCAGGAACACCTTCCAGGCGTCGGTCGTGTAGATCGAGTTCTCCGTCAGCACGAAGGCCCCGGCGGCGGTCGCCGCCGAGGTGTCGATCAGGGACGCCTGGATGACGTCGTAGCGCTCGCGCTGGCGCGCGACAAAGCTACGCGCCTCGTCGTTCACGAAGACGACTCTCGGGTCGCGCTCGAGATGACCGGTGAACTCGCCGAAGCGCTCGTTCACGGCGCGCAGGATCTCCTCGTTGATCTCGACGCCGACGACCTGACGCTGGCCGAAGATCAGCGCCGCGAGCACGTCGCGGCCTCCCCCGGCCCCGATCGCCAGCACGCGCGCGCGCAGCCGCAGGTAATGCACCAGGCTGGTGACGTCGTGACGCAGGTGCTCGACGTCGGAGGGGACTCCGTGGAACTCGGTCAGCACCGTGGAGGCACCGCCGTCGATGTCGAGAATCAACTGGCGCACCGGGCGCTGCGGCCTGTAGACCGTGCTCATCCCCCAGCCGAGCGGGTTGCCCGTGGGCGCGGGGCGGACGCGGATGCGCGAGAAGGAGTTCCATTTCTCGTACAGGGGTCGCTCCTCGACCACCCCCTTGACCGATCGCAGCCGGACCAGGGGCGTCTGCCGGGCCACCAGGACCGTCTGGATCGCCGTCAGGCCGGCGAGGGCGGTGGCGATCCAGGCGGCCGCGCGCGCCAGCCCGCGCCGCTCCGCCTCGCGGGCCAGG